>DASTGU010000090.1:0-19722 GCA_035718845.1 Gemmatimonadaceae bacterium | reverse complement strand
GACGATCCACCCCAGCATCGCTTGTGGGCCGCCGAGGGCAGACATGAGAAGCGGGATCGTGATAAACGGTCCCGCTCCCATCATGTTGGTCATGTTGAGCGCAGTAGCGCTCAGCAGGTTGAATCGGCGGTGAAGGTGCGGATGCTCGGCGGCAGTGGTCGCGGACTGCGATTCAGGTGCGCTCATGTGCCTCGCAATTGGGAGGGAGAAAAAAAGGGGTCGCTATCGAACAATTCCCCATGTGTCAGGATACCAGCCTCGACTGTCCCTGGTGATCTTCGTTGGTACGCCGCCTGTTATGGCCACTGTGTAGACGTGATTAATTGACTGCTGAAAGGTACTTTCGCGATTGCTGGAAAACGCGAGTTGGTCGCCAGCTGGCGACCAGACCGGCTTCCCATCAGCGGAGCCGTTCGCGGGTATCGAAGTGTCTACATGAATCCCGGTCCCCGCCCCGTCCGCGCCAATTATGTAGAGACCCGCGCTGCCACAGTGATAGGCGATGCGATTGCCGTCGGGTGACAGGCGCGCTCCCCCCAGGTTTGTGTTGCAGGCATTGTCGCCCGCCAGCTGTCGTTCTCCAGTCCCGTCCACGTTCATGGTATACATCGTCCACCAGTTCCGTGGCGAGCGATTGGATAGGAAGAGGAGGCGCGTCCCGTCCGGAAACCACTCCGGGTCAAAACTCCCTCGCGGTGCATTGCCGACGACGTGCACGTTCGATCCGTCGCTGTTCATCACGTAGACGCGAAAATCGCCAATGGCAGGATCGACGCTGGTGAAAGCGATGTGCTTGCCATCCGGTGACCACGTCGGATGCCACGAAGTGTTCGGTGACGCGTAGAGACGACGCACGCCGGATCCATCGACGTTCATAACGTAGACATCCGGACGCCTTGCTGGGAAGCCTGGTATGCTGTCGACGAGGCTTATGAACGCGATTTGCGTCCCGTCAGGCGACAGAGCGGGATCGGTGTTCATGACGTTGTTGTGGGTCAGCTGCCGAATCTCGCTGCCGTCGGGACGCATCGCGTAAATCTGCGAATGTCTGTCCCCATCCACGACCAGTATGACGCCGCGGGGATCACGCAGCGCGGTTGGTGCATCTCCGCTGCCACAAGCGCCGACACCTAAAACAAGAACAGCCAGAATGAAGTCAAGGCGAGGGGTCATCGCTGAATTCACTGTCTCACTGGCCGCCGACCTTGACCTTGAGCTGAACTGGCCCCAGCTGTTGTCCATTGGCATCAGCAACCCACGTAATTGTCTGCCACTCCGATTTCGCCAGCGTTGGAGCGATAAGCCGAATTCGTACCGGGAAATCATCGTGCGGCCCGGCGGTGAATGTCGTCTGCGGCCAAGGGTGTCCATGCTGGGCGGATGTGCTGTCGATCGACCAACCCGGCGGCAGCTGCGTGCGCAGATGAAACGTAACGGCCGCGTCGGTGTTGTTGCGCAACAACAGCATCACCGGAAAATGTTGACCGCTGCCGACCCCGATCTCCGGCGCCAGCAGCGCGTTCATCACATCGAGATTGTGGGCGGGATAGAAGCGCTTGTAGAACGCCCACGCCTGTCCGAGCTCGATCGAGAGCGGTGGCTGGCTCTCGGGGCGATAGCCGCGTACAGGCGCGAATGGGATTGGCCTGCCGCCGACACCGTCGAGAATGTCTGCCGTCGCGGCGCCGCCGACTAGTGACTTGGCGAGCACGAATGGCAGCGGCAGCTCGAAATCCTTGAGATTGTTGCTGGCTAACGCCTTGACCGGGTCGTCGCCGTACTGGGTGCGATGGAAAGTTTCTTCTTTCGCGGCCAGTCGCGCATACGAGACGCGCTGCGACGGCGAGATCGCGGTCATCGAATACTCGGGGCCCTTGCCCTTCATGAACTCGAAGTGGGTGGCGTCAGTGTAGTAGTAGAGTTTCTTCGGCTGCCACGGACGCAGGCCTTCCATCAGGTTGCCGTAGTAGAGTCGGTCCTCCGGCATCGCCACTTGCTCAGGGAACGCCGTCGGATCGCCGGCGAGATCGAACGCTTCGGTTGCGATCACGCCTGACGCCTGGTGATCCTCGTGGTTTTCCCCCGAGACCGTCGCCGGCAGCATCGTGATCACCACGTCAGGACGAGTGAGTCGTATGAAACGCACCGCATCAGCGAGCGCCTCGCCGTGATGTCCGGTCTCGAGCGAGCGCAGCACATCCGCAACATCGAAACCGGGCGTATCGGGCATTCTCAGAAAGAAAACCTTGTCAATGCCGATTGATGCCAGTGCCTGCCTTGTCTCGATCTCGCGAATTTCTCCCAGCGCGCGCGCCTGCTCGAAACCGACGAGGTTACTTCCCGCATCGCCGCGGGTCGTAACCACCACGGCGACGCGCTTCTTGTCATCGAGCACTGCCTTCGCCAGATATCCTGCAATCGTCGTCTCGTCGTCCGGATGCGGTGAGATGACGAGGATGTCGACTTTGAACCGGTCGTCGGGCGGCGGATTGGTCTCGGGCTGTTGCGAAACGAGCGGCCTGGCCAATGCGGTAACTGTCAGCACCGCGGCGAGTGTCAAACGGGGTCTGCGCATCGAACTGAAATACGGAAACTCCGCGCCCTCCGCAACGAGTTCAGGGTAAAGTCTGATAGCGCACCATCAACCAGTAAGGAGCTGTCATGAAACGGGCATTGATCGGCGTTTTCCTTGTCGTCGCCTGCACCACGAAGTCCGATACGAAATCAAGCGACTCCAGCTCGACAACATCCGCCCAAGCCGATCGGCCGATCGCGATCGTCCACGATGGACTTTCGTCACCGGAGGCGTTGTCCTTCGATCCCACACGCAACGTCTACTTCGTCAGCAACATCAACGGCGATCCGGGGATCAAGGATGGCAACGGCTTCATTACCCGCATCACCGCCGACGGTGTGGTCGACAGCCTCCACTTCATTCAGGGTGGACGGAACGGCGTGACTCTCAACGCGCCGATGGGATCGCGCGTGCAGGGCGACACACTGTGGGTGCTCGATGTCGACGTCCTGCGCGGGTTCGACACCCGCACCGGCGCTCCGTTTAAGGCAATCGACCTGGCGCCGCAGGGCGCCGGATTTCTCAACGACCTCACGATCGGCCCCGATGGCGATTTCTACATCACCGACACTGGCATGCGGCCGGTGAGCGGCAACCTTCAGCACGTCGCGCCGGATCGCATCTATCACGTCGATCGTGCGCGCAGAGTGACGATCGCACTCGAAACTCCGGCGCTGTCAATGCCAGACGGAATCGGCTGGGATCCGACTGGTCGTCGCATCGTACTCGCCCCGTTCGGCGGCAAAGCGGTGCAGGAATGGCATCCCGGAGATCAAGCGCCAAAGGACGTCGCGCCGGGACCCAGCAAGTTCGACGGCGTCGAGGTCGAGCCTGACAACAGCGTACTCATCACAGTCTGGAATGATTCCAGCGTTTCCACCCTCGAGGGCAACAAGCTGGTGAAGCGGCTGCGTCTCTCGATGCCTCCCGCAGACGCGAGCGTAGACGTCAGTCGCGGACGAGTCGGCGTCGTCTCGGTCGCTGTGGATCGATTCGAGCTCTGGCCCTGGCCGCGACCAGATGCAGTCAGGTGAGGATCTGAATGCGGCCGGCAGTGACCGACACCTTCAGGTCAGCTAGCCGCGGGACAATGACATCGGCGCCGGCGAGACCTTCGCGAGGGTAAGTCGCTTCCACGGCGATCACGCGCATTCCACCTGCGTGCGCCGCCTCGATCCCAGGCGGGGTGTCTTCGATCACCACGCAGTCGAGCGGCGTAAAACCGAGTCGTGAGGCTGCGGTGAGATAGCCCTCGGGGTGCGGCTTGCCGTGCGTGATCTCGTCGGCGCACACCATCACCCGCGGAATCGGGATTCCAACGAGATTCAATCGGAACGATGCAATCGCACGCGTGCCCGACGTCACGATTGCCCACCGCTTCTCCGGGAGCTGGTCGATCAGCTCACGCGCTCCCTCGACCTCACTAATGCCCTCGCTCGTCATGGCCTCGTGCGCCTCGAGCGCGATGACCTCATGCGGCGCATCCAGATGCGGAGCGACAGCGCGCACCGTCTCGATCGTCCGTCGACCGTGCGCAACGCCGATGACCTCGTCGGCGTTCAGTCCGTGCCGAGCCGACCACGAGCGCCACGTTCGCTCGACGCACTCTGCTGAATCAACCAGCACGCCGTCGAGATCGAACAGAATTGCCTTGCAAGCCAGCGACGATCCGCTGCTCACTCTGAAGTCTTTAAAACAGTCACGGCATCGCCGAGTTGCTGACGAAAGCGAGGCGTTTTCCATCGGGTGACCACGACGGAACGTTGATGGTGCCCTGACCGCCAAAGACATAGGCGATCACGCGCGCTGGTCCGCCGCCAATCGGCATCAGCCGAATCATCACGTGCTTGTAGAACGGGTGATCGTCAGCGGGCACGGTGAGCGGGAACGAGATGAACACAATCTGCTTCCCATCGGGCGAGATGTGCGGGAACCAGTTGTTGAAGTTGTCGTTGGTGATCTGTTGTTGATCGCTGCCGTCCGGACGCATCCGCCAGATCTGCATTCGACCGGTGCGTGCCGAATTGAAGTAGATGTACTTGCCATCGGGCGTATACTCCGGGCCGTCGTCGAGACCTTTCGCCGAGGTGAGCCTGGTCTCCTCGCCACCGTCGACAGAAATCTTGTAAATGTCGAACTCGTCGTTGCGCTGGCCGACGTAAACGAGCCACCGGCCGTCTGGCGACCAGCCGTGCAGATAGGATGGGCCTTTCGCAGTGATGCGTTTGGGAACGCCGCCGGTGGTCGGCACCGTATAGACAATCGACACGTTGCTGTCGGCGGGCGAGTGATTGCTGATCGCCAGCATTCTGCCGTCGAACGAGAGCACGTGGTCGTTATTGTTGCGGGTCGCGAAATCGGTGTTGATCACTGAGGGCGTTTTCGTCGCCAGATCGAACCGATACAGCTTCCCTTCCTGGGCGTAGATCAGCGCTTTGCCATCAGTCGTCCAGTTCGGCGCCTGAAATGATCCCTGATACTGATGGACGATCGTCGCATTCCCCGTCCCGACATCGAGAATCTCCAGATTGCTGCCGAGGTAGTCGCGATAGGGCACGTAGCCCGTCTTCGGCGGAATGGTGATTCGCACGTTGCTGAACTCGCCGCGCTCGACCACCGAGTCGTTATGCGCACAAACGAACAGCCCGACGTAGACGGTGTCAGGCAGCGCGAGATCCGTGAGCTGCGTGCTCACCAGTGTATCGCCGTACCGCGCAACCGACATGACGTAAGTGCCATCGCGACGTTCCAGCTGAATCACTGCATCCGCGTTTGGCAGACTGTCCGGAGATTTGATCTCCTCCGTCGTCCCGCCTTTCGCGCGACGAAATTGCAGTGACATCAGACCGTCACCGTGGAGCGCCGCCGTCACCTGTGGGCTTGTCTCATCCAGCGTCGGGCGAATCGTCCAGCCGATCTTTCGATGCGCTTCCACGCCCCGTCCGATGAAACGCGCCCGAGTCGACAGAATGAAATTCCCAGTCAGCCGCTTCCAGACATAGTGGAAGTCGTCGCGACCTGCCCACATGTTCTGGCCCGAGCCGCTAATCACATAGCTCTGCGTGCGCGGGTCATACGACGCTGAGCCCGCTCGGCGCACCGTTCCGACGTCGCCGTGGCCATCGAAGATTCCAATTGGCATTAGTGGCGCGATTAGCAATGAGTAAAGCAACATGACGGGCAACATCACGACTTCACCTCCGGATCTCGCCTAAGGACGAATGCAACCAGCAGCGCGACCACAAATGCCGGCACTGCGGTAATTATTGGCCAAATCAGCAGAGACAGCTTCACGGCACGTAGATGCGGTGATGAAACCGCGTAGCCGTGAATGGTGGCCGAGATCGCCAGACCCAACGCTCCCAGCGCGGCGCCAAGCGCAGCGTGAAGCGCCGTCGAGGTCGCGCTATATCGCGTACGCATGCGGTCCCTGGCGATGTGGACGCCGAAGACGATTGCGCTCAGCACCCAGGCCATGAATCGCCAGAAGCGCAGACGCGGGCCCCACACGCCGCCGGCGAGCGCCGCTGAAACCAGCCCGATAATGAGGTAAAGCAGGCCGGCCATAAATGCCGCCGATACCCAACTCGATTTGATCGGCCCTGAAGGCTCAGTCATGGCCGTAAATACTGCTTTATCTTCCTTCACCACGCCACGACTTCGCCGATGCCATTCGAGCTGCAACCGACCTTGACGGGAGAACTCGTCGAGCTGAGACCCCTGCGCGTCGACGATTGGGACGCGCTCTTCGCAGTCGCCAGTGATCTGCTGATCTGGGAGGTGCATCCCGAGCCCGACCGCTACACCGAGCCTGTCTTCCGGAAATTCTTCAGCGGCGCGCTGGAGTCCGGCGGCGCTTTTGTCGTGCTCGATCGGGCAACGAGGAAAATCATCGGCAGCTCGCGCTATTCGCACTACGATCCGGATCGCAGTGAGATCGAGATCGGCTGGACGTTCCTCGCGCGCGACTACTGGGGCGGACGCTACAACCAGGACATGAAGCGCCTGATGCTCGCCCACGCATTCAAGTTCGTCGATCGAGTCGTGCTACTCGTCGGACCCGACAACTACCGCTCGCGCCGCGCGGTAGAGAAAATCGGCGGTGTCGAGCGCGGCCGCCGCATTGCCGACGGCCGCGAGTCAGTCATCTACGAAATCACCGCTGACGCCTTCCGGCGCGGCCCGTTGTCCAAGCCGGATGCGCCCCGGACTCAGCGCGCCGCGCGAGAGTAGCGGCGGCTGAACCCGATCGGATAAAGCGGGTGGGCGGTGTCGTGCGGCACGTCCGACTTCTGCGCTTCGACTTCCGCCATCGACGACGGCAGCTCGAATGGCAACCGTCCCTGCGGCTGGACGACGCCGGTAATCACGTCGAGCAACGCTGCATCGCTGACACCGAAGTTGGCGAGTAACGCCGTCGCGCGATCTTTCACACCGGTTAGAATCGCCGGTCGATCGAGGGTGATGGTCAACACCGTTGGCACCGCAGCAGTGATCCGCTTGATCTCCTCGAATTCCTTGTCGCCGTCGCGGAAGCCGAGGTCACCTTCGTGCATCATCGCGCCAAAGACGTATTGCGGATGGATGGTTTGATACGGCGCCGAGGTCCGCACGATCGCCAAATCGGCTTGCGACAAATCGGATACGACCGTGAAGCCATACCGCGCCGCCGTCGCTGAATCGACGCCGTGCAGGAATACGCGCTTTCCACGCGCAGCGAGCGGCAGGAAATCCTTCTTGTTCTCGAGCAGTACCAATGACCGCGCCTGAGCGTTAGTCGCCTGGCGCTGAAAATCCGCGTTGCCAACAACGCTGGCCGCGCGCGCCGGATCGACATAGGGATTCTCGAATAATCCTTGTCTGAACTTCTGCACCGCCACCCTGTACGCCGACTCATTCACTCGCCTCTCGCTCACCTTTCCGCTGCGCACCGCTTCGACCACGTATTGAGATTCTTCGACGCCACCAAACTGATCGACGCCAGCGTTGATCGCCTTGGCGAAGCGATCAGCCTTCGACATGGATTCCACACCCCACGGCATCCCGAGTCCGCCGAACGATGGCCGCGTACCCGCCGGCGCGCCGTTCTGACAAGCGGTATCGCAATCGTTGGTGATCAGCCAGTCAGTGACGACGATTCCGTCGAACCCATACCGTTTGCGCAGCAATTCATTAAGTAGCTGCTGATTGAAGCCGGCCCCCACTTGTTCGATCGGGCGTCCATTCAGCGTCGCGCCCTCGAGAATCGAATACGTCGGCATCACACCGGCGACGTGCGCCGCGAAGGCCCCGGTGAAGGGCTTGATGTGGGTGTCGAGCTTGCCCGAGAAGCTGGCGACTTTTCCGTAACTGTTGTGGCTATCGAGGCCGTTCTTCTGGGCACCGTAGCCAACCCAGTGCTTGACCACAGCCAGCACTCCCGCGGAATCCAGTCCCGATGCTCCGTGCTGAAAGCCCTCGACGTACGCCTTCACCATTTCGCGTGCGACGTCCGGATCCTCACCGAACGTTCCGCTGATGCGACTCCAGCGCGGCTCCGTCGCAATGTCAGCCTGCGGCGACAGCGTCTCCTCGATCCCGACGGCGCGGTATTCCTGCCGCGCGATGTCGGCGAACCTGCGTACCAGACTCGCATCACGCAGCGCCGCGAAGCCCAGAGTCTCCGGCCACTGCGAGAAGCCACTCGACTGAACGCTGGCGCCCAGCGTGTACTGGAAGTGATTGCGCGGATCAGTGCTGATCGTGAGCGGAATTCCGAGTCGCGTCGTTTCCGCGATCGCCTGCAGCGCGTTGTTCTGCGTCGCCAGCGTCGCTGGATCACCGCGGAGTCTGGTGATGAAGCTGTTGACGGCCGCGTCGCGAATGAGTCGACCCATCGCCGCGGTGTCGTAGCCCGTTCCAGCGCCGACCATTCCCATCGGGCCCGCGCTGCGCGCTGTGCCGTGCATCATCATCCCCGCTTTCTCCTCCAGGGTCATCCGGGAGACGAGATCGCGCGCGCGCGCAGACGGTGAGAGTCGCCAATCCTCGTAAGGATCGAGTCGGCCGTTGCGGTCCAAATCCTTGAACTTGAGTCCGCCGACCTGGATTATCGGCGCCGACCGCGCGCCCAGTGCCGGTTGTCGCCGAGTGCCTTGCGCACCGAGGAATGTGGGAACGATGAGGACGAGGAGAGCAGACGCGAGCTTCATGACTAGTCCGGGCGTGAACGAGAGCTATAATATTCTCTCCCATTTTCCGAGTCCGCCAATGCTGAAATCGGTTGGATTGTGCGCTTCCCTGCTTCTCTCAGCATCTACCCTGATAGCGCAGGACAGGACTATCGCCGAGCGACTGGGCTATCCGCGAGATTCGAAGCTGCTGATCATCCACGCCGACGACCTTGGCTTCACGCATTCCGCAGACGCAGCCAGCTTCGATGCGCTGAATTCCGGCGCCATAACCTCGGCCAGCATCATGATGCCGACTCCGTGGGTCACCGAGGTTGCCGCGTACGCCAAAGCACATCCCGAAGCCGATCTCGGGCTCCATCTCACCCTGACCAGCGAGTGGCAGACCTATCGATGGGATGGACTGGCACCCGTCGACAAAGTCCCGACTCTGTACGATCCAGATGGCACGCTGCCGAACGACGAATCGATCGTCGCCAAGCGCGCGAAGCCTGAAGAAGTCGAGCGCGAGCTACGCGCGCAGGTCGAGCGCGCGTTGGCGCTCGGGATCAAACCGACGCATCTCGACAGTCACATGGGTGCGCTGTTCACCACGCCGGCGCTGTTCAATGTTTACACCAAGGTCGCGCGCGAATACCATCTGCCGTTTCTCGCGGTGCGCCAGGGCTTCGGCGCCGGCGACTTCAACATCACACCGAAGGACGTCGTGCTCGACGCGGTTGTGATCGCCGGCGGCGATGTGCCGCGCGACAAGTGGAAAGAGTTCTACCTGAACGCGATCAACAATCTCAAGCCTGGCGTCACCGAACTGATCATCCACCTCGGTCACGACGACGCGGAGCTACAGGCGGTGACGGTCAACCACGAGCCCTACGGCTCGGCGTGGCGTCAGCGTGATTACGACGTGGTGAACAGCGCTGAGTTCAAGAAAGCGCTGGTGGACAACCACGTCATCCTGATTAAGTGGAGAGATTTGGGGAAGTTGGTGCAGTAAGTCTCGGCGTACAGTCCGCGGCTAGTAGCCGGGATCCACAATACAGAAGCGGCGAGCTCCAAGCTTGGTGAGCAGCTACGCTCCGAGCTTTGCTACCACGCTTACCCATCAGCTGCGAGCTCAGAGCCAGCTCGGCGCTCACGGCTGTCTTCGGACTGCGCCAGCACAGCTCACAGCGTAGCTGCTCTCTAAGCTTGAGGCTCACCGCTTCTGTATTGAAATTGCCAGCTAGGCACTCGGGACTATACGCCGAGACCAAAAACGAAACAGCGGGCGTCCCCGAAGAGACAACCCGCCGTCCGTTATGTCCTGAATCTTCTTTTTAGAAAACTCCGGCGCTTCGTACCCGGAAATCCACGTTGTCGTTGATCCACTTCCAGAGCTCGGCCTGCTGCTCCGGCGGCTGACCCGGATTGTAGTGCTGCTTCCACGTCGCCATCACTTCGTCGTCCACCGTCCAGATTCTCACGCGACGGCGCGGAACGTTTTTCTCCCAGTGCACGGCAACGGTTGGACGCGGGTAGAGCAAGCGCAGCGTCGTGTTCTTCGACAGGTACTCGAGACCGCCGACGTTGATCTTCTTGTACTTGCTCAAGCTGTCGTTCTTCGACGTCGGCGTGTCCGGAATGCCGTCCGTCAGCATCACCACGTTGATCGGTGACAGCACCAGGTTCTGGCGCTTCACCAGCGTCGCGACGCGCTCGAAGAACGGATTGAAATCCGTGAGCCCGTCGTGCGGCGGATATTCCTTGCGCAGGTACGCGGCAATCTGCGGCACCGTCATCTTGTCGAAGGTCATGATCGGCTGGAATGACTTCGTCTCGCCGGGTTTTTCACCGCCGAACGAGCCGACGAATACCGCCGTTGGCTCCTTGAGTCCGCCGAGTCCGTGCAGGTGCGCGTAGAGATAGTTTGCAGCGAAATCGACCGCGCTCTCGTAGCCTTTCTTGCCGCTGAACGAGCCGCTGACGTCGATTGCCAGCACCAGCGTCGACCGTGCGACGCGCGGGCTGCTGCCGCCCGCCTCGGAGCATCCGAGGGCAGCAAGTATCACCATCCCCGCTAAGGCCGCCCCAGTAACGACTTTCACAATCCGAAGTTTGCTCATTAGGCTATCCTCGGCATTGGATCCATTGGCGTGCGCTTTCTCGCCTTGTCATCCGACGAGCGATGACCAAACGCCGGCGTCGCCGCGAGTATGTCTTCGATCGACGTGAAAGGCAGTATGAAGTGCGGGCGGCCTTGCACGATGATCACCGCGAAGTTGATCGCCGAGGCGAACAGCTGCAGGATCGGAAGCGAGAGCAGCTCGAACATGCGCTTGGCTTCTTCGTGGAACCACGCGGTCTCTGCCTTGAGGGCATTGACGGGCTCCTTCCACAGCGAAGGCTGTGGGGCAGCGGCCGGCGCGCGAGTTACGCCTTCGTGATCGACTGCCTGGCGTGAAAGAACTGCCAGCAGCGCCGGTGTTCCAAACCGGCCAAACAGGAACCACGACATGCCGCGCACGCCCAGCCAGCCGAACGAAGCGAGTCCGATTGTAGCAAAGATTCCAAGGTGAACCGAGTCACCCGACTGCTGCGCAATCCACGGCGTGATCGCGTCGATGAGCTCGCGATACAGGAAGATGACTTCGAAGAACATCACCGCCGCTTCGACGACGAGCATCTGAACTATTGTACCTACCTTCTTCGCCTTGATTGCGTCAGTGACTACCTGGACGCAGGCGAAGGATCCCGCGACGAGCAGGAACAGGAACATCCACAGCAGCGGAGCCATCACTCGCGGATTCGGATCGAAGCCGGTGAGGCTGCCGAACACTTCAACCAGAGTTGGCTGCAGGGTGAACGTGAAGATCGTTGCTTCGATCGCGCACCATGCGCTGAGCAGCATGAACGCAACCCACGGTACACCAGGCTGGAAGTAGCTGCGCGACGCACCGTCGAGCAGCGTCAGCGGCGACCGCACGATGCCAAGCAGAATGTTCTTGAGCATCAGCAGTCCAAACCGGATCGAGCCGATTACCCAGCCGACCAGCGCGACACCGACTCGCAGCATGCCGGCCCAGAAGAGCCAGATGCAGCGACCAGCGTCCCACCAGGTCATGAGCAGCGCGGAGAGGAAGTGTCCGCGACCAGAGCGGAATGGCAGCGTGTATAACGAGGCCGCAGTGCACCACGCGCCGGCCATCAACACGAGCACAGGCACGAGTAGCACGACCCACGTAAAGAGACGCGACGCTGGATGTCCGTTGATCAGCGACGACAGAATCGTCGGTTGCCAGGTGGCGAACCAACTGAACGGCGCAGTGAGGAGCAGAACCGCGCCTTGCCATTGCGCGGGGAATAGTTGCGCAAACGAATCAAACATTTTTGACCTCGCAGTGAGGTTTGCAACGAGCCCGGAGACCCACGGGCGGAGGCATCGCGAATGTCGCTGGCGGTGCCAGTTCTGCGAGTTGGACGCACAACGGCTGAGCTTGGATACAGCGCTTTAGTTATTCGCCCGGACAGGCGCTCTACTTCCGGTTACCAAAAGCAGAAGCCCCCGGCAATTGCCGGGGGCTTTGCTATCTGTTCGGCCCTACCTATTAGTGGTGTTGTCCAGGCAGGTCTTGTTCGAGGCCGCGCACCCAGTCGTCGTCGGTGCAACCGTGATGTCACCGCGCGCCGTGATCGTGTAAACCCGACCACCGGCGAAGGCCACCCCGGTTCTCGCCATCGCATTCGTCGTCACGCCGGTGTAGCGCGTGCTCAAGTCATACGTGCCGGCGGGAATGTTCACAAAAGCACCCGCGTTTTTGTAGGCGGTTTCCGCACCGATTGCCGTTTCGACGCCGGACGTCGTGTTCTTGGCGTAGAGCGTCATCGGATTGGCGTTGGAGATGGCATTCACGAATCGCACAGTGGCCTGCGAGAAGTCCGTCGGCGCTGTGAAATTGTCTTCGACTACAAAGGCGTCCGCCTTCTTCGTCGTCGAGTTGTAAATACCGCTCTGGTAGTAGGAGTAGTACTTGCCATCCTCGATATTGGCGGTGGCGCTCGAGATGGCCAGGTCCTTGTCAGTCGCCGCCGCAATGTTGCCGGTAAGCGTGTGAGTCCCCGGCGCGATCGCGTCGTACGCCCCACCCGCTCCAACGCCGCCGTACGCAACGCCGTTGGTCGACTCGACGCCGGTCGTGGATTGGATCGCCGTCATCTTCGTCTGGTCGGCGTAGAAGTTCACGCTCGGAGCGTTGACACCGAAGTTGAAGAATCTGATTCGGGACGTAGCTGGTGGCGGCCCGGTAATGCTCCGAACCTGTTTGTCGCCAACAGAACAACCCATCAGCACTCCTGCACAGAGGAGTGCCGCAAATGCTCTATGTCTATTCATCGTGATAGCACTCATGGTGTGAGGATCCACAACGGCTTGGTGTGGTAATCGGTATCGAGCCCGCCGATGACCTGGAGGGACGCCCTGTTCCACACATACTCGGAGTTGAAGCGCGGCCTGATGCGATAAACCAGTTTGCCCGCATTGTCGCCGTAAAGAATCGACGGCGGGGCGAAGCCGCGGAACACTTCGACTCCGCTTACCGGATCATTGTCGGTGTAGTGATACCGGCGCATGTCCATCCACATCTCGTTATGCCCCCAGCCAAACTGCGCGATGTATTTCTGGGACATGATATGTGAAAGAGTCAGTACTGCCGGAACGATGTTCGGCGATGCCAGAAAAGCTGCCTTCTCCGCGGCGGTGATCTGCGTCGCCGTCTGAGCGTCGTCGAGATTGCGTGCGTTGACGAAATCGATGTGCGATGAAATCGCATTACGGTACGCCGTCAGCGCCGTTGCCTGATCACCCATTCTCAACGCCGCTTCCGCCTTGACGAACTGCAACTGCGCGTACGTCATCGCCGGAACTTTCGAACGGTCGTTGAAGAGATACTTCCCGAACAGCTGGCCGGGCTGCTGGGCGGCTGGCACCCCACTCGTCCGATTAACCGGATCGAGCCCGTGGTACACCGAGTCTGGAGCGTTTGCCAGCATGCGCGCCATTCGCGGATCGACCGTACCTCCGAACTGCGTTCCGTTCATCAGACCGACGACAAACTGCGTTTGCCGGTACAACGGCAGATTACCGCGCGAAGGGCCATTGAAGTTTCGGTCCTGCAGATCCGGACTCGTCGCGGGGTACGTCATCAACGCGTCGTCAGCGTTGCTCGAGAACGAAGCGTCGACCTCCGCGATTACCTTCGCCGGATCGTAGGTCGATTTGTTCGTGAAGTGATTCAGGCTGATCGCCTTCAGTCCATGGGCGAACTTCAACCACTTGACCCGATTGCCGTTGTAGATGTGATCGCCCTGGGCAAGATAATTCGCGTCCACCGCGCCATCGGTACGATTGAGCAAAACGATCGCGCTATCGAGCAACCGCTGAACTTCGGAGTACGCGAAATCTTCCGGATCGTAATCGAACGACGTTCGAGATTCGTCGAAGGCTTCTTTGATGATGATCGGTCCATGCAGATCGGTCAGCACCTGCCAACCCCACGCCTTCAGAATCAGGCCGACGCCCAACAAATCCCATCTTTGCTCGGCTTCCGCCTTGGTGTTCATATCGACCAGATTCTGGCCCAGCGACCAGTACACATCGCGCCACTGCATCGCGCCATTGTCGCTGCCGGGGTCGTAGCCCATGCGACCCCATGTCAACGCGGGGCTGGTATTGGTCGAGAGTGAGATCCACTCCTGGGTGTAGTGTCCGACGAAGCGCCCGTCGTACTGCGGTGACGTCACCAGCCAGTGCAGCATTGGCGGCAAATACACGTTCGCCGACACAACCTGCGGTCCGTTCGGATTTGTGTTTACGTCGAGATAGTCGCTACATCCGCCCGCCATCACGAGCGATGCGGCGAGCAACGCAATATGTCTATTCTTCATTTTAGAAACCCATCCTGATACCAAAGTTCAGGCCACGCGGGAGAGGGAAGTTGCCGAAGTCAATTCCGGCTCCGCCCGACCCTCCAACCGCTGCGCTGTTTCCGTTCACAACCGGGTCGAGACCGGTGTAGTTGGTCCACAGACCCAGATCGGTTCCCTTCACGAACACGCTGGCGTTGTGCGAGCCCACGAAACCGTCGGGCAGCATGTAACTGAGCTGAATGTCGCGGAGCCTCACCCAGTTGATGTTCTTCTCGATGAAGAGCTCTTCGCTCATGTTCGTGTAGTATCCGGTCTGCACGGCCGGCACGATCACGATGTTGTTCGGCGTCGGATTCGCCGTTCCCTCCTTACCGTCGAGCAGCACGCCTGGAATTACACGCGGCGTGTTCCGGTCGAGCGTCGACATCGTCAGACCTCTCACGGTCAGGTAGTGCTCGGTGGCGTTGAAGATGTCGCCCCCGCGGCGGATGTCGAACAGGAAGTCTAGCGTCGCCTTCTTGTACCTGATGGTATTGCTGATGCCCATCGTGTACTTCGGCTGACGATCGTATCCGCCGCTGATGAAATTCGCCGATCTGACGGGCAACCCCGTCGAAGGGTCGATCAGCAGCTGGCCATACGCGGGGGATCCTTTGACAGTATCCCTCAGGTAGAACTGGCCGGTCAGCGACATCGTTGACAGGCCCGGCTGCACGCCGTTGCGCACGTTGCCATACAACCATGTGTCTGACACGTAGCTCTCCGGCAGTGCACGTGGGAGCGACAGCACTATGCCCTTGGCGTGAGCATAGTTGACGTTGAAATCCCAGCTCAACCCTTCGCGCTGAATGGGCGTCCCGCGTAGAGTCAGCTCGACACCAGTATTTCTGGTCGATGCTCCGTTCAGATTGAAGAGAATGAAGCCGGTGCCGTAGCTACCGCGGATATCGTTGACGATCTGGTCTTTCGTTTCCTTGCGATAGATCGTCGCGTCGACTCCGAGGCGATCGTGCAGGAATCCAAGCTCGGTGCCAAACTCGTACGAGTGCGCGAACTCCGGCTTCAGGTCAAGGTTCGGCCCCCAGAAGTTGTAGCCGTAGCCGCCGTACGATGTAGTCTTGTACTGCAGCGCCGGACGGAACGCGTACGGGCGCGCGTCCTTGCCCACCGACGCGACTGCCGCGCGCAGCTTGCCAGTCATGAATCTCTGGATGCCGGGGAAGGCATCAGAGAAAATGAAGCTCGTCGAAAACGAGGGATAAAAGAACGAGTTGCGTCCCTTCGGGATCGTCGAAGTCCAGTCGTTTCTGCCAGTAGCCGTCAGGAACAGGTAGTCTCGGAAATTCACAACCGCCTGGCCGAACGCGCCAATCAGGCGACGCTGCTCGATTGTCGTCTGGTTGCTGCGAGTGTTGGTGTTGTTGATCGAAACGAAGTTCGGATCGACGAAGCCGATTCCCTGCAACGCATCAGTCGTCGCCTTTGCGTCTGAGATTGCGTTACCGAGCAATCCGCTGATCGAGAGGCTGTTGTTGAAGTGATGCGGATTGACGTTGAAAAGCGTCTGGACGTTGATGTTGCGCGTCATCAGATCGGCCTGCTCGAGCATTCCGTTGTACTGGTATCCGACCGCGCTCTGCGGATCTCTCAGAATGTTGTTCGAGTTGGTATAGACGTCCGCGCCGATATTGCTCTTAATGTTGCCCCAGGAGAACGGCGTGACGGTAATGCCGATGTTGGAGAGAATGCGGTTCGTCTTCGCGCCCAGCTTGTTCTTGGAGACGTTGTAATACGGGTTGTCGACTTCGCTGCCCTGGGCAAGGGACGTCACGCGTCGCCGCGTTCCTGACGGAGTCAGAAAGTCCGAGGCGTTGTCCGTCTGCGGCCACAGCATCAAGCCAATGAGCGGACCGATGTCGCCCTTATACGCCTGAGCGTTGTTATCGTAGGTGTAGGCCATCGACGCATCGGTGTTCAGCCAGGAAAGAATCTGCGCCTGCGAGGCCGCGGTCAGGTTGATACGACCATAGTCCGTGTTGCGGACGACGCCCCGCTGCTTGTCGCTCGATGCGGCCAGACGATAATTGATCTTCTCGTCCTGCGTCGCGCCGTTAAAGGAAAGGTTGTGGGTCTGCGTGGCTCCCGTCTGCAGGAAATTGTCGATGTTGTTGTAGAAGACGGTTCCCGCCGGATAAGGCGCACCGAAATACTGGAACGCCGCGACAGTTCCATCTGTATTGAGCGTCGTTGGTCCGTAGACCTTCTGCAAATCATACTTCGCACGCGTGCTCTCGATTCTGAAGCTGTTGCTGTACTGGAAGCCGCCTCCCGGCTGCCCGCGCTTAGTCGTAATCACGATCGCGCCGTTTGCAGCGTCGATTCCGTAAAGCGCCGAGGCTTCAGGCCCCTTCAGGACGGTGATGCTCTGGATGTCTTCGGGGTTGAGGTCAGAAGCACGATTGCTGAAGTCGACGCCTCTGTTGCTGAATGCTTGCGTCGAGTTCTGGTCGGAGACCAGCACGCCGGTGTTCAGCGTCCGATTGTCCATCGGCAGTCCGTCAATGATCATCAGCGGCTGATTGCTGCTCGAGATCGAGCTGATGCCGCGGATGGTGATCGACGACGACGCACCTGGAATTCCGGAGCTCGTCACAACATCGACCCCGGCCACGCGCCCCTGCAGCGCGGTCACGAAGTTCTCGCGCTGGGCCTCGGCGACGGCCTGACCGCTCACGGTTTGCTGCGCGGTACCAAGCGCCCGTGCCGCAGTGCTCTGACCGAGTGCGGTCACAACGACTGCGTCGAGGTTCGTTGCAACCGCGCGCAGCTGCAGGTTCACGACGCCGTTGGCGCTAACGACTCGTTCTTCGGGCGCCCTGCCCAGCGTTCTGAATTGCAGCGTTTGACCTGGCGCCGCGAGAATGGTGAAGGTGCCGTTGTCAGTGGTGACGGCCCTGGTTGTTGTCCCTTTCACAGTGACTGTGACGCCGGACAATGGCGTTCCTTGCTCACTCGTGACCTTTCCCGTGACTGATTGCTGCTGCGCGAAAACCTGCGCTGTCACGAAGAAAAGACTCGTCAGCACGAAGAGCAGTCTTTTTTTCATAAGACGCGTACCGGTGGGTGGAATGGATGTACGAGTAGTGGAGGACGATGTGTAGATCAGTCCGCCATCTCCGATGAAAAGAGGGAACGTATGTTATTGCAGAGTAATGCAAAACGCCATATGCCCACTCGAGCGATTCGAGTGTTACGTGATAACCCTGAGTCGCGGAATGGCGATTGCCGTCGGCGTGTGATGCGTAGAGCTAGGTCGAAGACCGCCGCAGTGAAATCATCTCCGGCGCCTTTTCCGCTACCCAGTAGTGGTCATCACGCGCCAGCACAATCGCTCCCTCCGGCGGAGGCGCTGACGCAGCAGCGACAACTCGCCCGGCCGGGCGCACCGTCCGCATCGCGTCCCTAATCGTCTCTGGTTCGAACCACGCATCCAGCGCGACTCCATGCGCAGCGCCGGCCGCCAATGGAATCCGCTGGGCGATGAGCAGCAAACCGACACGCTCCGACTCCACAACGCCCGCTGGTGCATTGAGAGCGATCACGCGCACATCCGCCATTTCCGCGAGCCCTTGAGCGGCGTACGCCCACAAGCCGCCAAGTACTATTGTTGCGCCGGGCTGAGTCGCATCGAGATACGCGCCCGCGCGCGTCGCCAACTCCTCACGTCGATGGCTGGCATGTCCGCGCTCTCCTTCGCGGTCTGCCAAACTCTCGCCCTGCGTGAAGTCGACAATTCCTTGCCTGATCTCGTATTCCGCCGAGCATATCGGACAGCCAAGTGTCCCTTCGATCACCATGCGGTTGGAGACTTCCCGGAATGATGCGACCAACCATGTGTCCTCGTGCGCGTTGATGCAGCGCAGCAGATCGATCATCTCAATGAACACGTCCGCGAGAGGCGGGAGGCGAGAGGCGGGAGGGGGGAAAACGCGCTAGCTGTGCGACAGGCGCAGCTCGTCGACGTTGACGTGATCGGGCTGCGTCAGCGCGTAGAGAACCGCAGCAACCACATCCTCGGGCTCGAGCATCGGTCGCTTGGAATGTGGGTGATTCACTGGGTCGGTCACCGTAACATCATTCCAGATGTCGGTGTTCGTCGCTGCCGGAGAAATCAGCGACGTTTTCACTCCTGTTCCGCGCAGCTCCGTGCGCAAAACTTCATGCACCGCGCGCAGGCCGTACTTCGCTGCCGAATAAGCGACGTTGCCGGAGTAGATCGTTCGATCGGCAATCGAGCCGATGGTGACGATGTGTCCACTGCCACGCTGCTTCATGTCGCCCAGGAAAGCGCGCACGAACAGGAACGGCGCCACGAGATTCGTGTTTAGTGTGTCGACGAACTGATCTGCGCCGGTCTCTTCCGCGACAGCGACGCTGAATATTCCCGCGTTATTTACGAGAATGTCCGGCGCGGCTTTGAGCTCGGATCTGATTCGATCGGTCGCCTTCTCAACACTGCTGGGATCTCTGACGTCGGCGACGATCGGAATCGCTCCATCGATCCCAGCGGCGCGAGTGCCCAAAGTTGCTTCGCTGCGCGCGATCATCACGACGCGCACTCCGGCCGCACCGAGGGCAGCGGCAATTCCGCCGCCAATCCCCCTCGACGCGCCGGTTACGACCGCGGTACGGCCGTTCAGTGCGCCTCCCGCCTCTCGCCTCTCGCCTCCCGCTTTCACTCGCTAATCGCGTCCGTTGTGCGCCAGGCGCAAAAATTCGTCGCGCGTCTTCGGATCTTCTCTGAACACACCCCTCAGCGCCGAAGTGATTGTCTTCGAGTTCTGTTTCTGGACTCCGCGCATCATCATGCACAGATGATATGCCTCGACCACCACTCCCACACCACTCGGCTGGAGTACGCTGCAGAGACCTTCGGCGATCTCCTCAGTGAGTCTCTCCTGCACCTGGAGCCGCCTCGCGAAGACGTCGACGATGCGCGGGATCTTGGAGAGCCCGACGATCTTGCCGTTCGGGATGTAGGCGACGTGGGCTTTGCCGAAGAACGGCAGCATGTGG
>DASTGU010000089.1:0-13974 GCA_035718845.1 Gemmatimonadaceae bacterium | reverse complement strand
CGAGCGATCTCAAGGTCATCCGCGAGGTAATCCGCCGCGCCGGTCATGAAATCCGGAATGCGCTGAATGGGGTAGCGGTCAACGTCGAGGTCGTGCGCAGCAGGTTGAGTCGCGACCCGGCCCCCGGTGACACTATCCCCTTCGCGGAAAGGGCGATTCTGAATCTCACCGCCGCGAGTGTGTTGACCAACGGATTGCTGGCGTTGACCAATGCAACTTTGGCCGGCGGGGCCGAGCCGGTCGCTCAGAAAGCGAAGAAAGCGCCCGTCAGCGGCGGCAGCGTCGAGTTGACCCTGGGCAACGCACCGGCGGTTCTGGCCGACATCCGACGCCTGGCGGCGGCCATCGACGTATCCGTCGAAGAGCATGGCGCAAACGTTATATTAAGGGTCTTGCCCGAAGGACAAAGCCATTCCAAAGACTGAGATGAAGCACCCCAAGGTACTCATCGCGGATGACGACCGTTCTATAACGGAAGGTCTGAGCGCGATCCTGCGTGATGAGGGTTATGACGTTGCCGTCGCCGTCGACGGCCAGAAAGCGCTCGATCAATTGGGCGCTGAGCCTTTTGGTGTGGTGCTCGCCGATCTCAAAATGCCGAAGGTGGATGGACTGGGCCTGCTCAAGGAATTGCAGCAGCGACAGATCCCGACCGAGTGCATCATCGTCACCGGCCAGGCCACCGTTGATTCGGCGGTTCAGGCGATGCGCGAAGGCGCCTACGATTACATCGAGAAGCCGCTCACTGCTGACAAGCTGAATCGGTTGAAGGCGCTCATTCCGAAGGCGCTTGAAAAGTTCAACGTCCAGCAGAAGAACCGCGAGCTGTCGTCTAAGCTCGAAGGTCTGACGCACTATGGTGAGCTGACCGGTCAATCGGAAGAGATGCGGGCGGTTTATCAGATCATCGAAGCCGTCGCGCCGTCGAACGCCAGCGTGCTGATTTTCGGCGAGTCGGGAACGGGCAAAGAGCTGGTTGCGCGCGCGGTGCATGCCAAGAGCGAGCGCGCCAAAGGGCCGTTCTTCGCTCTGAACTGTGCGGCGCTTCCGAAGGACATTCTCGAGAACGAGCTGTTCGGCCACGAGAAAGGCGCATTCACTGGCTCAGTGAACGAGAAGCCGGGCGCATTCGAGATGGCTGATGGGGGAACGATCTTCCTCGACGAAGTCGCGGAGATGCCTCCCGACATTCAGGTAAAGTTGCTCCGCGCGATCGAGTCGCGCAGTATTCGTCGACTCGGCGGCAAGAAGGAAATCGAAGTCGACATCAGAATTCTGGCAGCCACGAACAAGGACCTGCAGAAGGCGTTGTCGGAGCAGGATCTGCGCGAAGATCTGTACTACCGCCTTGCGGTCGTCGAACTGTTCCTGCCGCCTCTGCGCGAGCGCGTGGGCGACATCAAGCTGCTCGCGACCGAATTCCTGGCGCGCTTCGCCTCGCAGAACGGCAAACCGCTGACCGGGTTCGATGACGCTGCCTGGGAATGGATCCTCTCCTACAACTGGCCCGGCAATGTCCGCGAGCTCAAGAACGCGGTCGAGCGCGCGGTGATTCTCGCGCACGGCGACAAGATCAAAGCGGCCGATATCATGCCGCGGCATCTGCGCCGCGGTGAGGGTAATACGACGATCACCGTGCCGCCCGGTGCGACGCTCGCGGACGCCCGGCGACAGCTGGTGCTGCGCGCCTTTGCATCGACCAACGGCGACTACAACCGTACCGCGACGATTGTTGGAATGTCGGCGGCGGAGGTTCGCGCGGAGATTGCATCGTTGCTGAACGGCAAGCCGGAGGCGTCGACCAACGGGGGCTCCAATGGCGTGCATGCGCCGAAGGAAGCCAGTCCCGTGGCGGGGAAAGTGTCGAAGCCCTCAAAAGCACCGGCGCCCGCTGCAGCGAAGCCGAAGGCGAAAAAGCGGTAACAGCGAAGAACTTCCCGAGACAACTGATAAGCGACGGAGGTCAGGTCCGATGAGATGGCGAACCAGGGATCAGGACGACGAGATCGACGATCTCGATTTCTACGACGAAGACGAAGGGTTTGACGCGCCGTATGTCGTGATCGAGAAGCGCGACGTCGGCATCGGGCCCCTTCTGCTGGGAATCGTAATCGGCGCCGGCGCAGCCCTGCTATTCGCGCCGCAGAGCGGCGAACAGACGCGTCAGGGAATCGCGCGCAGCGCGCGCCGAGTCCAGCAAAACGCCCAGGATTTCGTCGAGGACATGAGCGGAAACGTCGCCGACAAATTCCGCGAGGTGCGCAACAGCGTCGAAGAGCGCATCGAGGCGACTCTTGATGCCGTCGACGACAAGCGGCGCAGAGTCTCGAACGCGTATCAGGCGGGTCGTGCGGCGGCGCGTGAAGCGCGGGGCGAGCTCGAGCAGCGCATCGCCGACACCAAAGCGGCTTACAAAGAAAGCTAGTGCCGCAGCGCTCGCTGGCGGCCCGTCTCGGGTGGCTGCTTCGCGACTACGCCAAGCGAGTCTGGGATAACAGCGGCGAAGACAACGTATTCTTCCTCGCCGGCGGCATCGCATTCAACATCCTGCTTGCCGCGGTTCCTTTTTTCCTGTTGCTGGCGACTGGTCTCGTTTACCTCCTGAACCAGTCGCCTGATACCACGTCGGCCGAAGTGCTGACGATCGTCGACAAGTTTCTGCCGCCGCATCCACCGGGAGATTCGGGGCCCGCCGCGGCGATATTGAACGAGGTGATCAAGCGCAGTGGATCGCTGACGATCTATAGCGCGATCGGCTTTATCTGGTTCTCGACGCGGTTGTTCGGCTCGCTGCGCACCGTGCTGGCGGCGATTTTCGACATCGACACCGATCGCGGCATCATCGCCGGCAAGATCTTCGACATCGAGATGACCATCGTGTCGAGCCTGCTACTGGTGGCGTATACGGCCCTGAGCGCGTACCTGGCGATCGCGACGACGCGCGGCGTGTCGATCCTGTCCGACCTTGGCCTGCGCAAGGACATCATGGGCCAGCTCGAATACAATCTCGGTCAGCTGCTGGCATTCTCGTTCATCGCCACGATGTTCTTTTGCCTTTACAAGTTCCTGCCGCACCGGAAGATCCGCTGGAAGACCGCCCTGATTGCCTCGCTGTTTACCGGCGTAATGTTGGAGGTCGCAAAACGTGCGTTTTCGGCCTACGTCCGCTCATTCAATCCGGGGTCGTTTTACAGCGGCACGGTCGCTGCATTAGTCCTCGTCGTAATCTGGGTCTATTACGCCTCATTCATTTTCATCATCGGTGGCGAAGTGGCGCAGGTTTACGAGCTTCGACGCGTGCGAAAAATGCAGCGTGAAGCATTCGAGGATTGAGCAAGACTGGGATGTCGCCGGATCGTCCGGCAAAAACACTTCTGAGGAGGCGCTCGTGCGCAAGTTCGCAGCAGTTGCGGCCGTCCTGGCCGCGGTCTCGATTTCGGCGTGCAAGAAGACGGGAGAGGGGGAGTATCAGGTAGAGAAGCCCGTGATCGGAACGCAGACGGACACGATTCACACTCCGTCGGTGGAGGTCGGAACCGACACTGCCAACGTGACGGTGCCGAAGGTTGAGGTAAAGAAGGACACCGCGGCGATCAAGGTGCCCACCGTGAAGGTGAAGAGCCCGAGCGATAACGCGAAAAAGCGGTAACTCTCGCGCTGAGCGCCGTCCTGGAAAAGCCCCGCCACTCGGCGGGGCTTTTTTTTTCTAGTAAACTGAAAACTACCGAGCTGGCGGCCGGCGGCTTTCAGCTGGCCGCTTCGAGCTTCACTTCGAACTGGGCACAAGCTCGGAGCCGCTGGCCGACGGCTGCCAGCCGCCGGCTGGTAGTTTTTCATTTAGTAGTTCCCCACTTTCGGTGTGCTATATTTCAGACGCCCCAGGTCCCGGAGGGCGTTTGCCTGCTAACTCCGTCAGGACCCCGAAGGTAGCAGCGGCATGCGGTGTCAAACGTTGCTCCGTCAGGCCTGGGGTACTCCCGCCTCGCAATGTCCCTCGCACTCGCCCGTAAATACCGACCCAAGACCTTCGCCGACGTCGCCGTCCAGTCGCACGTTTCCAATACGCTGCGCGGCGCCATCGCCCGAGGGAAAATCGCCCACGGCTACCTGCTGAGCGGCCCGCGCGGCGTCGGTAAAACCACCCTCGCACGGGTGCTGGCAATGGCCCTCAACTGCGAGAACAAGCGCGAAGACGGTGAGCCCTGCGGCACCTGCGTCTCGTGCCAGCGGATCTGGAGCGGCTCCTCGAGTCTCGACGTCGTCGAGATCGATGCCGCATCCAATCGCGGCGTCGATGACGCGCGCGAGCTGCGCGAGCGGGCGATGTACGCGCCGTCCGGCGACGATCGCTACAAAGTGTACATCGTCGACGAAGCGCACATGCTCACGCGTGAAGCGTGGAACGCGCTCCTGAAGATTCTCGAGGAGCCGCCGCCGCGCGTCGTGTTTGTCTTCGCGACAACGGAGCCGCAGAAGATCGCGCAGTCGGCCGCGCCCGTTCTGAGCCGCCTCCAGCGATTTGATCTCAAGCGCATCGGACTCGCCGACATCACCCGTCGACTGTCGACCGTGCTCAAGTCGGAAAACGTGCAGATCTCTGAGGACGCGCTGGCATTGATCGCGCGCGCCGCCGACGGATCCATGCGCGACGCACTGAGTCTCGCCGACCAGGTGATCGCGATCGGTGAGGGGCCGGTGACCGCCGAGCGGGTTCGCGACGCGCTCGGACTGGCGCCAGAGGACGAGTTCATCGACATCCTCGACATCATCGCCGAACATCGGGCCGGAGATGTCTTCACGGCCGTGAACAAATTGGCCGATGCTGGAATCGATTTCGGCGTGTTCCTTTCCGGTTTCGCCGACATGCTGCGCGCGCAGCTGACCGTGGTGCTGAGCGACCGCGCCGAAGGTGTTTCCTCGCACGCGCTCGCAGCTCTGCGCGACCGTCGCGAGAAATTCACCGCCGGCGATTTGCTGCGCATGATCAGCGCAATCAACGAGCTCGAGCCGAATTTCCGCAAGAGTGGCCAGCAGCAGCTGCTCGTCGAGATGCTGCTGGTGCGGATGGCGTTGCTCGATCGCACCGTCGCGCTCGAGGATTTGCTCAGGGGACTCGGCGGTGACGCTGGTCGCACGGAGTCAAACGAGGCGTCACCGGCAGCGCGTCAAACGACTTCCGGGCCGCGCGCGGCGCCGCAACCGCCCGCGTCAACGATGCGTCCCCGGGCGGCGACTCGTCCCGGGTATCCGCCGCAGCTCGACGCGCCCAACGGACCACCGCCTCCGATTGAGCCGCCGAAGCAAAGCGCACCGCCGGCCAACGAGAACAAGCTGCGCGAAATGAAGCGAGCGATGGAAGCGACGGCGCAGGATTCGAATCGCAGTCGCATGACACCCGAAGCGCTCAAAGAGGAGCGCATCGGTATGCTGCGGCAGAAAGACCCCGCGCTCGGCGCTGCGATCGACGAGCTCGATCTGGAGTTACTCGACTAAACTTTTCGTACGAGAACATATGCCTGATTTCAGCAAGATCTTCGAGCAAGCGCAGCAAATGCAGGCTCGCATGCAGCAGGTTCAGTCGGAGCTGGAGAAACAAACCGTTACTGCCGCGGCCGGCGGTGGGATGGTGACAGTCGAAGCCGACGGAAAAGGCACTATCACGCGTGTGAAAATCGATCCCAGCGTCGCCGATCCGAAGGATGTCGAGATGCTCGAGGATCTGGTGCTGGTTGCGGTCAACGAAGCCCAGAAAAAGGCGGCGGAACTCGCGAAGTCGGAGATGGGACGGCTCGCCGGCGGGTTGAATCTCCCTTTCAAGCTGCCTTTTTAGTGGGAGCAATCGATGACCTGGCCGCGGAGCTATCGAAGCTGCCCGGGATCGGACGGAAGACCGCGCTTCGGCTGACATATCACCTGCTCAAGCAGTCTCCCGACCAGTCGCGCCGCCTGGCCGGCGCCCTGACAACGCTGGCTGACAAAGTCAAACCCTGCCCCCAGTGCTTCAACCTGACAGAGGAGGAATTGTGCTCCATTTGTCGTGACGCGCGCAGGGATACGGGAGTCATCTGCGCAGTAGAGGAAGCATCAGATATTGGCGCAATCGAGCGGTCTGGCGAATTCCGGGGCGTCTATCACGTCCTGGGCGGACGCTTGTCCCCCCTCGACGGCATTGGTCCCGAGGATCTCACCATTCCGCAGCTGGAGTCCAGAGTGTCTGCCGGAGTCGTCCGCGAAGTGATTATTGCCACCAATCCGAGCATCGAAGGTGAGACCACGGCTCTCTACGTACAACGGAGACTCGCGCGACTCCCGGTAACCGTTACGCGTATTGCGCGCGGCCTGCCGGTTGGCGGGGACCTCGAGTATGCAGATGGCGTGACCATTGCCCAAGCGTTGACGGCGAGGAGGTCAATGTCATGACCAGACAGCGCGGGGCCACTTTCGTTGCCGTCGGCTTTCTCGGCGGCATTGCCGCCGGCTCGCTGATGTGGAGCAGAATGCAGCGCAACTGCCGGCGCAATCTGTTCTCACGCAACCCGCTGTTCCGGGTTGCGGCGCTCGGCTATCTGCGTGGTCGTCCGACGATCAACACCGCGCAGCTGCTGCGCGAGTACGTTGCCTGGGAGCCGCGGCCGATTCTCAAGCAGCGCGGTGCGCGCATGCTGAGACGCCTCGAAGCAACGCTGTGACCGGAGCAAGATGACCGCCGGCACGGCCAATTGGTCGTTCACTCAGGACGACTTTACTGCTATAACTGAATCCCTGAAACGCTTCCTCGGTGAGACGAAGTCTCTCTGCGCGCTGCTGGTGGACCGCTCGGGACAGCTCGTCACCACCGTTGGCGACGCGCCGGGACTGGATACGACCGCATTCGCGACGCTCACTGCGGCTGATTACAGCGCCAATGATCAGCTGGCCAAGCTCGTCGGTGAAACGGATTTCTCCAGTCTGTTTCATCAGGGTGAAAAATCGATTTACGTCGCCGACATCGCGCGACGGCTGCTGCTCGTTACAATCTTCGATTCCCGGACTACCGTCGGCCTCGTTCGTTTGCGCATGAAGAATGAGGTCGAGGAGTTGACGCAATTGATTGATCGTGTATTCTCACGCGGTCGCAACGGCGACGCCTCGGATCAGCACGTGCTCCGCGGCGCGGATGAAGAGATCGACAAACTGTTCAATTGGTGAGGAAAGTCAGACAGTGTCGATGATCAACTACGCCTCGCGCGAGATCAACTGTAAGATCGTTTACTATGGTCCCGGGCTTGGCGGTAAGACGACAAACCTCGAGCACGTCTACGGCAAGGTGAAGCCGGAGACGCGCGGAAAGCTCATATCGCTCGCGACCGAAACCGAGCGCACACTCTTTTTCGACTTCCTGCCTGTCGACCTTGGCACCATTCGCGGCTTCAAGACGCGCTTCCACCTCTACACGGTGCCCGGACAGGTTTACTACAACGCCAGCCGCAAGCTGATTTTGAAGAACGTGGACGGCATCGTCTTCGTCGGCGACTCCCAGGCTGAGCGAATGGAAGCAAATCTCGAGTCCATGCAAAACCTCTACGACAACATGGCCGAGTATGGTTACGATTTGACGCAGATGCCGTTCGTGATTCAGTACAACAAGCGCGATCTGCCGAACGCGGCGCCGATCGAGGATTTGCAGGCAGCGCTGAATCCGGGCTGGGAAGTCGAAGACGCGGCGAAGCAGCGCGTGCAGCCGGATCCGTATCACGCGGGGCAGAATCTCGTCGAGCAGCTTCCTGGCGGAGAGTGGATCGAGCGCGCCCCGTACTTCGAGGCAATCGCGGTGCAGGGCGATGGCGTGTTCGACACGCTCAAGGCGGTAAGCAAGCTCGTGTTGAAGGCGCTCGCCTAGAGACGTCGAGGCCGCGGGTGAATCTTCCCAACACGATCACCGCCGGCCGCATCCTCGCGGCGCCGTTCATCGCCGCGCTGCCATTCATTGCTTCGCCCACCGCGCGGGCGATTGCGTTCCTGCTTTACGTAATCGCGGCGCTCACGGACTACTACGACGGCTGGCTCGCGCGCACCCGAAATCTGATTACCGATCTCGGAAGGCTGCTCGATCCACTGGCGGACAAACTGCTTTTGTTCGCGACGCTCATCCCGATGTTCGTTTTGATGGCGCCGCCCAATGACCCCCTGGTGCCGACGCGTGCTGAGAGCATCGATGCCGCGCGGCTCCAGTTCCAGACGCCGTGGGGAAGCGTCGGACTGCCATGGTGGATTGCGACGATCGTGATCGGCCGCGAGATCTTCATGACGATATTCCGTCAGGCGGCAGCGCGACGAGGCGTCGTTATCTCCGCGATAGGACCAGCGAAGTGGAAGACCGCATTCCAGTCCCTCTGGGTCGGCTCGGCCTACTTCTGGTTTTTCGCCTCGACCACCGCTGTAACGCGGGGATGGAGTAGCGCGGCGTGGCGCTCCTTTGCTTACTTCAATGGAATCGTCGGCACTCTGGCGATGATCGCGTCCGTCGTTCTGACACTGTACTCACTCGGCCTCTACCTGAAGCGCTACTCGGGAGCACTCGTCGCTTGACCGATCAGCGGGTCGAGCTCATCACCATCGGTGACGAGCTCCTCCTCGGCTTTACCATCGACACCAACTCCGCGCACATATCGCGAGCGTTGGCTGCAGCGGGAGTACAGGTCGTCAGGCGCACGACCGTCAGCGATGAGGCAGACGCAATCGCGCAGGCGGTGCGCGAAGCGCTCGATCGCACCGGCGCCGTCATAACGACTGGCGGACTAGGGCCGACCAGCGACGATCTCACCAAGCCCGCTATTGCGCGAATCTTCGGACGCGAAATGCGCATGGACGAAGACATCGCTGCTGCGCTCGAGAAAAGTTGGCGCGCACGCTTTCCCGGTGGGGCGTTTCCGAAAACCAATCGCAGTCAGGCTGAGGTTCCGGAAGGCGCGCGCATCCTGACCAATCGGCACGGCAGCGCGCCCGGAATCTGGCTGGAGGATGAGCGCGGACGCTGGGTAGCGATGATGCCGGGTGTCCCGCGCGAGATGCGCGGGATGCTGGCGGAGGAGCTGCTGCCGGCAATAAAAGCACGATTTCCCGAGGGCGATAGCGCAGTCGTTTCCGCAACGCTGCGCACGACAGGAATCGCCGAGTCAGCGATCGCTGATACAGTGGGGTGGGATTTTCTGGCGAGGCTCGGCGACGATTTCAGGTCGCTGACGCTCGCCTATTTGCCGGGTGTCGCCGGCGTCGACCTGCGTGTCACCGCGCGCGGAATGTCGAAGGCGCGCGCCGAAGAACTGGTTGGGAAGGCGATTGTGAAACTGCGAGAGCACGTTGCGGCGTACGTTTACGGTGAAGGTGAGGAAGATCTGGCTGCCGTCGTGATCGACCGTTGCCGAGATCTTGGACTCAAGCTGGCTGTCGCCGAGAGCTGTACTGGTGGACTCATCGGTGAGCGCATCACCAACATCCCCGGATCGAGCGACATTTTTCGTGGCGGCGTGATCGCGTACGACAATGCGGTGAAGGTAAGCGCGCTGGGTGTAAGCACGCAGACCCTCGACCGCACTGGCGCGGTGAGCGAGGAAACCGCGCTCGAGATGGCGGCTGGCGTCAAAAGGACTTTATCGGCCGATGTCGGGATTTCGGTGACGGGAATTGCCGGACCAGGTGGTGGAACGCCAGAGAAGCCGGTTGGGCTCGTATGGATTGCGGTTGATGCGCGAAAAGCGGAGCCCAAGGCACGGCGTTTTCATCTGATTGGGGATCGAGCGGAAATCAGACAACGCGCGGCCCAGGCCGCACTGGAGATGGTGCGACGGGCACTCGCAACGGGTTAACTTACGCGCATGAAACACTCGAAGAAGAAGGGAGCAGGGAGTCATCCTTCTGAATTGCCGGAGCAAGACGCGATGGGATCAGCAGACGATTTCGCGCGCGGCGGATCGAGCCAGGGCGATGGACAGAGCGGAGAGCCGACATTCGACTCGAGCGCATCGGCCGGGACGCAGGATCCGCCCGCTGACACAGCGACCACAGACGCAGGCACAGCGCAGAGTGCATCAGCCAGCCAGCCGGATTCTGCCGCAGATCGTGACAGATATCTGAGGCTGGCCGCCGAGTACGACAACTATCGCAAGCGTTCGGCGAAGGAGCGCCAGGACGCCGGTGCACGTGCTCAGGGTGAGCTCGTGCGTCAAATGATCGAAGCGCTCGACGACGTAGCGCGCTTCGCGCACGTCGATCCCACTACTACCGACGCGGCGACGGTCGTTCAGGGCGTCGACATGGTCGAGAAGAAGCTGCTCAAAGCGCTCGGGAACGCCGGGCTCGAGGTCATCAACCCGGTCGGCGAGACCTTCGATCCGGCGCTGCACGAGGCGGTTGCAACTGAGCCAACGTCGGCGCGGGAAGACGATCATGTCGTGTCTCGTGTGTACCAGCCAGGTTACGTGTTCAAGTCGCAGCTACTGCGGCCGGCGCGTGTGGTGGTCAAGCAGTATCAAGGCTGACCCTGTAGTCCTCAGGCGCTAGATGCCGCAGACGAAAGATTTTTACGCCGTACTCGGCGTGCCGTCCACCGCCTCGCAGGACGAAATCAAAAAGGCGTACCGCAAGCTCGCCAAGAAGTATCACCCCGACGCCAACGCCAACGACCCCAAGGCGGGCGAGCGCTTCAAGGAGATCTCCGAGGCCAACAACGTCCTCAGCGATACCGAGAAGCGGAAACAGTACGACGAGATGCGGCGTCTCGGCGCGTTCGACGGTGGCTTGGGTGGTTTCGGTGGATTCGGATCACGTGCGCGCGGCGGCGCGGGAACGCGCGGTGGAGCGGGCCAGCAGCAGAACATCAACTTCCAGGATTTCGACATTGGCGGGCTGGGAGGACTGGGTGATCTCTTCAGCTCAATGTTCGGCGGCGAGTCGCGTCAGAGTGCGCGACAGCAAGCGCCGGAGATGGGGCAAACCGTCGAAGTCTCGCTCGACATTCCATTCCGCACCGCCGCTCGCGGCGGCAAAGTGCCGATCGAGCTCGAGGTCAGTGAGGAATGCGGGACTTGCCACGGCACCGGCGCCGCTCCCGGCACATCGCTCAAGATTTGTCCGAATTGCAGCGGCCGCGGCGTGATCTCGTTTGGCCAGGGCGGATTCGCGGTGAACCGCCCTTGCCCCGTCTGTCTCGGCCGCGGTCAGGTCCCGACTGAGCCATGCCCGACGTGCCACGGGTCCGGTGAAGTGCGTGCTCGCCGAAAAGTCCTGGTCAACGTGCCAACAGGTGTCGACACCGGATCGAAAATTCGGCTCAAAGGTCAGGGCGGCAAAGGCACGCGCAACGGTCCACCGGGCGATTTAATCATCACCTTCAACGTTCTGCCCGACAAATTCTACAAGCGCGACGGGCTCGACGTAATTGCAACGGTGCCGCTCAACATCGCGCAGGCAACTCTCGGAACCAAGATCAGCGTGCGCACGCTGGACGGAAAGAAGGTGGCGATCAAGATTCCCCCCGGCACGCCGTCGGGAAAAAGATTCCGGGTGCGCGGTCAGGGAATCGAGAAAGGCGAGAAGAAGGGCGATCTGATCGTGGAAGTCGCGATCCAGGTGCCGGAGAAGCTCTCCGAAGAGCAGGAAAAGATGATGAAGGAATTCGCCGAATCAGGCGGCCTAAAATACTGAGCGGAGAAACACGACGCGATGCGGATTGCGATACTCGGCACAGGGATCGTCGGCAAGACACTTGGCACCGCTCTGGCGAAGCGTCGCCACGAAGTGCGAATGGGCTCGCGCAAGGCCGGGGGTGAAAAGGCGAGAGCGTGGGTAAAGGAAACCGGCGGTAAAGCGTCGGAGGGATCCTTTGCCGATGCGGCCGGATTTGGTGAGATCGTCTTCAACTGCACCGCCGGACAGGCGTCACTCGATGCACTGCGCCAGGCAGGCCCGCTCAACCTGCGCGGGAAGATCCTGATCGACGTCTCCAACCCGCTCGACTTCTCGAAGGGAATGCCGCCGACGCTTTCAGTGTGCAACAGCGACTCCCTCGGCGAGCAGATTCAGAAGACGTTTCCCGAGACCTACGTCGTGAAGACGCTGAACACGGTGACGACCGCGGTGATGGTGGATCCCGCGCTCATTCCGGGGCCGCACACGATGTTCGTGTCGGGCAACGATGCCAATGCCAAGAACGCCGTCACCAAACTTCTCAAGGAGGAGTTTGGCTGGAAGGAGATTCTCGATCTCGGCGATCTCAGCGCGGCGCGGGCGCAGGAGATGTACCTACCGCTTTGGCTACGCCTCTACATGAAGCTGCAAACGGCGAACGTGAATATTCACGTCGTCACTGCGACGCGGCGGTAGCTCAGCTCACAACCGCCTGATCCAGATATTGCGATAGCGGATTGGGTTGCCGTGGTCCTGCAGCGCGAGTGATTCCTGCGGGCCATGAGCGATGTAGACCGGCGCGCGGTCATGATAAGTGAGGCCGTACACTTCGACGTTGTTCTGAATCAGAACGCCGTTGTGCAGCACCGTGAATCGCGCGCGATCGACAACCTTGCCCATCTCATCGAAGCGCGGTGCATGGAAGATGATGTCGTAGGTCTGCCATTCGCCCGGCTTGCGCGAAGCATTCACGAGCGGCGGCCATTGTTTGTAGATGGCGCCTGCCTGGCCGTGATAGTAGGTCTCGTTCTGATACGAGTCGAGCACCTGCACCTCGTACCGCTCCATCAGAAAGACGCCGCTGTTGCCGCGTTCCTGACCTTCGCCCTTCACCACTGATGGTGTCGCCCATTCGATGTGCAGCTGCACATCGCCAAACTTCTCGACCGTCGCGATTCCACCAGTGCCAGGATTCACTTCCATGTAGCCGTCGCGCACGATCCATTTGGCCGGACCGCCGTTGTCGGTTCGCCAATGCGACAAATCTTTGCCGCTGAACAACACAATCGCATCCGACGGCGGATCCGCGTTCGTGACACCGGGCGTAACGACGGGCGGTGCGTTTTTTGGTGCGGGATAGGGTGGTGACGCCGGCGGCGCAGCTTGTGCGCCGGCCAACGCCGCCGCGCAAACGAAAAGCGCGGCGGCTGCGAAGTTAGAGCTTACCATGGCAATTGCGGCGAGTGGTAGAAGTTCCAGCCCAGATAGTGCCAGCGCGGCTCGTGCGTGACGATGCGCGAACGGAAGCTTTCCCAGCTGCGGTTTGCCTGCGGCGTCCACCCGATCTCGGCGACCGCCGGCATCCGCGGCAGCGCGAGGTAGAACACCGCGCCAATGTTGCGCAGCGTCTCACTCCAGATCGGCGCTTCTACACCGACAATACTTTGCTCGGTGACGCCTTTCAGATACATCGCCGGATCCCAATCGTAGGCATCACGCACCTCGATGAACGCAGCCCAATTCAAACCCAGCTCGGTTTGGGGCGTGTACTTCATGTCGAGATAGATCTTGTTGGACGGCGACATCAGGAGCTTGGATCCCTGCGCGACAGCGGCCGTTGCCGAATCGCTCTTCCACTGCTGCGCAATCGTCGTGGGCAGCAGCCGCGCTTTGCCGATCTCTTCCCAGCCAACCATCTTTTTGCCGTACTTGTTGACGATGGCCTGAACGCGCTCGACGAACTTGATGTACTGCGCGTTCGTGAGGGTCGCCACTTCGTCGCCGCCGACGTGGAAGTAAGGTCCAGGGGTCATCGCGCTGATCTCGCGCACGATGTCGTCGACGTAGGCGTAGGTCTCTTCCTTGTCGACGCAGAGGCTGCTCCAACCGACGTCGGTGCCGGTGTAGAGACCGGTCTGCCGAGCGCTGCACGCGAACTCGGGATAACCGGTTAGGCCCGCGTTGCTGTGGGCCGGCATGTCGATTTCCGGCACGATCGTCACGAATCGGGCGGCGGCGTAGGAGACGATGTCGGCAAACTGCGCCTGCGTGAAAAACCCGCCCGGCGTGCCGCCGACTTCCGTGGCCGCC
>DASTGU010000088.1:0-16255 GCA_035718845.1 Gemmatimonadaceae bacterium | reverse complement strand
CTAACAGGTTTCTGATTACTTCCGTTCGATGGGAAGTGGCCAAATTGATGCCGGCGATCTCGACAGGGACGTTGATGCCATCGTGATACGCCTGAAGATCGCGATACGCACCATTGTCACGGAGCGGTGCAGACCAAATCTCAACTGTCCCGGAGTCGTGACCGCTGAGCGTCCCAAGAGACAGGCTGTCGTGTTGTCGCCGGCATTGGGGATCGCGGTCGCTGGGAGTCCAGCACCAGTAGGCAGCGAGCGGAAAACGGATCGACACCTTCTGAATCTCTTTCGTCCCGGTGTTCCGCACCCGGGCGGTGATATAACCGTCGAGCGAGAAGTCTCCCCATGGATACGCTCGACCGCTCAGCAGGGAATCAATGGAGGGCGGGAGCCGAAATTCACTCGCGGTCGCAGTGACGTGCAGGTCTCCCGAAGGCGTCGTTAGTCGGTCCCACGTAGAGAGTGCTAGGGTCAAAACCGCAACCACTAACATCCCGATGCCTACCCAGTCCCATCTTTTTTTTGTCATTGCTTCGAGGCTGCTCGGTTTGTCTGGCAAGACAACCATGCTAATCTGCGATTATACGGCCCGCCGATGTAAGGCAAAATGTCAGGCAGACATCCAAGACCGTATACGGAAAACCCGGTCCCTAGCGGAAATTCGCTCAGACCGGGTGTCGACCCTGCAGACTCAGATCGGACGTTGCCGTACCACGCAGGAAAAGCGACGTCACTCTTAGCAAACCGGTGCCTTCAGCCTCTCGGCCATCTCTCCCTGGAGAGTCTCGAAAGGTAGAAGGTTGAAGGCCGCAGCGGGAGGCGGTTCTCATTGGACCGAGTCCTACGGACTAACATAGCATTGCTAATCGCGGTCTGATTGAGGATCGAGGATAGCTGACACGCGTTCCCAAGCTCTTTAGTTCGAGTTCGAGCCCTCAATCAGTCCGCGATTAGCAATGCACTTGGTCCGTGGTACGCCGTTCTCGATCAACCGACCGGCAATATCGTCTGATCCATGACTCAGCGACTGGTTGAGGGCGCTGCTGGAATAGCATTACGTTTTGCGGGGATGACTTTTCACCTGCAAAAGAGGCTTTGATGCGGCTAACAGTTTCTGTCTTTACTCTCTCCGTTCTTCTTTCCGCCGGTCTCGCAGCACAAAATCAGCCGGCAGTGAACACGACTGCATCGACGGCATCTGCCCCGAGTCCGTTGATCTCCGCTACTCGCCCTGGGCGCGATCCAAATCAGCCGATCGACGAGCAGTACACCCGCAAGATCAAAGAGTATACGACCGAGCCTTTCTTCCTCTCGCCGCTGGTCGACTATCTCCCGGCCTCTTCCACAGTGCCCACGCCGAAAGCAGTGCTCGGCGACATCGCCGGTGCCCGCAACAATCTTCCGTACTCGAAGGACGTCTACGCCTACATGCGAATGCTGGCCAAGGCGACCCCGCGGGTGAAGGTCTATTCGATCGGTACCACCGAAGAGGGGAGGGAGATGATCGCCGTCGCGGTCGCTTCGGATTCGCTGATGGCGAACCTGGATCGCAACAAGGCCAACCTCGCCAAGCTTGCCGATCCGCGCTCGATCAACATGAACGACGCCGAGGCGGCGCGGCTCGTCAGCGAGACGACTCCGGTTTACTACATCACGGGGACCATTCACTCGCCGGAATCAGGCGCGCCAACGGCGTTGATGGAGCTCGCCTACCGTCTGGCGGTCGACGAGAGCCCGTACGTCAAATACATCCGCGATCATCTCATCACGCTGATCACGCCCATCGTCGAAGTCGATGGTCGCGATCGCGAGGTCGATCTCTTTCGCTGGCACATGGCGCATCCCGGAGAGACAGCGCCACCGCTTCTCTACTGGGGCCATTACGTCGCACACGACAACAATCGCGACGCGATGGGCATGACCCTCAAGCTCTCGCAGAACGTCCTGAATACTTACCTCGACTGGAAAGCGCAGGTGTTGCACGATCTGCACGAGTCGGTGCCGTACCTGTACGACAACACTGTCGGCGATGGGCCTTACAACGCGTGGCTCGATCCGCTGCTCACCAACGAGTGGCAGATGATCGGCTGGAACAATGTTCAGGAGATGACGCGCCTCGGCATGCCGGGCGTGTTCACTCACGGGAATTTCGACACCTGGTCGCCCGGCTATTTGATGTTCATGGCGGCCACGCACAACGGTATCAGCCGGCTTTACGAAACCTTCGGCAACGGTGGAACCGCCGAGACGGTCGAGCGGACACTTTCGCCGAGCGAGACCCAACGGACGTGGTACCGGCAGAACCCACCGTTGCCGCGCGTGCAGTGGTCGCTCCGCAACAACAACAATTATGAGCAGACTGGATTGCTGGTCTCGCTGAATTATTTCGCGCAGAACCGTCAGCAGTTCCTCGAGAATTTCTACGAAAAGAGCAAGCGGTCGATCACCAAGCCCCGTGTAGAAGGGCCCGCGGCGTACGTTCTCCCCGCCGACGAGCGGCGGCCTGGTGCGCAGGCGGAACTCCTGCGCGTGCTGCAGAAGCAACACGTGGAGATCTCGCGCGCAACGGCGCCGTTCAGCGTGCTGGTTCCGGTCGCACGACCGCGTCCCTCATCGGGGACAAGTGCGGCGAATGCGCGCGCCGCGGACAGCTCGCGTCGCAACGACACAACGCGCGCGGAAGCAGCGCGCCCGACGCCGCCGCCGTTCGACACACTGCCGCTGTCGTACCAGCGCGCCGAGCTCCGTCAGTTTCCCGCGGGGAGCTACATCATCCGGATGGACCAGCCGTACTCGCGCATCGCCGACGCTTTGCTCGATTACCAGTACTGGAGCCCGAACGATCCGCAGCGCACTCCTTACGATGATACCGGTTGGACTTTCCCCGAAAATTTTGCCGTGAAAGCAGTGCGAGTCATCGATCCCAAGGTGCTCGACGTGCCAATGGAGATCGTGACGGGAGAGATCACAGCGCCGGGGGGCGTCACTGGCAGTGGAGCTGTGTTCGCCATCAACCACAACGCCGACAACGCGCTGGCGACCCTGCGCTATCGATTGAAGAACGCCGACTTCGCGGTCGCAGAACAACCATTCGACGCTTCGGGGCAGAAATTCGCGCGCGGTTCGTTCATCGTCAGCAAGGTGAGTGCGGGCGACCTCGACAAGGCCGCGCGCGAGCTCGGCGTCAAAGTCGTCGCGCTGGCGGCGACGCCGTCGGTGGCGACGCATGCCGCGCGCGCGCCACGCGTGGCGATCATGCATACGTGGATCAGCACTCAGACCGAGGGCTGGTGGCGGCAGGCATTCGACGTCCTGAAAATTCCTTTCAGCTACATCAGCACCCAGGATGCGGCGCGCGACCCGAATCTCAACGCCAAGTACGACGTCATCATCTTCGGGCCGGGAAGCGGCAGCCCGCAGACGATCGTGAACGGGCTCCCGATGTGGCGGAACCCGATGCCGTGGAAGAAGACAGAGCTGACGCCGAACATGGGCACCCTCGACCAGACCGATGACATTCGTCCGGGACTTGGGTGGGCTGGCGTGAACAACCTGGCGACGTTCGTGCGCAACGGGGGCGTTTTGCTGACGATCGATAACACCGCCGATTTCGCGATCACTTTCGGGTTGGCGAGTGGCGTTTCGCTGAATTCGCCGCCGCGACTTCACGTCGTCGGCAGTTTGTTGCGAACCAGGATCGTCGACGACGCGAGCCCGTTGGTCTATGGCTTGCGCGATAGTCTGGCGGTGTACAGCGACGAGGGCTCGAGCTTCAGCGTTTCCAATATTCTGGGCGGTCGCGGTGGACGTTTTGCCGACTCGTCGAACGCGCGCCCGACTGGGCGCGGGACCGCCGACGAGCTCGATGTACCGCAGGGACGCGCGGTGCTGGATCCGCGGTTCGATGTCCCGCAGCGCCGACCGGTGGAACCATGGGAGGCGGCGCCAGTGACCGACGAGCAAATGCGGAACCCGCTGACGGTCATTCCGCCGGCGCTGCGTCCTCGTGTGGTTCTGCGCTTCGCCGACCAGCGCGAGCTCCTCGCCTCGGGCCTGCTCGATGGCAGCGATGTCGCTCGGCGTCCTGTCGTCGTAGACGTTCCGCTCGGCAAGGGGCACGTCGTGCTCTACGCGAACAACCCGATTTATCGTGGGTCTACGATCGGCAGCTATTTCCTCGTCTTCAATGCGCTGCTGAATTACGACCACCTCGACGCGGGCAGAAAACTCGATAAGCGATAGCTGCTGGAGTTGTCTGAACGACCGTGAGGCGTTTCACCGCACGGTCGTGCGAAGACGTACGTTTCTCACAGAAATAACGCGGTTTCACGAGTAAAATCCCGCGGCTTTTGGCACCCACTCTGCATTGCAAAACTGCGCAGCTTGAACCATGGCGCAGAATCAGCAGCGGAGGACGCGCGGGTGAGTTATAGGACCTTTACTGACTCTGGGGGCAAGCGGTGGGAAGTCTGGCTCGTGACACCGGCCGCGGCCGAGCGACGAAAGGTAGATCGCCGGGTCAGTAGAGGCGGCGCCGATACCCCGGCGGGGCTCGCCGACCGTCGCCAGACCCCTGACCGTCGCAGGAGTCCATTTCGGCGACAAGTCGTCGTTTCCAGCGAATTCAGCAACGGCTGGCTTTGTTTCGAGAGCGAGGGCGAGAAGCGCCGCCTCGCGCCGGTGCCGGAAGGCTGGGATGAAGCAGGCCCCGACCGCCTGTCGATGTGGCTGCAGGCGGCCAAGCGCGTTGTGAAATGCGGGCCGTAATGTAGATTGCCGAGTCCGGCGCCTTAAAACTCTCCGCCGGAACTCTGATGGGATCGCGCTGATGCCCCAGACACTCCGCGAACGAGATGCAATGATTTGTCGCTCCTGCAGGAACGAAGAGCGAGCATCCGAGGGCTACCCCTGCACCAACTGCGGAACGTTCATATGCATCATCTGCACTTTTCGCGGCGTCACGCTGTGCCGGAAATGCGCAGAAGAAAGCCCTCAACAGCGTAGTGCGTAAATCTTCCCAACCGCTTTCACGTCCCCAACCAAATCCAATGAGACGAATTGTCAGATTCACTCTGATTGCGCTCGTCGTATGGGCGCCAACGGCAATCACCGCGCAGGAGAAACAGCGCTTTTCGAGTATCGACGAGGCGCTGCAGGCGGGCGGAATTCTGTCAGGTCGTCAGGGACCGCGGGATGTAAACTGGATCGAAGGCGGACGTCGATTCTCTTACACTGACCGCGATCCGTCGACCAACGCGCCGGTAATTCGCGCCTACGATCCGCCGACCGGCCAGTCAACGCTGCTGTTCACTACCGCCGGCGTCACCTTTCCCGGCACGAACCAGCCCTTCACTTACGATTCATTCCAGTGGACGCAGGATTCGAAGAACCTCGTCTTCCAAACGAATTTCCAGCCGATTTACCGGCGTTCCGGGATCTCCGATTTCTATATCTACTCCCTCGCCGATAAGTCGATGAAGCTGGCGACCCGCGGCGCACGCACCGCGGAGCTCTCACCCAACGGCGCTCTACTCGGCTTCGAGCGCGGCGGTGACATGTACGTCACCGACCTGTCGACGCACCAGGAGAAGCGGCTGACGCGCGATTCCTCGGCGCACGTCTTCAACGGCCACTACGATTGGGTTTACGAAGAGGAATTCGGGGAGGCGCAGGCGTGGAAGTGGTCGCCTGACAGTCGGTACATCGCCTATTGGCAGCTGGACGATTCGCAGGAGCCGATCATTCAGATCTCCGACTACTCGGGTGCGCACCAGGATTGGGAGCGGATTCCGATTCCGCAGGTTGGCGATCCTAACGCGAAAGTGCGCATCGGCGTCGTCAATGTGGCATCGGGTCAGAACGTGTGGCTCGACCCCGCGCAGCAGGGCGAGTACTACATCCCGCGCATCTACTGGACGAGCCGGCCCGATACGCTGGCCGTCATCACGCTGAATCGGCCGCAAAACCTGATGACGCTGTATTTCTTCGACGTCAGAACGGGCGGACGGCGACAGGTGATGAGCGAGAGCTCCAAGACGTGGATCGATGTCTACGACTTCTATGCCGGAGTCGATGACATGATGACGTTCCCGTCCGATTCGCACGAATTCTTCTGGCTCTCCGATCGAGACGGGTACCAGCATCTGTACCGGTACGACTACTCTGGCAAGCTGGTGAATCAGGTGACTAAGGGACCGTGGATGGTGACGCGCGTTGAGGGCAGCGATGCGAAAAACCAGACGCTCTATTTCACCTCGACGGAAGCGTCACCGCTGCAGCGCCAGCTCTACTCGATTCGGTTCGACGGCACTGGCAAGAGAAGAATCACGACGAGCGAAGGCACCCACCGCATCGACATGGCGCCGACGGCGACGTACTTCATCGACCGGTATTCGTCGCTGACGCAGCCGCTGCAGGTAGAGCTCTGGGCGCCCGATCACAAGCTGCGCACGCTGGAAGACAACGCAGCGACGACGAGATGGCTGCAGACCCACGCCTATTCGCCCGCCGAGATCTTCTCGTTCACGACGTCGGACGGGACGAAGGTCGATGGCAGCATGATCAAGCCGATTCCATTCGATGCCAACCGCAGATATCCGGTGGTGTTCGACATCTATGGCGGGCCGGGGTCGCAACAGGTGTACGATCGTTTCACCACCAGCGGCTGGGATCAGTGGCTGGCGCAGCAGGGCTACGTCGTGATTGGTCTCAACAATCGGGGCACCAACAATTACGGCAGCCAGTTCATGAAGGTCGTCTACAAACAGCTCGGCAAGTATGAGGCGATGGACTTTGCCGACGCCGCGCGCTATCTGGGCCGGCAGACTTACGTCGATCCGAAACGGATCGCTATCATCGGCACCAGCTACGGCGGATACTCGACGGTATACACGATGGAGATGTATCCGGAGCTGTTCCCGGTCGGCGTTGCAAATTCAGCGGTCGGTGACTGGCGGTTGTACGATACGATCTACACTGAGCGCTATATGGGGCTGCTGCAGGACAACGAGCGCGGATACACCGAGAGCGCGCCGATTGAGCAGGCGCCCAGGATGCGTGGCAATCTGCTGCTGATTCACTCGATGATGGATGACAACGTGCATCCTCAGAACACCATGCAGCTGCTCACCGCGCTGACCAACGCGGGGCGCGATGCGGAGCTGCGCATCTATCCGCCGGGGAGGCACGGCGCCGCATACAATCTCGAGAGTTATCGATTGATTCAGAAAGTCACCGACAGCTTCCTCACGCGGTATCTCAAGGCTCCGAACCCACCGACGCTCGCTCCGGCGAAATGACAGCCTGATGACAAACAAAAACGCCGCGGGCAATCCGCGGCGTTTTTGTTTTGCGTGAGATGCGGTTACTTGCTTCGCGCGTCTTTGCGTGCGTCGCGAACATCGCGGCGGGTTTCCCGCGCATCCTGACGTCTGTCGCGAGCGTCCTGACGCAGGTCCTTGCCGTCCGCCTTCAGGTTCTTAGCGTCCTGCTTGGCTTCCTGCTTGTCGCCCGACTTGATGTCCTGGCGAACTTCCTTGCGATCCTGGCGAACGTCCTTCCGGTCGCTCTTGATCTCCTTCGTGTCGGCACGGACTTCCTTCTTGTCCGCGCGGACTTCCTTGCAATCAGCCGTTGCAGTCGGATGATTCTTGCACCACGCGATCAGTCTCGCTCTGGTCATGTGCGGCGGCGCTTTCATCGTCGCCTGCACTGATTGCGCAGACGCAGTTGATGCGACAGCCAGGACGAGTGCGGCTGATAACGCCGCGAGCTTCGCTTTCAGCATCTCTTCTCCTTCCCATATCCGGGGATTTTGTGGGCGGTGTGGTTGCTGCACACCGTTCAGGGTGAGAGACGCTCGACCCGACCGGATGTTAACGGTCGGGTCGATGTGCGAATGCTGCGGCGTCCTTTCGGTTTCCTAAAAGGTCACACGTGGATGTAGCTGCAGCCGTGTTTTTGTGCCTGATCGATTGCAACGACCATTGCCGGAACGAGGTAGACACCGGGCAACATATTGGCGTCGAACTCTTTGCGCAGCGCCGCGGCTTTGGTCGCATCATTGCCCGAGAGCAATGACATCCAGACGTTGTAGGCGTTGTTGCAAAGAATGAATACCGCGCCGCGCTGCTGCAGCTCGGAGATCGACGCATCTGCCGGCACCGGAATCGGCGTGCCGCTCACTGCAAGTGAATTGCTGCCGCCAGGTGCCTTGTAGAAAACGTTGGCCGTCGCGGGAGCGTTCGTCATGTCGTTCACCTTGCTCGCGTTACCCAGCGAATACTTCTTCCACATGTCGTCGTTGAATGCGAGCATGGTGCCCATTCCGTAGATCGTTACAACGGCGGTCGCGTCGGGATGGGTGACGTGATAAGTGTCGCGCAGGGTGTTGAGGTAATTGCGAACGTGCAATAGTCCCCAGCCATTCTCGTGATTGGGAAGATCAAAAATCTGACGATGCTTGCCCGTGACGGCGGTCAGCCATTTGTCGCTCGGTTGGATGTCACTCTTCGATCCCAGATCGCTGCCAAACGCTTTCGTTACCGAACCACTCACTCCAAGCGCGACAGCACCAGCGGCGAGCTTGCCAAGGAATTTCCTGCGCTCGGGAAGTAATGCCTCACTCATTTGCGACTCTCCTTTTGGGTGGGTACGACGTGATAATCAGCATCTGCGGGTTTGCCGCCATGCGGCCAGTCGTGGACTTTCTGCTTAAAATCCGGCCGAGGCCGCGTATTGATATAGGTTGCGACATCGAAAGCCTGCTGCGGTGTCAGCTGTACCGCGCGGTCGAATGGCATTAGTCCATGGATGAATGACGCCGCCGTGTTAATGCGCGCCATACCGGCGCCCATGTTATAACTGCGCGGTCCCCAAAGTGGCGGAGCAATCGCGGTCCCCTGACCGTTGGGGCCATGGCAACGCGCGCATGTTGCGACGAAGACGTTTGCACCACGTGTCGCGTCGCCCTTCATTGGGTCGAGCTTCGGGAATCCCTGACCTTCCATTTCCGATCCTACAGGAACCCCGCTCGACAGAAATGCGAGATAACTCACGATATCCCGCATGTCGCGCCCCGATGGGTCGAGGCGTTTTCCATTCATGCTGCGCTCGAAGCAGTCGTTGACTCTGTCTTCGATCAGATCAACCCTGCCGCTGCGCGGACGGTACTGGGGAAATCGCGCGTACGAGCCAACCCAGGGCATCGCATTCGCGCGTAAGCCGCCATCGAGGTGGCAACTGGCGCATCGAAGTCCATTGCCGACGTGGCGAGGGAGACTATCACGTGTGGCGAGCAGGATTGCGCGTCCGCGCATCGCCGAGGCGCGGTACGCACTGTCTGTTAACGCTGCGTCACTAGGGATACGAAACGGGACTCGGCGTTTCGGGAGCGGCGCAGCAGGGGACTGCGACACTGCCGGAGCGGGCGCGCCGAGAGCCAACACTGCAGCGACAGTTGGGAATGCGGAACGCAGCCGAGGGAGCAGAAATCCTCCGCGTGGACGAGCGCGGATTGCGTGAGGTCCGCGCTACCAAACCCTCGGATTTACGTGCTGAGGCCGGCCGGCGCAAGAGAAACGCGCCGGCGGTGAGCGACGACTAGTCTGCTCTCATCGGAACTTCTGTGGTTCGATCCACGGTGCCGAACGACCGTGGCGACGAAGTTCCGCGAATGGAAGTGACGACCTGATTGACTGCGCTGTCGACGCGGGAGTGGAACGCTTCGGTGACGCCGGCAACGAGCGCGGCGACTACGCCGTCCAGCGCCGAGCCCAGCTTCGTACCAGTTTTCTGAGTCGCGTCAGCGGTGACTTTCGCCGCCTGCACGTCTGCTTTGGTGGCGCTCAATGCGATACCTGCGCCAAACGCGACGCCGACAGCGATCCACGGATGCTCGCCAATCTTCTGGGTGACATCGATTTTGCGCTCGAGCTCGTCGATCGCGTTCGACATGCGCGCGCGAGTCTGCTCGATATCAGCACGGACTTCGGTAGTTGTCTCAGCCATCCTGATGCCTCCGTAACGTTGCCAAAGTCTGTTCTGGTTTCATGTTCTTCGGTGACAGCAATGCGGTTCCGCGTTTCAGCAAATAAAACGCGACCGCGCCGAGAATCACTGTCAGCACGAACGCGGCAATCCAGTAATGCCCGCGAAAGAGCGCGTCACCAAGCAGCAGCACGATTCCAAATACCAGCATCTGCGCCGTCAGCAAGCCAAGCATTCCGGCAGCAACGGTGAAGCCGGTGCCTTTGCCGATGTCGCGCGCAATCTGCGCGAACTCGATGCGCGCGAGCTGAACCTCCTGGCGCGCGAGATGGACGCCGTCCTCGGCGACGTCGCGGAGCAGCTGCGCCACTCCGCGATTCGCCGTCGGTATATGCGTCGCCCGATCGGAGTCGGGCCCTTCGAGGAGCTTCATACTACCGCCGCAATGCTTTGCCGATCAGATAGCCGGCGCCGAGTGCGATGATCAGTGATCGTGCGGGATGCTCCTTCACCTGCTTTTCGACTCCAGCTTTGATCTGATCGAAGTCAGCGTCGCGCAGCCAGTCGGCGCTGGATTGCATGCCGCTGGCGAGGGTATCGGTGACGGCGGCGATGCTCGAATCATTCTGAATCGAAACCGAGCTGCCATCGGTACCGGCGGCTGACGGCTGGCGCTGTTTCAGCGCTTTGGCACCCGCCTCGAGTCCGTCCGCGAGCATCGACGGCAGCCCCGATGCTTTGTCCTTCACCGACGATCCGACACTCTTGAGTCGGTCGGTGATCCCGCTGCCGGAGCTGGTGCCGCCGACATTGCCTGACGAGTCGTTGCCGGTAGCGCCGGACGCGCCCATTCCGCTGCTGCCCGAGGATCCAGTGGTGCCGAAGCTCGAGTCCCCACTAGTCGTCGTCTCATTGAAGCCCGTGCCTTCACTTCTTTCCATAGATACAGCCCCCCAACAGTTGTTGAGCCGCATGAACAGCGGCGACGCGACTACATATGCAGAAGGCGCGCCTAAACTGCGCTCGCTGCCAGTTGGGCGATCGTGTTGAGATCGGCGGCTCGCCGACGCAGAGCTTTTTGACTTTGTTCGGTCGAGATGATCTCGAAGCGCAGGGTTTCACCGGGCCTTCGCTGGGCGACGATCGGCAGATCCGCTTCCGAGACGACGGCGATTTTCGGATATCCGCCGACCGTGGGGGCGTCGGCCATCAGGATGATTGGGTGACCATCGCCCGGTACTTGAATCGCACCGGGACATGCAGCTTCCGATGGCAGCGATCCAGGTGGGGCTCCGATGGACGCACCGTCGAGCTTGTAGCCCGTGCGATCGGAGGCGCTCGATATTCGGTGGCTATTTTCGCCGAGGATGTCGAATGAATCGCGAGCGAACAGGTCAGCCTGCGGGCCGCGCGTTACGTGAACTGTGTCATTCTCATAGCGAGGCATGAGCTCGGCTGCGCAATGAAATCCATCCTGGGGAGCAGAACCCTGGCTGCCGAGCGCGAGCTCGTCACCGGTTTTGATCAAACGGCCGTCCAGCCCGCCGAAACGTCCAGGTAGATAGGTAGACCGGCTGCCGAGTACGAGTGGGACCTCGATGCCGCCTGCAACGGCAATGTAGAGGAATCTTCCGGTCAGAAACTGCTCGATGACAAGCTGATCCCCGGCCGCGGCGCGCATAGTGGTGCAGGGAGGGATCGCCTTGCCGCGAACGGTCGCGCGCACAGCCGCGCCAACGAGGGCGAAGCTCGTCGGCGATGTGAATGTCAGAGTGCCGCCACCGAGTGCCCACTCGAGTACTGCTGCACTACTCTCATTTCCCACCATCGAATTCGCTGCGCGGAATGCGAATGAATCCATCGCGCCACCGCGGGGCACACCATCCGCGCGAAATCCTGTGCGTCCCGCATCCTGAACTGCCAGATAGGGCGGCGCCTTGGTAACCGTTATCACTTGAAAGGCTCGAACTTGACGGTGTCGCCGGCTTTGAGCAGCGCGGGCGGATCGCGCGTCGGGTCGAACATCGTCGCAGCAGTGCGCCCGAGAATGTGCCATCCGCCCGGTGTGTCGAGCGGATAGATCCCGGTTTGTGTTGCAGCGATCGCCACGCTGCCGGCAGGCACGCGCGGTCGTGGTTGCTGGCGTCTGGGAATCTGCAGCGACGGATCGAGCTCGCTCATATACGCCCAGCCCGGCACGAAGCCGAGCAAATCGACGGTGTACGTTTTTGCAGAGTGCCGCGCCACGACCTCAGCGACTCTCAGTCCAGTGGTGTCTGCGACCGATTGGAGGTCGGCGCCGCTATACTCAACCGGAATCACGTGATGGCGGGTCTCCTCGCCGGCCGGGGTATTTCGACTTGCATCGAGAGCACCAACTATCTGCTCTGCGATTTCCGAGTACGACACCTTGATGGCATCGTAGAAGACGGTCACCGCCAAGTACGCAGGTACGACGTCCGTGACATGTTGGAGTTGCTGACTCCTGATCTGAGCGGCAGCTGCATGCACCTCGCGCAGCAACTTCCGCGATCGCTCGGTGCCCAGCTCGATGGTGATTGCGGAATCGCCGAGCGGGAAGACGCGCGGCGGAGCCATCAGGCCGCGAAAGGCGTGATCCGGGCGCCGCTGTCCTCGAGGCGCCTGCGCACAGCGCGCAGGATCTTCAACGAATCGGGATTGTCACCGTGGACACATAATGAATCGGCGTAGATCCGGATCTCACTCCCGTCGCGCGCGCGTACCGTATCAGCGGAGAAAAGATCGACCGCGCGGATGACTGCGGCGTTGACATCGTGAATCACGGCGTCCGGCTCGCTGCGTTTGACGAGAGTGCCGTCGGTATTGTACGCGCGATCGACAAACGCTTCGGCAGCGAATCTCATGTGATGCAGCTCGGCGGCCATGTCCATCTTGCTCTTCGGAAGACCGAGCAGAGTGAGTCCGCTGTCGACGCGCAACATTGCGTCGACGATTGCGTTCGCGACGCCTTCGTCCCACCCTGCTCGGTTGTAGAGCGCGCCGTGCGGCTTGACGTAGGATAGGCGTGCGGACTCCGCCCCGCATACGTCGAGCATCGATCTCAATTGGTATTCGACGTGGCGCGCGATCTCTTTGGCCGGGAGTCCCAGCTCCCGTCGACCAAATCCAGGAATGTCGGGATAGGATGGGTGCGCACCAATGCTGACGCCTCGCTCCCTGGCCGCGCGCACGGTGTCACGCATGGTTTGCGCGTCGCCGGCGTGAAAGCCGCACGCGATGTTTGCCGACGAGACAAGCTCGAGCAGTGCGGTGTCGTGCAGCAGGCTCGAGCTGCCGAACCCCTCGCCGAGGTCGGCGTTCAAATCGATGGTGGACTGCGTTGTGGCGCTGGCTATTTCTTCCTGCCCTTCGACTGTTTCATTGGCCTAGCTTCGACGACTGACCATTGGGACTCGTCGTCCTCGAATCCGCCGCGCGAAACCTTGGGCAGCAGCTGTTCGCGCACGACCACGGGCGTCAGCCAGTAGGTGAAGCCGTCATCGGCTTCCATCGGAAGCCATGCGAATCTGGTTCGTACGCGCTCGTCACCAAGGTTGCCTTGTGGGTCTCGCCGGGTTCTCCACTTCACGCCGTAGCTCCTCGCGTTCTAAACACGGTCTTCGAGCCCGCGCACTCCTGAATGCTCAGCGCAGCTGCCGCAGCAATAGAAGGTGCCGTTGCTCTCGAGTCCGTGTCCGATGATTTTGCAGCCGCAGTGTGCGCACTTTGGAGCCAGTGCGTGGATCGCGCACTCGAAGGAGTCGAATGTGTGCGCCTTGCCTCTCATTGTAACGGTGAACGCTTTGTCGTAATCGTTACCGCACACCTCACACTGAGCCATTAACGCTCCCGAAAGTTTTCCGGGGATTCTACGGCGAATCTAATGCCGCCGCGCAGAGTGGCTCACCGGAATGCTTTGCGCATTTTGGTATCCGGATCGCGGGCAAACCGGAATGTGAACCACGCGAGATCGGTGACGAGCTCGTCGTAGGTCTGCGGATCCATCTTATCCTGGACAACGTTTAATCGGCTCGAGATCTGTCCTTTCAGGTGCTCGATCCATTCTTTCGTAAAATCGGCCATTTATGCGTCCGTAGGGTTAGCCAGCGCGGAAACTAAGCCCATCCACGAGGGTTGGCGAGCGGGTTTTGGCTTGGTTTCTGCCTCTGTATGGACCCGCAAGCAGCAGCTGGGATGAACTCTTACAGGGGTCGGAAATGCGTAAAGCAATTGTGACAATAGCCGCGGCCGGGCTGCTCGCTGGATGCGGCGTGTCGACGCAGCAGGAAGTGCAAATGGGTCAGCAGGAAGCGCAGCAGGTCAATGCGCAGCTGCCAATGGTTCAGGATGCATATATCCAGAACTACGTGAATGCACTTGGCCAACGCATCGCGAGCAGAACTTCACGTTCGGACTTGCAGTGGCAATTCCAGGTCGTGAACTCGGATGTCGTGAACGCGTTCGCGCTGCCGGGCGGATTTGTCTACGTGAATCGCGGCGTACTTGCGCGGGCAGACAACATGTCGGAGGTCGCGGGCGTCCTTGGCCACGAGATCGAGCACGTCGTAGAGAGGCACTCGGTGAAGCAGATGGAGCAGGCGCAGGGCGCGAACGTTGGGGTCGGAATTCTGTGCGCGCTAACCGGTGTCTGTCAGAGCGGCGTCGCGCAGGCGGCGATCAACATCGGCGGCACCGCAGTATTCGCGAAGTTCAGCCGCACCGACGAAGTGCAGGCTGACGAAGGCGGCTTCAACAACGTGATCCGCGCTGGCATCAGCCCGCGCGGGATGCTGACTCTCTTCCAGAAGCTGCTCGCCGAGGAGCAGAGCTCGGGCAACTCTAACGTCGCAGCCTGGTTCTCGGATCACCCGGGTACCCAGGACCGCATCGCGGACATTCAGCGGATGCTGAATCAGGTTCCAGCGTCGACGCTCAACTCGCTGCAGGTCAACGATTCGCAGTTTTCGACGATGAAAGCTCGACTCGCGCGGTTAGGGCCAGCTCCGCGAGTTTCACAGTAGGACCGAGTACTCCGGACCAACTGCATTGCTAATCGCGGACTGATTGAGAACGAGGACTACGACTAAAGAGCATGGGAACGCGTGTCAGCGATCCTCGATCCTCAATTAGTCCGCGATTGTCGATGCTATGTTAGTTCGCAGGCCTCGATCCGCCGCAGAATTACTCAGAATCACGGACTAACTAACGGAGGGTGAGGGATTCGAACCCCCAAGCCCTTGCGGGCGCCAGTTTTCAAGACTGGTGCAATAGCCGTTCTGCCAACCCTCCCTCGTCCAAAGATAAACACTAGCGGGCGACGAGCAGGTCCTCCAGCTGGGTTGCGCGCGCGATTGCTGCGACCTGCGATCTGATTTTCGCCGCCTCCTGCGTGCGTCGCTGCGCGTCGAGCGCCGCACTCAGCTCCAGCCCCGTGCGAATGTACAGATAAGGAATGCCCGCCGAAGGACGATCGACCCAGAGGTCTCGTTTTGCAATCGAGCGGGGTGCTTTGAACGTGGTTTCCCAGAGCGCTAGTGTCGTCGCTACGTCGAACGGGCCTACTCCGGCGACGTTCACGATACTGTCGCCGACAACCGGTCGCGCTGGCAGAAGCTTTCGCGCAAGCCCGGTGACGACGGTGAACGGAGTGAACCCCATTTCCTCGACATAGCTGCCTGTCGTCCGACTGAAGAAAAACGGCCGGCCGGGAAACGCGTCGCGGATCATGTAGAGCACGAACAAATCCGCTCGCTCGAGGCCGGTGAAATCGGCGAACTGGCGCGGCCGGATATTCACCAGGATTTGCGTTCCGTCTTTCCTGAAAGTCTGTGGCACTGTCAGCTCGATGGCGCCGGGCACCGCGTCGGCCTCCGTCATCGTCATGTTGACCGGTGGGCCGGTTGGCTTGTGCCACACCCGCCCCCGATACACCGGCGGGCCGCGCAGCGAATCGTATTCGTAAACCGGTCGACGCAGCATCTGCCGCGTATACCAATCGGTGTTGAGCAGCGACAGGCACGCGACGATCACGTCTTTTCTGATGCCCTCTACTTCCTGCGCGTACCAGAGCGGGAAGGTGTCGTTGTCGCCTGCCGTAACGAGGATTCCGTAGGGCTCGACGGAATTCAGAAGATCGGCGGCGAAGTCGGCAGTGTCGGTCTGGCCCGCGCGTGAAGCCGATTGCCAATTGCCGAACAGCGGCACGAGAGCGATTGCGAGCACCGGTGTGGCCATGAGCCAGCTGCGCCTGGTG
>DASTGU010000087.1:0-22051 GCA_035718845.1 Gemmatimonadaceae bacterium | reverse complement strand
ACCGTCTGCCGGGCATCGAACCGACTCGCCCAGGAAAGTCGTTCAGGTTGCAGCTCCCGGTGAGGTGGGCGGACTCGAGTCAGTCGTTCTCGCTCTATCTGTCGGACAGATGCGGCGCGGTCACGACGTCACGGTATTGCTCACTCATGAACCACGTGCTGACCGCCATCCCTTCGCCGCGGCACTCGAAAACGCCGGTGTTCCGACTGAAACTATTGCTGTGCCCGCGCGCGCCTACTGGAAGGAGCGGGGACTGGTCAAAGAATTTTGCGAGCGCGAACGGCCGGACGTGATGCACACGCACGGCTATCGCCCCGACATCCTGCATGCCGCCTCACGAGTGCGGAGAGACTTCGCGACTGTCACGACGATCCACGGATCGAGCCGCGTTGGCGGCGCCAGCACATTCCACGAGCAATTGCAGATGCTCTTGTTACGCCGATTTGATGCCGTCATTGCGGTCTCCAATCAACTCGCGGAGTCGTTACGCTCACGACACGTGCCTGCCAGCCGCCTCCACATAATCCCGAACGCCTGGGAGCCACGCTTTTCGGCTATGGATCGATCGGATGCGCGCAGTACGCTCGGCCTGCCCCACGACGGCATCGTAATCGGCTGGATAGGTCGGCTCATTCCGATCAAGGGCGCGGATGTGTTCATTAACGCGCTCGCACGACTCCGCATCGAGTCGTGGACCGCAGCCATTATCGGTGACGGCACCGAGCGCGCGCGTCTCCAGGTGCTGGTTGATGAAGCGGGCCTTACGGAGCGCGTCCGATTCCAGGGCGCGGTAACCGAGGCTGCGCGCTGCATGCGCGCCTTTGACGTCCTCGTTCTCAGCTCCCGATCTGAAGGAACTCCGATCACGCTGCTCGAGGCCATGTCCGCAGGAGTGCCTGTCGTCGCAACCCGTGTGGGGGGAGTCCCGGAGGTCGTAAGGGAAAGGGAAGCGGTCCTTGTACCGCCCGAGGATCCTGAATCGCTCGCCAACGGTATAGCGAGAGTTCTCCTTGAGCCGGAGTTAGCGGCTGCTCAAGCGCGAGCCGCAGCAAATCGCCTCATGAGCGCCTTCGACGTCGAAAAGTGGGTCGACGCTCACGACCGGGTCTACGATCTGGCCGTGAATAGCCTTGCCTCTGGCCATAGAAACGGCGTGGCATAGTCGCAACAAAACTGCGGTCAGCGTACGCCACGTAGGGCGTGCCATCGCCCTGTAACTCTCAACCGCTCAACGAGTTACACCTGGAACCGCACGGCACGTGCAATGCTTTTGCCGTCGCCGAGCAGGGCGCGCGGGATTGGCGCCCTGGCTCGCCAAACGCAGCCAGACAACTCCCGGACTCAAGACTCTAGCCGAGCCTCACATTGTTCGTTCTCGCAGTCGTGCTCGCGATCGCGCCGGTTGTTGTGGCGAGCTACGCGTACGTGGCCTATCCGGCAGTCCTTTGGCTCGCCAGCAAGTTTCGTCGTGAATCGACTCCATCTGTGAGCATGGCTGATTGGCCATCGGTCACGGTCACACTACCCGTGTACAACTCGGCCGCTACCATCCGCCATTCGCTCGATGGGTTGCTCGCCTTGGATTACCCACGCGAGAAGCTGCAGTTGCTCGTTCTTTCTGACGCGTCAAATGACGGTACCGATGATATGGTACGAGAGTATGCCGGATTCGGCGTGGAGCTTTTGCGCGCCCCAACTCGCCGAGGAAAAACCGCAGGTGAGAACGCTGCGGTAGCGGCCGCTCGCGGTGACATCATCGTCAACATCGATGCGACGGTCGCAGTTCCGCCCGCATCGCTCAAAGCTCTAATCAGCGCTTTTGGCGATCCGTCCGTCGGGGTCGCTTCCGGGCGGGACGTAAGTGTCGGAAACGAAGACAATTTGTCCGCGGAATCCGACTACACGGGTTATGAGATGATGGTCCGCGAACTGGAAACGAGACTCGGCTCCATAGTCGGGGCGAGCGGTTGCTTTTACGGCATCCGACGTCGCATCCGAAATGCGGATCTCCCTGCCGCGCTCAGCTGGGATTTCGCGTCAACGCTGGTCGCTCGCCGACAAGGCTTTCGCTCCGTGAGCGTACCGTCGGCGGTGTGTGTCGTGCCCCGCACGCGTGATGTCCGTTTCGAGTTCAGGCGAAAGGCACGCACGATGGCTCGCGGGTTGAGCACACTCTTTTATTGTCGTGATCTGATGAATCCGCTCAAGTATGGCGGATTCGCGATTATGTTGATCAGCCACAAGCTCTCTCGCTGGATTCCCTATCTGCTGCTGCCTGTGTCCGTGGTGGCGCTTGCGGTGCTCGCAGTAGGAAATGGGATCGCGGCTGCAGTCCTAGCGGCGGTCGGCGCGTGCGTCCTTCTCGGCGCGGCCACGATCAGGTTCGCCGATTCAGTCACTCTCAAGCCATTCGCGGTGACCGGCTTCGCTTTGGCGGCGGCGAGCGCGGGAGTACTTGCGTGGATCGAAGCGCTTCGGGGCGCCCGTCTCGTGACCTGGGATCCAACACCTCGCACATCGATCACTGTTCGTTGAAATCAATGGCAACCCATTACCGGTGCGCGAATGGTTCGGTTTAACGGCGACAAGCACTCTGTAGTGCAAGCCTCCACTGTCCGACGTACGCCGCGCGTCTCACTAGTGGTAGTCGTGCCCGAGAATCATGTCGTCTGCCCAGATAAACTCGCAGAGCGGCTGTCCGCCAAGACAGCCGACGATCTGGATGTGATCGTAGCCTGCGCCGGTCAGCCAACGAATCTCAGCGCACTGCAGCGCACTGTCGGTGAAGCACAGTTCCTCCTTGCTCCGGCCGGTACCACCGAGGAAGAGCTGCGCGCACTCGCGATCAATGAGGCGGCGGGCGATATCGTTACCCTGGTCAGTGGCGAGCTTCTCAGCGCGCACGAGATCGGCGACCAGATCCAGTTGAGCAGCTGATAACACGCGAAACATGTCTAACCTTTTGCTCTCGATCATCGTTCCCGTAAGCGACGCCGGCAGCACACTCTCACGCACGCTCGCTTCGATAGTCGCGTCGGACCTGTCGCGCAGCGCATTCGAAGTGATCGTAGTCGACGACGCGAGCACCGACGGCTCAGCGCAGATTGCGGCGCGATATGCTGACACCGTGATGCGCCTGAGCGGAAGCAAGTGCGGTGCGGCTTACGCACGCAACCGCGGTGCGGAGATCGCGCGAGGGAACGTTATCGCTTTCGTGGATCCGGACATTGTGGTTCACGCGGACACATTGCCGCGCATGCTGAGACGGCTGTCGACACAATCGTCGATCGACGCAGTCACGGCATCGCACGCTCAACCCGACCCCGCAGACGGTTGGCTATCGCAGTACTGGAAGCTGCTCCACCGGCTAGGAGAGCGAGCGAAAGGAACGAGCGCCAATGTTGCGTCTCCATGCGCGGCGATCCGCAGAGACGTTTTCCTCGCCATGGGGATGTACGACGAGTGGCGATTCGCAAGCGCATCCCTCGAGGGTATCGAGCTGGGGAATCGTCTTGAGGCTCAAGGTCACGGCGCAATGCTTGTTAGGGACGCTGATGTACAGCCGCTCCGCGCCTGGAACGTCATACAGATGATACGAGAGGTCTGGCGTCGTAGCGCACTCCTGGCCCGTTCGCTCGGCTACCATCGTACGCGCGAGTCGGTGCCCAGTGAGGTCGTGTTTACTCTAAGTCGACCCGCAGCTCCGGCATTTGCGGCTGTATGTGCACTCGCGCTTTCCGCTGCAATCGTCCCGCAACCAAGCGTCTTGGTCACGCTGGCTTTCATCTTGATTGGTGCGGCAATCATCAATGGGCGAGCTACTGCTTATTTCGCACGCGAGCGCGGCTGGGGCTTCGCGCTGGCGCTCGCCCCACTGCACCTCTTGATGCAGTGCGTAAGCGGACTCGGTCTCTGCGCAGGCTGGGTTCTTCGCGACGCAATCGGCGACCGGAAACCCGACGCGACAACCCAAGCCTATGCTGAAGTGGGACACGAGACGTGGCCTCCGGTGCCACGCTCGTCAGGGCGCTAGCGCTACCAGCCGCCTTTCCTGAAGAGGATCACCGGTACTGTCATCGCCATGATTCTCAAATCTTCACGAATGCCCTGACGTTGCAGGTATTCCAGATCATACCGGACTTTTCGTCTAACGTCGTCAACGCTGGTGTCGTAGCTCTGGTTGACTTGGGCCCAGCCGGTAATTCCCGGTCTGGCACGCTGCCGGAATTGATATTCCGCAATATCATCGCGTAGCCGAGAGAAGATACTGGGGCGCTCCGGGCGCGGTCCAACGATGTTCATGTCGCCGATGAGCACATTGAACAGCTGCGGCAATTCGTCGAGACGAAGCTTGCGCAGCACACCGCCGATTGTGGTAACGCGTGCATCGCCTTTGGTTGCCCATACTGCGCCATGAATGGTTTCCGCGTTTACGCGCATAGTGCGGAACTTGTAAATCATGAACGGGGATCCGCCCAAATCCCGTGTCCGGCGATCATACATTCCAGATTGCTCCGTCGTGCGGCGCCGATCCAGTCCGACGCGGGGCTGCGAATACAATATCGGGCCGGGTGATGTGAGCTTCACCAGCGCGGCCACTATGAACATTATCGGACTCGCCACAAGCAGCCCGAATGAGGCGATCACAATATTCATCAGGCGTGTCAGCAGTTCACGCCTGATTCTCGGTTCGACCCCACTGGCTGCCATGCGCGATTCAACGTCCGCTTCGCGCGCAAGCGGAATCGCTCGCTCGATCTCCAAGGGCGTGCCCAAGCGGCGCGTAACGGGGCGGCGAGACTCGTCCGCCTCGAAAAAACCAATGGCGCTCATTAATGCCGCACCGCGATTACGATCGCCGCGACGCTGCCTAGCACGCCGAGCAGAGTTGTTGCGGACTGGCCGACGAACGGACGCTGCTTGCCTACCACCAACTCGTCACCCCCGGCGAGGCCGAGCTGATCGAGAGTCGTGCCGTCGGCAAGCGCTTCGCGCGTCTGATCCTGAGACCGAAACTCGCGATTGTCTCTGCGCACGATCGATCGTTTGAGATCGGCGGAAGCGGTTGGGCCGCCGGCAATCATGATGGCGTCGCTGATCGGTATGTCTGACCGCAGCGCGAAATACCCGGGATGAACGACCTCGCCAAGAACCGCGATTCTGGTGAGCGGTGTTACACTCACCTCATATGCCTTCACGTAAACGAGCACGGCGGCGGTCACTTTGTCTTTCAGCTCGGAGCGCAAAACCCCGCTGAGCGAGACGGCACCCCGTCCTGGTATTTCCGCCGTCAAGCCGTCTCGGACTGTGATCGTATCGGTGCGGCTCACGTCCGACACGACCCCAACGACTATTCGATCACCAACCTTGAAGTCTCCAGTCGCCAAACGCTGTCGAATGGCAGCGGCCTGTGGCTGATTGCCGCTCAAATCCGCCTGACTGGCAGCCGCAGAAAGCGCTTCCCGTGTCATGAACGACCCGCCCGCGCTCTGAGCGCGAGCCACCGACGAAAAGAGGGCGAACAGGACTAACCCACAGACTGAAGAGAATGAGCGCGAAGTCCGCGAGTTCGCGCGTTCGTTCTTGTGCGGCATGACTAGCCGCGAATGCATGCCCCATGCTGGAAGCACGCGTGCCGACTACTGTTACTAACATGTTGAGGTTTCTGCGTTTACGAGATCAGCAGGTCGCCCACAATGCAGTCAAGGCAGCGACGCTGTAGCGCGCCCTCCACAGCCCGCTTTCGCGACGCCACACGCACCGCTTGTCTAACGTCCGATGACCAACCCACCAGGCGTGGCGAGATCGAGATCTGGCTCTTCATGACGAGCCCTGTCGTAGCCGTAGTCCGCACCGTAGTAACGATACGCGCCTGTCCCTGGCACAGCATTGACTACCGCGCCGAGTAAGCGGACCGGGAGGCGATCGAGCACGTCGAGCTTCGCGGCGGCTAGTTTCCGGTCGGTGAAGCCCGGACGCAAAACAAGCAGCATGGTGCCCGCGGCTGCCCCGAGCGCGTAGGCGTCGATACCCGCGGCCAGCGGCGGGGAATCGATTATTACCACGTCAAACCGCGCTCGCATCGATCGCACGAGGGCGCTCATCAAATCAGACATTAACAGCTCGGGTGCGCGATTGCGTCGCGTACCTCGAGGAATTAGAAAAAGATTCTCCGATTCGGTGGGGTGAATGATTGCCTCGAGCGGCGCGTCGCCCTGGAGAAAGTCGATGAGGCCTGGGGTGACCTGACGATCGAACGTCGAATGAAGCGACCCGCGACGGACATCACCATCGATTAGAAGAGTACGACTGCCAGCGCTGGCGAAGGAAAGTCCGAGGTTTGAGGAAACCAGAGACTTGCCGTCACCCGCCGAGGGACTTGTAACGCCCAACACAATGGGCGAGGTCCCGGGGAAATCGTATCGTAGTGCGAGCCGAAGGCTTCTAAACGCCTCGACTGCCTGCGACATCAGTACGAGTTGGTACTCGCCTCGAGCGTTGGCTTTGAATCGCGGTACTGTACCGGCGATGTTGAGGCCCAGCTCCTTCGTCGCCTGCTCGGGATATCTGAAAGTGCGATCGATTCTATCGCGTATAAGCGCGAGGCCAAGCGCGAAACCGATGCTGGCAAGGATGGCGAGTAGCTGCAGGCGCGGCGCTTCGTTTTCAGTAGGCGCCAAAGGAACCACCGCGGTGTCGAGCACGCTGAGGTCAGGAGACGTTTCAGCCTCGGCGATTGAAACCTCCTCGTATCGCGCCTTCAAAGAGTTGTAAAGATTTTCGGCGGCGGCCGCACGACGACCCAGACGCATTTCCTCAGTTGCTCGGGTCGGGATTGCGCGAAGTTCCTGTGAGCCAGCATCGAGTCGACTTCCGAGCTCGGGTTCACGGGCCTTGATCGAGCTGAGAACGTCCCTGGTTATCTGGGGAATTGTTTGTGTTTCTAGAACGCGCACCGCGTCGGCGAGCTGCTTGATTCTGGGATTTGCGTCAGTCAGGTACTGCTGCTCGGTTCTCAAGGTGGCTTTGCGCAACGCCAGCTCTTCGAGTGCGCTACGAAGTTGTGGTGCCGTGTTTAAGATTGAAGGCAGCTGCATGAACATCTGCGCGTTGATGGGTCCGCCCTTGGAATCGGCGATCATCCGCTCCAGTGCATCCTGCTCGCTCCGTAATTCATCGAGCGTTGCCTTCTGCTGGAAGTAACTCGTGACCGCCGGATCGCCCTGTGCTATCGCGGGCCCGGTCAGGGTACTCGTCCCGTGCGGAAGGGTAATCGTGCTCACTCGGAAACGTTCGAGATCGTTTTCTGCCTGGCGCAGTTGAGTCTCAGCGAGAGCGAGCTGGTCTCCGAGTAGACGCTTAAACTCGACAAGATTCCGTTTTTTCAGCGTCGCTGAGGATTGCACGACTCCGTCCGCCCAGGCGTTTACGGTGCGGGCAATCGTTCTAGGATCCTTGCCACTCAACGTCATGCTGACGAACTGCCCGTCTTCCGGCAGCGAGGTGTGCATCGCTCCTACCAGAGAGGCGGCTACGGCCCGGGGGGTGGCGACGCCAAAGCGCACGACCCGGCCGTGTCGAAGCAACGCGGCGTCCGGCTGCCATAGCATACCGACGCGGCGCCCTACTGAGTCGCCAACGCTGCCTCGTTCGATCACTATCCCACCTGCAGATTCGAGGACGTACCCACTTCCGCTACTGTCGACTTTCAGGACGTAGTTACCTGAAGCCGTCCTCGGCTGCCACTCGAAGCTCTTAAAAAGGGCGGAGTCGGCTGGCGCGTGAGTGACGTTCAGCTTGAGATCACGAACGACCGGGTCTACAATCGCAAAACTTCTAATCAGCTCAACCCACGACACTGAGTTTAGAAGCTGCGGTTGCCTGATCGGACTTATCTGATTCGCACCACTGCTCGCGGTGTTGATCCAGATACTGGCTTTTGCCTCATACAACGGCTTCGTGCGCCGCGCGGCAAAGAAGCCTATGGCCGATCCAAGCACGGCAACGACGACGATCAGCAGCCAGTTGCGGCGGAGAGCGTCGACGTAGCGGAACCACGGCACGCCGTCGGCGTCGCCGTTATCAGCCATGCGGGGAATATTCGTCCACTCACCGGGCAGCGGAGCGCCGTTTGTCGCGGTGAGCGGATAATTCGACTGGGTGAAATGGTCGCGCATCGGGGCTTATCGAAATCTCAGTCGGCATGCGGGAAACGTTGGTCGGCAAACGCAATAAGCCGCCCATACCGAATGCCGTATCCTACAACGACTTACGCGCCCTCACTGACTTGCGGTGTTGCGACGATGCAACGGTTTCCGAAGGGACGTCACTCCGCTGGGGAATCGGCTAAGCCTGGGATTCTGTCCAGGCCATTGACTCCGCTTTCCGAAAACGGCTCTGAAGCCGCGCCATCGCCATTGTCTCTGCGGAATCCCTGGCGTTCGAGCAGCCGGTACAGTGTGGTACGATCCACGCTCGCCAGGCGTGCGGCGCGCGACATGTTGCCCGAGGCGCGAGCGACGAGGCGAGTGACGTAGCTCTTTTCAAAGCTTGCCAGCACCTGCTCTTTCGCCACGTGATACGCTTCGCTGGACGGCATTGACGACACGCCGGCGATCGCCGATCCGAGATCCACTTCCTGATCCAATGGCAACTGGTGGATTTGTATCTTCGACCCCGGTTGCGCCAGGATCGTCACGTGCTCCACGAAGTTCTGGAGCTCGCGCACGTTACCGCGCCATGGGCGCGAGACGAGGAAGTCCAAAGTGTCTTCGCTGAACTGGGGAATTGCGTCCTTCGCGGAACGATGGCGACCCCAGAAGGTGCGCAAGAAATGATTTGCGAGAAGCGGGATGTCTTCAGGACGCTCGCGCAGCGGGGGAATCACGATCTGGACGACATTCAGTCGATAGTAGAGATCTTCTCGCAGCAGCTTATTGCGGATGGCGTCGCGCGGGTCGCGGTTCGTCGCCGAAACGAAACGAACATCGACGACCGCGCCTTCCTGTTCGCTGCCGACTCGGCGCACTATGCCGTCCTGAAGCACGCGCAGCATCTTCGCCTGCAACGGCATCGACATTTCGCTCAGCTCGTCGAGGAACAACGTCCCACCATCAGCGAGCTCGAGTAGCCCCATCTTTTCGCGGTCAGCGCCGGTGAACGCGCCCTTGCGGTGACCGAACATTTCCGATTCGAGGAGCTGCTCCGGGATTGCGGCACAATTGATCGGCACCAGTCTGCGGCGCGCACGGCGACTGTTCTGGTGAATGTACTGCGCAAGAACTTCCTTTCCGGTGCCGGTTTCACCGACGATCATCACGGCCGCGTTCGTCGATGCTACTCTCTTCGCGAGCTCCGCCGCGCGCTTGAACGCTGGTGAACTTCCAACCAGCAGGCCGTTGGAGCTGTTGTCCTGTCCGTCGCCAAAGCTGCCGGAAGATTCGCGGCGCTTGGACACGGTGTGGGCTGCACGACCCAGAATCAGTTGCAGCTGGGTTCCCGAATATGGTTTCGAGAGGTACTCCCAGGCGCCAATCTGCATCGCTTCAATGCTGGACTCGACGCTTGGATTCCCAGTCATCAGAACCACCAGGGTATCCGGGGCGGTGCCCATCACTGTCTTCAAGACGTCGATGCCAGAGACCGGCGTCATATAGACGTCGACGAACATGATATCGAAGCGCTGGCGGCGAATCATCTCGATTGCTTCATCGCCGCGCGCGGTCACTTCAACAACGAATCCTTCGCTGCGCAGCACACTCGCGCATCCTTCACGCAACGTGCGATCGTCGTCGACGATTAGAGCGCGCATCCGCTCGGTGTGAGGAGTATAGGCCTGAAGGGGTTCAGCTGAGCGGAAGTCTTTGCGCGCCAAGGAGGTGGTCATTGGATCCCGGTCAGAGTGTCATGTTGACAAAGTTGTTGCACAAATGTTCGTGATCGAAGGCACACAACGTAGCTAAAGCCTGTGGCTGAGCAAGAGCGAGTTTGTGGGGCTCTCGCAAAAGGTCACGCACCTGATTTCTTGAGTTAAGGCACTCAGTCGGGCTTCAACTGTCATAGGCGTCGATCACGCCATCTGTTACCAGCGTGGCTGACGACAGAACTGTTGCGTGGTCGCCACAGTCGGATCGCTCACTTTCGGCAAGCTAGCGGGTGGCGAGGTGTTGCGCCGAGGCCTCGCCGAAGAGCTTCCTGCGAAAGCAGCCCCGAGGTCAAGCGGATCGGCACGAAATGGGCTCTGAAAACGGTGGCGAGACGTCATTCGGGTTGGGTACTTTGGTAACCGAACACGGGCCAAGTTCAAGCAATGACCAACGAAGCCAGTCAGCGGGGGACGATTCTGCTCGTCGACGACGAGCCCGCAGTCCGCAGCATCGTGCTGCGGATCCTCAAGCGCGCCAACTATAGGGTGCTCGAAGCGGAGAACGGGGAAGTGGCTCTAAAACTGGCGGCAGATCACGAAGGTCCGATCGATCTCGTGATCACCGACATGTTCATGCCCGGATTGCGCGGTCCGGAGGTCGTGCAGCGATTGGCGCCCAAGCGGCCTGGGCTCCGCGCGCTGTTCATGTCGGGTTACGCCGATCAGGATGCGCGCACCGGTGTCCCGGCCGGCGCCAACTTCCTCAACAAGCCGTTCTCCGCGCAGGAGCTCGCGGCAGCAGTCGAAGCGGTGCTCAAGGGACCGACCGTCTCTTAGACGATTACTCCGGCGCGCGTCATCAACTGCTTCAGTCCTTCGAGCTGCATCGCACCTGACTGTCGCGCGACTTCCTTGCCGCCTTTGAATACAATCGTTGTCGGAATGCCGCGAATGTTGAAGCTCGCTGCGATGCGTTGCGAGTGGTCGGTGTTCAGTTTTGCGACGAGCGCTCGTCCCTGGAGGTGAGAGGCGAGGGCATCAACCGCGGGCGCCATCATTCGACACGGGCCGCACCAGTCGGCGTAGAAATCAACCGCAACGGGTACGTCGCTCTCCTCGATGGTGCGCGAGAAGGTTTCGTCATTCAGCAGTAAGGGCCGCTCCAGCAAAATCGGGCGCGCACATTTTCCGCACTTCGGTCCGTCGGTGACCTTGCTGGCGTCGATCCGATTCCACGTATTGCAAAACAAGCAGCGCACCGTGAGCTTGTGACTCGGTGCGTTCACCTCCGGCTTTACGTCAGTATCCATCTTTCCCCTCTGGAATTTCTGGTTCTCTCATGACGGTCGCACAACTGCAAAATTCGCCGCAAGTCGGAGAGCTCGCTCCCGAGTTTACCGCCGCATCTACATCTGGCAAAGATGTTTCGCTGTCTGACTTTCGCGGCAACAAAAATGTTCTGCTCGCGTTCTTTCCGCTTGCGTTCACAGGAACGTGCAGCAAAGAGCTGGCGTGCTTCAGTGAAGATTTCGATCGATTCGCAGGACGCGGAGTCGAGATTCTTCCTATATCTGTCGACGCGGTGCCGTCGCTGCGCGAGTTCAAGAACAAATTGCAGATGAAAACCGAGCTTCTGAGCGACTTCAAGCGCGAGATCTCGCGAGCTTACGGGGTGCTGAACGAAGCCCGGTTCTATTCCAACCGTGCCTACTTCCTGATCGACAAGGATGGACGGCTTAGGTGGTCCCACGTAGAAACAAATAACGGCGAGCGGCGCGAGAACGAAGAGATCTTCGCCGCAATGTCACTGCTGAGCTAGAAACAGGGGGGTTAGGCAGCCGTATGCGCGCTTAACTCGAAATTCGCCAGTCATTCGGGTTGCTGGCCTATGTGGTACTCGTCCATCCCTAGATGAATTTCGTTTGCACTAAAAGGGCTGAAGCACCCCTGCTTCCGCCCCCTATTTCTCGTTGGCAAAAAGGCGCGGGTCCCATGGCCAAAAATCACAAAGCTGGTATTTTCGGCTTTACAGTTATGGAGCTGCTGGTCGTCATCGGGATGCTGGGCATCCTGGCGGCGATGGCAGGTCCGTCAATGTCGCGCATCGTCCGCCATCAGCGAACCAATCGCGCGGCGATGGTAATCGCGGCGGATCTACAAAACGCTTTCGCGGTCGCTGCACGTCAGCGCGCACCGGTGCGCATCCAGGCTGACGCCAACAGCCGCAGCTACCAATTCGTCGATCGTAAGACCGGCACGGTGCTTCGTATCCGCACGTTCTACGGAGACACCTCGGAATACAGACTGTCGTCACTCGTTTTCACTCCGGCGACGCTCGATGTCTTTCCGAGTGGTATTTCTTCGGCGCCGGTTGTGATCAACCTCGCCAACGGCGACTACTCCAAGCAAATCACCGCCAGCACCGCTGGCTTCATCAGGATCTCACACTAATGAGAATCTCTATCCGCAGATCTCAGCGCGCGGCGGGGACTGAAGCGCAGTCTCTCAAAAGCCGCAGGGGTGTGGCTCTCGTCGAAGTAATCGTCGCCATGGTGTTGCTTGGCGTTGCGGTTTCTTCGCTCGCCGGCCTCGTCTATTCGGTTTCTCAGAGCGGCATGAAGAACACCGGCGGTGCATACCGTAACGGCGTTCTGATGCAGGAAGTCAACCGCCTGGAGGGCATTCCATACGATTCGATCGCGGTCGGCACCCAGACCTACCAGGTCACTACGGGGAATTACAAGCACACTCGCGTGATCAGGGTCGAAGAGCCGAGCCCCCAGAGAGTCAAAACGGTCAAAATCATCGTCACGCCGAGCAATCCGATGTTCAAGCCTGATACGGTGAGCTTCACTCGTACCAAGGCCAAGACTTCAAAGGTGCTTTGCACCACATGCCAATGAGACAAGACATCAATCGTCGCGCTCGTCGCGGCTTCACGTTGATCGAGCTCCTCGTCGGCATCGTTCTGTTCGCGATTGTCGGCGCGGCGTTCACGAGATTACTGGTAGTGCAGGGGCGATTCTTTGATCGCCAGGGCCAGGCGAACGCCGCGCGTAACGTCTCGCGCGCGTCGCTTAACCGCGTCATTTCCGACTTCCGCATGATCGAGGCGACGGGCGCGGTGATCGCTGCATCGCCGACGACGCTCGACGTGCGTATTCCCTATGCCATTGGCGTCGAGTGCGCGGACAACAACGGACTGACGCACCTGACGCTGCTGCCAGTCGACTCTACGACCTACGCCAACTCGTCGTTCTACGGTTACGCGTGGAGAAGCTCCACAACCGGCGTCTATACCTACGTGGAAGGTGGTGGTACGCAGCTGCAGGGGGGCGACCCGAACGTTTGCACCGGCGTACGCATTACGTCTGTTCCTGGCGGTAAGGTCGTCGGCGTCGCGCCGACCCTGCCGGTAAACGCGGGGCTTGGCACGCCGACGTTTCTGTATGAGCGCGTCAAGTACGAGCTGAAGGCGTCGGTGGCGGTCCCAGGCAAGATCGGCCTCTGGCGTACGCTCGTGCGGCCCAACGGCAACGTGTCCGAGGAGCTGGTCGCTCCTTTCGCGAACACCGCAAAGTGGCGCTTCTACACACTGCAGGGCGGAGCGACCGCGCAAGACAATCCGCCGGCAAATCTCGCCGACATCCGGGGACTAGAGCTCCATCTCGATGGCTTGAGCGAGTACGCCGTTGCCGGCCAGTCGACCACGGAAAGTGCACCCTTCACAACCGCGGTGTTCTTCAAGAACCGCACTAACTAGCCGAGAGGCTTTATCCATATGCTGAACAACAACCAACGCCGCGGATTTGCGATTCCAATCGCAGTACTGGTGATCATGGTGCTGACAATCATGGTCGCCGGCGGCTTCTCGATCGTCAGTGCGGAGCGTCGCTCGGTCGCTGACCAGAAATCGCAGGTCTCTGCATTCCGTATCGCGGAGCAGGGACTGGAGATTTACCTCGTCGCGAGAGACTCGCTGATCACCGCGGGCCTGCTGCAGTGCAATCCGACTCCGTGCGGACACGTTCCGGCGGCGAAGGACAGCGCCAATATCGCGGTCAGTGGTGGAACCGCGCAGGTATCTCTTACGATGATTCGTCCGCCGATCAACAACCAGTCGGGCTTGTACGTCGTCCGCTCGAAGGGAATCGAGACTACGAACGCTTATAACGGATCGCCACAAGCAGTGCGTACGGTTGCTCAATACGTGCTGTGGGAGCCTATTCCGATGCAGGTGCTTGCCGGTTGGACCGCGCTCTCAGGACTCCAAAAGAACGGTGCTGCCGGAACCATTGGTGGTGTCGATCTGTGCGGCCAGCAAGACACCGTCGCAGGTGTCGTCGTTCCGATCAACCCGGGCTACTCGGGTAACACCAGTGCAGCAAGCGGGTCACCGGCGATCGACTCGGTCACCGCGGACTCCGTGCACATCGACTGGAGCGCAATCGTAAATCAGAATGCGATCACGCCCTCGATAACCATTCCGGGCGGGTCGTTCCCGACTGCCGCGCAGTTTGCGGACACCTCTTACTATCCGATTATTCGCGTCAACGGCGACTTTGCCTTGCCCGTATCCGGCCAGGGAATGCTCATCGTCACCGGCAATCTCACTTTGAATGGAAGCGTGGGCTGGAAGGGCGTATTGCTCGTTGGCGGTGACATCACATCCAACGGTAATAACGGTATTCAGGGCGCGACGGTCAGCGGTCTAAACGTCAAGCTCGGCACCTACGTCCCGACCTCAACCGCCAACGGTACCAAGAGCTACAACTTCAATTCGTGCGAAGTTTCGAAGGCCAACAAACCGGCCGGTGCTCTCGTTACCCTGCGTAACACGTGGGTCGACAACTGGGTGGAGTACTAATGAAATCAGAAAGCGCACTCGCCACACGGAGCCGTCCTGGCTTCGTGTTCGGCGAGCTGCTGGTGGCGCTGCTGCTCCTCGCAGTAGCGGTCTCATCGCTTGCTGCGCTGATGTACTCGGTCTCCCGTCGTCCGGAAGGGCGCGCGGAGACCGTGTGCGTTGCGGCGGATGCGGCGCGTGGAAAATGCGTTCCCGAGAAAGGGTCAGCGGTCGCGTCGTCGAAGCTGCTGCGTTCGGGATGCGAGACGCGCTCGCTGTTCGATCAGCGCAAATGCAAGGATACCGTCGCCAGCAGCGAAGACAGCTCGGGCGGCGTAATCGTCAAGCCGCGGACTGACTCGGCGGCGATGGCTCTGCTCGCCAAAAAGCAAAAGGCACAGGCAGCCAAGGTCCGCAGCGACCGCGGCTTCATTCGCTAAGACGCGGTCGACCGATGCTGCAGCCCTCCCGCGTCCGGCCCCTCGGGTCGGAAGATTCGGAGCCGTCCGGCCAGCTCAGCATCCCTCTATGTGACGATTTAAGCCTCGCCGGTAGTCATTCACTCGTGACAGGGTCATCGGACGCCGACCTGATCGCCGCAGTGATAGCAGGGAACATTGATTCCTTCTCGCTGTTGGTGCGACGACACCAGGATACCTGCGTTCGATACGCCGTACGTATGCTCGGCTCGCGTGTCGATGCGGATGACGTTCTCCAGTCCGCGTTCATGCGGGCGTTTCGCAACCTGCGGAGCTGCCGTGATCGCGATCGTTTTGGTGGATGGCTGTATCAAATTGTTGTCAATGAATGTCGAACCTTCGCCACTCGCCGAAAACGTCGCGAGCAGCGATTCCTCTCGGCGACAGGCGAGATCGAACGAGCGATCGCGCCTGGCTCCGAAGAACCCGCCGATCGTGATTTTGGCGGACATATAGAAAGAGCACTCGGCATGCTGCCGGCGGACCAGCGGGAAGCGTTCCTCCTCAAGCACGTCGAAGAGCTCACGTACGAAGAAATTGCCGAAATGACGGGAGCCAGCGTCTCGGCTCTCAAAATGAGAGTGAAACGGGCCGCGGATTCTTTGAGAGATTTGCTGGACGGAGTCTATCATGGTTGAGCACCACGACAGTCGAAGCGAAATGGAGGACGCAGCGTTTCTCGAGCGTGTAGCGCAGTTGCTTCGTGCGCCCGAGCGAGCACACCCATCCTTCGAGCGTCGGATTATGGAGAAGGTGCGCGCCGAGGGTCCAATGCTCTATCCCCCGACGCTTACCCACCCGTCCTGGTGGCGCACCGCGCGCGCCTTCAACATCACGCCGCTTACGGCGGTGGCACTAGCGGCCAGCGCACTCATTCTCGTCGCTGCCTCCGGCATCATGATCGGCGCCCGACTCTCAGCCAACCGGGCGCCAGCGCGCGCTGCGGTGGCGGCTGCGCAGCCAGACACCGTGCAACTGGTGCGGTTCGTTCTCGTCGATCCACGCGCTTCCAGCGTGCAGCTCGTCGGCGATTTCAACGAGTGGACCAAGGGTGCGACACAGCTCGTCCCGTCTGGAGCGCCGGGCGTATGGGCGGCATCGGTCGCGCTGACACCTGGTCGTCACGAGTACGCCTTCATCGTCGACGGCAAACGGTGGGTCGTCGATCCACTCGCGGTCAAGAGCTCAGACGAGTTTGGTACTGAGAGCTCTGTGATTCGCGTTGGGTCGGACGGAAAGTCTACGACTTAGTAGCAACGCAGTGTCGAGGAACTGATATTTAGGTTCCTTGAGAGTTTTCAGATTTCTTCCGCATCGAATTTCCTACCTTTTAGCCTGCGCAGCTGGCCTCGCTGGTTCTGACGCGAGCGCTCAACGACTCGAGAGCACTGTCGACATCGGCGGAGTCGCGATTCAGTACGCGGACACTCTCAACGGAGTCGCAGCTACGATTACACCGCACTTCTCAGCTGACTGGGGGAATCGCATCGCCGAGGCCAGCAGCACTTACTCGCAGTTCGGATCGAATTGGAGTCTGCAGGGTCAGGCCAATGCATCGCTGTTTGTGCCGATTATCGGATTAGTCGGCGAGCTCGGTGCCTTCGCGGGCGGAAGTACGCATCGCGATGGATCAGGCACGGGAGAAGTGCTCGTTAACGCGCGGCTGCACGCGCAGCAGCGCTGGGCTGAGTGGTTTGTCGGCGGCGGTGCCGGCCGTACTGCGTTTGCTGGGACTTCGCGCACTGTGTTGCTCGGCGAAGCGGGAGTGTCACGTTCGATCGCCGATGCCAATGTTACCCTCAGCGTGACGCCAGTGGCGATGGGTGATTCAATCCGCTACGCCGACGGTCAGCTGTCGGTGTCGCAGGAGCGCGGAAGACTCGAGCTGGCGGCGGTTGCCGGAGGGCGTGTCGGCGATCAGTTGCAGTCGCTCGGTGGCACGACGCGAGTGTGGGGGAATGTGAGCGCTACCGCGTGGCTGAAGCCGCGTCTCGCACTCGTCGTCGGCGGTGGTAACTATCCAATTGATCCGACGCAGGGTTTTCCGGGCGGTCGCTACGTCTCACTCGGTTTCAGGCTTAGTCAATCCGCGCGGGTGGTCGCGACAGAGATTCCCGCAGCTGTCGGAGCGGGGGACGTTGCAGTCGCGAAGTTCGAAGTGGAAGAATCACCAGGGAGCGTGACGTTCCGAGTGCTGGCGCCGCGTGCGCACAGTGTTGAGATAGCCGGCGATTTCTCCAGCTGGGATCCAATCCAGCTGTCGCCTGCCGGAAACGGCTGGTGGATTACGACCCGAACGCTATCGCCGGGCAAATATCAGATGAACCTGCGGATAGATGGTGGCAAGTGGTCGGCCCCGCCCGGGTTGCTGGGGATGCTCGACGAATTTGGGGGCGCGGTGGGCCTATTAGTGGTCCAATAAGGGAAATGTGACTCAATCCTGAGCTTGATGAGTCAATATTGGCGTAGAGGCAGTGTATTCGCCCGCAATGGGCATTTTGCGAACGGTAAATCGCTCCTCCGGGAGATGTACGAAATGATCAAACCGCGCTCACTCGCGCACATCATTGTCAGCGTGCTTTTTGCCGCATCCGCGGTGCACGCGCAAACGCCGAGTAAAGATCCGTCGACGCGTCTGCGCGAAGTGCTGCCGACCGATGTCGCGCAGCGTGTGCTCGCGCGGATTGCTGATGCTCGTGCGCGCCAGCTCCCGGCCGAAGCGCTGGAGAACCGCGCGCTCAAGTTCGCTGCCAAGGGTGTTGCACCAGCTGACATCGAGCGCTCAGTGAGCGAGCAAATCGACCGCATGGAAGCGGCGCGTACAGCGCTGGTTGCGGGAAGACGCGAAGCACCCGAAGCCGATGAAATCGAAGCCGGCGCGGAAGTGATGCGCAAAGGGGTCGATGGCCAGGCCGTTTCGGCACTGGCGCGCTCGGCGCCGAGTGGGCGCTCCCTCGCGGTTCCATTGTTCGTGATTGGGTCTCTTACCGATCGCGGCGTTCCGGCGGCACAGGCGCTGCAACGGGTGATGACCAGACTCCAGCAAAAGGCGTCTGACGCTGATCTCGAGACGTTACCTGCGGACGTTTCTGGTGCTTCGGCTGAAGCCCGTGGGAGCGGCAACAACAATGGACGAGGCAACCAGGGGCGAAACGGCGTCAGCGGTCGTCCCGCGACGGCCGGTCCTCCGGCGGGCGTACCGGGGAACGGTGGCAAAAAGACCAATCCGGGTCAAAGCCACCGCCCTCCGAAGCCCACCAAATAAATCAGTCAAAGAGGACAGCATGGCTGTCCTTTTTTTTGGGTGCGTGGTGGACCAATTGTGACGCGTCGCGCGTGTGGTCGAGTCATGCAAATAAAGTCGCGCTCTACACGCGACATCGACGCAAACCAAAAACGATGAAGGATATTGCGATGAAAACGACATTCCGCTTCCTGACTGCCTGCGCGATGGCGATGGCGGTTGGAGGCTGCTCCGACTCTGCCGGCACCAGCGGCACCGGCCTTCTCACAGTGAGATTGACCGATGCACCCTTCCCATTCTCCGACGTCGCCAATGTCAATGTCTACGTCGCGCGCGTCGACGCGAAGCAAAGCCCATCGACCGACGCGGACGTCGCTGACGAGACGAGCCAAGGATGGACTACGGTCGCGACGCCAAACGCCTTGATCAACCTGCTTGATCTCGGCAGCGGAAAGACTGTAAATCTCGGCGCGGCAACGCTGCCGACCGGTACATATCAGAGCTTCCGGCTGATTCTTGATACCGACAAGTCGAGTATCACACTGAAGGACGGGACGCAGCCGCCGATCTCCTTCCCAAGTGCGGGCCACAGTGGATTGAAGGTGATCCTCGATGAACCGATTCATCTCACCGAAAACGGGTCGGTGACAACGCTCGACTTCGACGTCGGTCGGAGCTTCGTGATGCGTGGCAACAATCCGGCGAACGGTTTCAACTTCAAGCCGGTAATTCACGCTGTCGCGCAGGACATCACCGGCAGCGTTAGTGGATCGGTGCACGCTAATTCGGCGACGGGCGCGGCGGTGTCGGGGGCCACTGTCGAAGTGCTCACAGCCGGCTCATTGATCACCGATGCAGATCCGACCCATATCGTTCGCACCACCACCACGGATGCGAACGGCAATTACCGGATCGCATTCCTCCTTCCTGGGACGTACGTGGTGAGAGCTACTCCTCCTGCGGCGTCCGGGCTCAAGCCGGCGTTACTGACGGGAGGCCTGACTATCACCACCGGAACCGAGACCGCCAACCAGGTCATCGTCGTGGCTCCGTAGAGGGTTTAGCGGTTACCGCGAGACAGTGGCGGAGCCTTTAGAACCCTGCTGAAATCAGGGCGGCCAAACACCGAAGCCCGGAGCGATTGCGCCGGGCTTCTTTTTTTCACGCGGCAATCCGTGGCAAACCCTCAATTGCTACCTAACCTTTGTCCCGACAAAGAGTTACCGAACACCACAAGTTTGTCCTCACCAGGGGACGCGTACGCCATGTGACGAATTACCCCTAGTAGATAGTCGGTATGTTATAGCTCAGCTGTAGCTCCCAGTTGACCGAGAATTGGGATGCCGCGCTGGGCGTTCCAGCTGCTCGGCGCTCGCGGTTCGTACCGGTCGGATTAAGGGCGGGAGTCCCTCACAGGATGTCAACGCAAAGACGCGGCTTCACAATGGTGGAAGCAATCATTGTCGTCGCCGTACTGGCCGTCATCGCCGCGACTGGCGGCCCACACATCGCTGCGGCTTTGCAGAGCCGTACCTCCGCCTCGGCCGCCGATCAGTTCGTGCTGGTGCACTCCCTCACCCGCGCGACTGCGATTCGCTACGGCCGTGTAGCCCAGCTCCACATCGACGCCTCCAACCGGATGTTCTGGGTCGACGTCGATACCAGCGCCACCGGTGCCGGCCAGCGCGCGACGATCAGCTACGTGCGCAATCTCACCGGCGACGGACTGAACATGACGAGCACTCGCACGCTCCTTTGCTTCGACGCGCGCGGAATTCCGTCCACGCTGGGTTCATGCGAGGCCGGTGACGCACAAGTGGTTTTCTCGGACGGCGCTCGGGCCGACACGATCAATACGACGGCGCTGGGCAAGGTCTTGAGATGATGACGTTGCGTAAACACCGCGCACCGACTGCCACTCAATCGACACGCAGCGGGTTTTCACTGGTCGAAGTCCTCGTTGCGCTCACGCTGCTCGGTGTCGTCGTGATGAGCATCGCTGGCGCTGCCGCCCTCGGTCTCGCGCAGATGGGTAAAGCCAGCCAGGATCTTCAATACTCGGCGGACGTTCAACAGGTCGTGGACAGTCTCGTTGCTGTCGGCTGGAATAAAGTCGGCAACGGCTCAGCGACGGTCCGCGGCCGCACAGTTACCTGGGCTGTCGCCACCATCAATCCAAGGTCGCAGCGTCTGGACGTCCTGGTCACTCGACGCGGTCAGGCGCAGACGGCGACGCTCTTTACCGACACCGTCAGCGTCTACTTGTCGGACACCAAAGTCCAATGATCTCGGGGCAGAGGAGCCACCGCCGCGAAGGCTTTACGCTGATCGAGCTCCTCGTCTCGTCGGTGGTCGGACTTATTCTGCTCGGCGGCGTCGTGCAGCTCTTCACAGTTCAGAGTCATGGCTACCGCAAGCAGCGGGAAGTCATCGACGTGCGCGAGACTTCGCGTGAAGCGGCCGCACTTCTTTCATGGGATCTGCGCGGGGCAGGCATCGGCAGCAGCACGCCGGTGGCGATTACAGGGAACTCGATAGCGGTGAGATCTCCGCGCGGCCTCGGGACGATTTGCGCCAAGCACGCGACGCTTCCGCGATACGCGCTTTGGCGCACCGGCGGAAATATCAATGCGACCATTGACGACAGCGCTCTCGTCTACCAGGTCGGCCGCGACAACTGGAGTGCGGCTAAGATCACCGCGGCTGGCACTCCGGCGTCCATGGGTGTTGCTGCGTGTGCATGGCCTGGCGCACGCGCACCAGACATCGTCGTCGAGCTGGCGACTACAGTGCCTGGTGATACGGCATTCATTCAAGTCGGTGCGCCGCTGAGAGCCTTTCGCCAAGTGGAGTACGCCGAGTATCAGCTGAATAACCGCTGGTGGCTGGGCCGCCGGGTCGGCGCTTCGGCGACGTATGAGCAGATGACGGGTCCGTTGCTGGCACCCGCGTCGAACGGGCTTGTGTTCACTTACTACGATTCCACGGGCGCAGTCACGGCAACGCCCAGCGCGGTGAACGCGGTCGCGTTCACTTTGCGGACTGAGAGCTTCAAGAGCACTTACGTCGGCTCAGGCTACACGTATCAGCGGGATTCGCTCACGACGCGAGTGTCGTTACGCCAATGATCAAGAATCGCGCGGGTTTCGTGCTGCCGACGGTGATCTTCGCGATCACCATCATGAGCGTGGTCGTCATCGTTGCGCTGACCACTGCAGCCGACGAGCGGCGGGCTTCGCGCGCGACGCGCGAGGCAACGCTGGCGATGTACGCCGCCGATGCCGGGTTGAGAGCGACCTATGGTGCGTGGCCGACCGCGACGGTTAAGAATCTTGCACCTGGCGACAGCGCGGACCTGGGGTGGAAGACGCTGCCCAATCGCGCTGCGTATCGCGCCGTGGTACACCGTATGGATAACGGCGGGCTCAAGCAATATACGGTAGTTGTGCAGGGCAGACGCACCGACCCGTTCGCCGGCGTTATCACCGTGGTGGGCGGCGTTGGCGAGGCACCAAATTTCAAGTATGCCGTTGCGACATCGGGCAACATCTCGCTGTCGAGCGTCAGCACCCTCGATGCTTACGACTCTGACAAGGGCACCTATGCCGGCACGGCGC
>DASTGU010000086.1:0-7858 GCA_035718845.1 Gemmatimonadaceae bacterium | reverse complement strand
GTTGATTGCGTCGATCTCTTCCCGCGTGGCGCTGACGTGGGGAGCGACAGCCGCAACTTCCGGCGCCCGAGCACGCCATCTCTTGAGCAGAGCGCTCACTACCACCGCGCCCGCCGCGAGGGCGACGAACGGCATGGTGTAGCCGACGAGATTGAATCCGCTCTTGTTCGGCGCCATCAGCACTTTCTCACCGTAAACCGCCTTGAACGCAGCGAGAATCTCCTGCGCGGTGTGACCCCCGCTGACCAATCCCATCACGTCGGCGTGCATCGCCGGCGACACGCTGCACGAGAAGTCAGTGGTGCGGCAGGTATAAACGTCGAGATTGCAGCCGCACTGACAATGGATCTGGTGCTCGAGATCGTCGCGCTGGGCATCGGTCATCGACGCGACCGCGTTCGGCTTCGCGGGAAGCGAGACCGGGCGATACACATCGTTCGCGTCTGCCATTGGCCCGTTGAAAGTCTGCAGCGCCTGCGCACCCGCTCTCGCCCCGAGTAATCCCAGAGCTGGAATACCGAGCAGAAATTCGCGACGGTTCATTTTCAGGCGCCGACCAGGTCAGGCACGCCAACCGGCTTCGGCTTGAGAACCGCCGCGTAGCCCGCCTGCACTCTCGCACGATCCGCGGCCGGCCACATCACCACGAGTCCGCCGAGCGCCATCAGCGCGCCGCCGAGCCAAACCCAGCGCACCAGCGGATTGAAGGTGACGCGGATCTCGGCGGAGTCCTGACCGCGCACTCCGGCGAGCACGACGTAGACATCCTGCTTGAACGATCCCTTGATACCGACTTCGGTGGATGGCTCGAAGGTTGGTGATCCGCGCGAATCAACGTGCTGGCGTTTCTCGCTGGTGATCACTCCGGCAGGCTTGCCATCACGGGTGACATCTAGCGCGATCGCCGTGACGTCACGATTGAGAATGCTGTAACGCGAGATTCCCTGGCTGAGGAAACTCCACTGGTGTCCCCACGCGTCGGTGACGGTCTTCTTATCGCCGGCGTTCAAAGTCAAATCGAACTCGCGCTTGAATGCGAGGCCAGCGAACGCCGCGAAAATCACCACGACGCCGGCGTGCACGATGTACCCGCCGTAGCGCCGGCGATTGCGCGCGATCAAACGCGGCAGCGCGACGATGCGTGACTCGCCGTACATCTTGTGTCGCGCGTTGACGCCCTTGTAGAACTCCTGAACGATCGTCGCCGCGACCAGTGCCCCGAAAGTGTACGAGAGGAGTGCCGCGAGATTGTGCACGCCGAGCGCAAAGGCAAGGATTCCGACCGTAGCCGCAACCGCGACCGGCACCAGGAATTGTCGCCGCAGATTCGCGATCGACGCTCGGCGCCACGCGATCAACGGGCCGATGCCGGTCAGCAAGAGAAGCAACAGGCCGAGCGGGATATTCACCGTGTTAAAGAACGGCGGCCCGACAGTGATCTTGGTTCCGCGCACGGCCTCGCTGATGATCGGGAACAGCGTTCCCCACAGCACAGAGAACGCGATTCCCACGAGCACGAGATTGTTATAAAGGAACGCAGCCTCGCGACTGACCATGCTCTCGAGCTCGGCGTGCGACCGCAAATCGTTGAGGCGAGTGGAGACGAGGTACGCCGTCACGCCAATCGACGCAATCAGAAATGCCGCGAACCACTTCCCTACTGGCGACTGCGCGAAGGAGTGGACGCTGGAGATAACGCCGCTGCGCGTGATGAAGGTGCCGAAGATCGACAGCAGGAACGCCGAAACGACCAGCGTCACGTTCCATTTGCGAAGCATGCCGCGTTTCTCCTGCACCATGATCGAGTGCAGGAACGCCGTGTTCACCAACCACGGCAGTAGCGACGCATTCTCGACCGGATCCCACGCCCAGTAGCCGCCCCAACCGAGCTCGACGTAGGCCCACCACATGCCGAGCACGATCCCGATAGTGTTGAAGAACCAGGCGAGCAGAGCCCACCGTCTAACCGCCGACAGCCACTCGGCGTCGAGACGTCGCGTCAGCAGCGCAGCGATCGCGAAGGCGAATGGAATCGACGTCCCGACGTACCCGAGGTAGAGATTTGGCGGGTGAATCGCCATCCCCGGGTTTTGGAGCTGCGGATTCAAGCCGCGTCCGTCGACCGGAATGAAATCCAGCCGCTGGAACGGATTCGAGCCGAAGCAGATCGTGGCGAGGAAGAAAACGAGAATCAGTGCCAGCGTCCCCGACACATACGGCATCAGCTCCCGATTGCGCGTGCGATTGGTGTAGAGCGTGATCGCCGAATAGATCGAAAGAATCAGCGCCCAGAATAGCAGCGATCCCGATTGGCCGCCCCAGAACGCGGTGATGGTATAGACCGTCGGGAGATTGGCGCTGGTGAACGACGCGACGTATTTGATCGAGAAGTCGTGGGTGATCAGCGCGGTCCACAGTCCGAGCGAGGCGAGCACTACCATAGCCAGGGTTGCGTACATCGCGCGCTCGCCGCTCTCGACCAGATCGCTGCGCCGCATTTGTCCGCCGGCGAACGAAACCGTGGCCGACCAGGCCGCCATCAGCAGCGCGACCCAGAGCGAAAGTTCACCTACGAGGATCATTCTTCGGTGCGACTCAGACTACGCGCCTTGCGCAGTGCGCGCCGGCTGCTTGTATCCGGGAGTCTGCTTGTATTTGTCGGGCGCGTTCTCGTAGCGCGATGCGCACTTGGCGAGCAGCGTCGTGGCGCGGAAAGTATTGTCCGTGCCGAGTCTGCCTTCGACGACGATGTCGACGCCGTCGGTGAAGGTGTCGGGGGTGATCCCGCGATAGACGACGGGATACGTCTGGGCGCCGTCGGTCATTTTGAACGCGACTTCGCGCCCGCCCGGATCGCGCACGATCGAGCCGTTCACCACCCGCGCACCGACTTTGACACCAGTGTTGAAGAAAGTCGGGTCAGCCTTGGTCTTCGCCGAAAGCTCCTGGGGCGTCAGATAATAGACGCCAGTGTCGCGAATCGCGCTCACCGCCAGATACCCGGCAGTGCCAATGACAAGCAAGCCGCCGATGATGAATTTGCTCCGAGGCTTCACGAACGGAAATATAGAAGGAGTACTGACTTGGTGCTGACCTAGTCCTGACTGAGGCCCGAGGACTAAGTGCGTTGCTGATTGCTGATTAAGTGAGGATTCCAGACAACCGAGGATCCTCGATTGTCCTGGATCAGCAATTAATCAGCAATCAGCAATGCCGTTAGTCCTCGGGCCTCAGTCATTACTAGGCCCGTAGTGAATCTCCCGCCCTCCGGTTTCTTCCCGGGCCCCTAGCCTCCATCAGCACATCCCGCAGCATGGTGCTGAGCTGCGCCGCCGTCGGACGCTCTTCCGGCTCCCTCCGCATCGCACTGGTGACCGCGATCTCGAGCTTCGGATACACCTCCGGAAAAACGCTGCTCAACGGCCGCGCCTTCTCCAACGCGTGCATCCGCATCAGCGATACATGCCCGCCGCGACTGGTCGTGTCGAACGGCAGCTTGCCCGTCACCATCTCGTAGATCATCACGCCAACAGCGTACACGTCGGCGCGGCCATCGTACGGCTGATTGAATACCCGCTCCGGCGCCATGTACGCGGGCGTGCCGAGGAAGACGCCTGACATAGTCGTGGTCTGCGCGCCGGGGACTTCGGATTCGTCGGTGAGCTTGGCGATTCCGAAGTCGATCACCTTCACCACGTGATCGCCCTCGTTCGTGGCGTGCAGAAAGACGTTGCTCGGCTTGATGTCGCGGTGGACGATGCCCGCTGCATGCGCCTGAGTGAGCGCATCAGTCACGCAACAGGCGATCTCCGCCGCGCGCACCTGCGGCAGTTGGCCAACGCGCTTCAGCTCCTGCGCCAATGAGTGTCCCTCGAGCAATTCCATGACGAGGTAGGCCAGACTTCCCGACGACACGTCAAAATCCAACACGCTGACTGCGTTCGGATGATTGACGCGGCACGCCGAGATTCCCTCGAGACGGAACCGCTCCAGACTGTCGACACCTTCGCGACCGACCGCTGGACGGAAGACTTTAATGGCGACTGGATGGTGCAGCAGGATGTGCTCACCGCGATACACGGTGCCGAACCCGCCAGAGCCGATCTTGGCGCCTATTCGATATTTCTCGTCGAGCACGTGTCCGGGCAGCGCTTCAGATAGTGCTGAGAAAATCTGCTCGGTACGCCTGGCGGTTCTGACGTTCTCGGCGCGCGACTCGGCGAGCAGCTGATTCTTCATGATCAGCTCGGAATTCTTTCGCTCGAGCTCGTCGGTACGCAGCGAGATCAGTCGCCGCTGCAGAAAGTGGCTGCGCGCGTATCGCCACATCGAGTAATTGGCGACGAACCCGAGCACCGCCATCCCGAGCAGGAAGCCGGTATTGGCGCCAACGACCGTCGGCGGCATCTGGTGGATGAAAACGGCAGCAACCGGATATATCCCGACGGTGAATAGCGCGATCCCGATTCCGTAAGGCACGCTCAGTCGCACAAGCGCGAACGCATACACGATCACCATGAACAACCCGATGTCGTAAAGGCTGCTCAGAGGCTGCGGCGTAATCGCTGCCATGCCAACGATGCCGAGCTGCGCGACGAGGATGACGAGCGTCAGTGCCACATCGCGGAAGCGTTTGAAATACCCGCTGTAACTGAACCAGAGCACGCTAAGCGCAGCCGGCGCGACGACGAGATATCGGATCATCCAGATCGTGGTGCGCTGCAGCGGTGCCAGCCAGAAGTCGACGATGCCGTACACGCCATAGAGCAGCGCGCCAACGACGAGAGCCAGCCGCACCTGCGTCAGCGTTCTGACGAAATATTCTTCGTGGAATTCGCGCTCGAGATCCTTGTCGTCAAATCGAAGCGTGACGGGGTGCATCCGGACTTCGATGTCCGCGTCAGGCGAGTTGTCGAAGCGCAGCCAGTCATCGCGCAGCGACGAGAGTCCGTTGGACGCACCAGCGCTGATCGGCGGCGCCGCCGTCGGCGCTGCCGGCGGGCGGTAGTTCAGCGAAATCGATTCGGTGGTGTCGCGTTCGGTGGTGACCGGACTCATCGACTCGGGGACGGTGTGTTAGGCGCGCAAAGAATGGGCGTCCGTGCGACATCCCGCAACCCAACGCTACTACGTCACCTCACCTAATTCGCGATTGCACTCGGCCGCCGATTTTCTAATTGTTGCTACAGGATATCCCTTGGGAAGTGGAGGCTTTGATGCGACTATCATCGGTTCTGGCTCTCTGCGCGACATTGCTAACGAGCGCGGCGATGGCGCAGGCGCGTACACCTCCCGCCTGGCCGCTCGATACAGGTACCCTGATTCGAGTGCAGGCGACTGGACTCGGCCTCGCCTTCCGGCGTGGCACCCTCAAATCCACCACGGCTGATTCAATCAGCCTCAAACCGAGTCGGACCGGAGCTTTTTCGATCGGCCTCGACCAGATCAGCAGTCTTCAGGTCTTGCGCGAGTCACACACCGCGAAGGCGAAGTACACAATGATCGGACTGCTGGTCGGAGCGGCCGGGGGCGCAATCCTGGGCGCGATGACCTATTCGCCGAGCAAGTGCGACTCGTCAGTGAGTTTTTGTGTTGATCTTTTTGATCAGGGGAGCTCCGCCGCGATGGGTGCGGTCCTCTTAGGTGCGGCCGGAGGCCTGGTGGGATTTATAGCCGGGGCGGCGCCGAAAGAGACATGGGTGCCGGTGACAATCCCGACGAGATGAACTACGGTCTGAAGCGTTTACGCGCCCACCAGACCATCGCCGTCGGCAGCACGATGATCACCGCCAGCCCGACGAACGCCTTGAAAGTCTGCTGCGCGCGCCCGACCGGATTCCGCTGCATCTGCTCGATCAGCGCGAGCACAGCTGAGTGGAGGCTGGCCACTACCTTATAGTATGCGAGGTCAGCACCGCGCCGGCCGTGGTGCCAATGGCGTCCCAGGTCAGGTCGCGAATACTGAAGAGATTGCCCGGCACTCGCATGTCGTGAATCTCGCGACCGACGCCCACGGCCATCGTGAAGCCGATCGCGCCTGCCATCGCCGAGCTGTGTTTCGCTCCGGCCCATTGTAGCGTGCTATATGAGACGCTGTTGATGAATGCAGACATGAAGAAGTGTTTGACTTTGTCGATCCCGAACCACGGGTCAGGATGCGACGACTTCTTCACGCCCTGCGCAACTAATGCGTTGCTGGTGAGGACAACGCTGGCGAAAACGGCAAAAAGGAGACGTCGAGGGCGGATCAACGACGTCTCAACGTGATTTCGCCAGCTGGAATCCCGCCGGGATCGATCCCGAAGATGCGCGGAAACAGCCAGACCGCATACCGTCCATCGGGGAGCGAATCGCCCAGCACATCGAGCATGCGAAAGCCGATGAAGCGCGACGTCACGCGTGACTTCGGCCCCAGCGCGGCATTCAAAGAAAACGGCACACACGCCGGAGATGTGAAGTCTCGGCGCAGCTGCCGGATCGAATCCATCACCGCGTAGTCCCACGTTCCGTGATAGGAACCGGCCACGCCCGAAACGAGCGTCAGTCGCACCGTATTGGGGGGCGGACACTGCGCGAAGGCGACATCCCGCGCGCGACTCAGCTCATTTACGATCGTGAGATTGGTGATGATCGAATCGCCACTGCGTTCGACCGCGCCCAGCACCCGGGTGCCTGTCGCCGGCTCGGGGTTGCCCATGTGACAAGCAGCGCCCATGAGGCTCAGTGCCGCGACGAGTGCTCTCATTGGCGGTGCTCTCATTCCCGACGAAGCTCCTTCCGTCGCTCGGGAAAGTATTCGTCGAGAAAAGTGATCAGCGCCTCTTCCTCCGGCGCGTGGCCAACGCCATTCGAATACGACAGATGCTTCGGCAGCGCGATGGTCGTGCCGCTGCGCAGATATTTCATCACTACCACGGGGTGCACGTACGATTTGCGGGCAATCGCCGGCGTATTGCCCAATTCTGCGGCCACCAATCGAACGGCAGTGACAATGTTCTTCTTGCGCTCGTTCTGACTCTTTCCCTTCCCCAGCTCCGCCAGCACCGTCGCCGCGCGCAGTGTGCCGCCCCACGTCCGGAAATCCTTCGCCGTGTATGGAAACTCCGCGATCTTTTCGATGTAGTCGTTCACATCGCGCGAATCGACGTTCTGCCATTTGCCCTCCGCGTCGAGATAGCGAAAAAGTCTGGGCCCCGGCGTCTTCAACAGCGAGGCGACGAATTTGGCGAGGTCTTTAGCGACAACCACGTTCCTTTGCGTGATCGAACGCTTCCCCCTGTACTCGAATTCCACGGTGTCGCCTGACACGGTAACGTGGGACTTCCGCATCGTCGTGATGCCGAAGGTGTTGTTTTCCTTCTGATAGCGCTCGCTCCCCACCCGAAAGAACCCGTGCGCAATCAAACTCACGATTCCGGCGCAGACTTTTTCCTTGCCAAGCCCTTTCTTGTGAAAGTCGCGATTGATCCGGGTGCGCAGCCGCGGCAGGTCGCGCGCCATCTGCCGGACCCGATAGTACTTGCGCAGCTCGCCCTTCTCGACAGCGCGTGGATGATACTTGTACTGCTTGCGCCCGCGATCGTCGAAGCCCCAGACCTGAATCGCTGCGCGCGGGTTGGTCGACACGTGCACGTCACGCCATGCGGGAGGAATGCGCAGCGCGTCGATCCGCTCCAGCTGAGCGCGGTCTTTTACCAGCGCGCCAGCCGGCGATCTGTACCTGAACCCCTTCGCCTTCGACCCTTCGCGAACGATCCACTTCTGCGCCATTTAGCTCCGCGCCCTGCGCATGATTCTGCGTAAATTTGAGCGTTCCATCCCGCTTCCCCCTTTCTCGCCTCGCCTCTCGCCTCTCGCC
>DASTGU010000085.1:0-10372 GCA_035718845.1 Gemmatimonadaceae bacterium | reverse complement strand
TCCTCCGGGAACCGGTAAGACCTCGCTCGGCGAAGCAATCGCCAGCTCGATCTCGCGCGCGTTCTACCGTATCTCGGTCGGCGGCGTTCGCGACGAGGCCGAAATTCGCGGCCACCGTCGCACCTACGTCGGCGCGATGCCTGGACTAATCCTGCAGGCGCTGCGTCGCGTGCAGGTGCGCGACGCGGTGCTCATGATTGACGAAATCGACAAGATGACGAGCGGCGGTCCGTCCGGTGATCCGACAGCGGCAATGCTCGAAGTGCTCGATCCGTCCCAGAATTCAAACTTCGTCGATCACTACCTCAATCTTCCGTTCGACCTCTCCAGCATTCTCTTCATCTGCACCGCGAACAACCTCTACGACATTCCGGCGCCGCTGCGCGACCGCATGGAAGTCATTCGCGTGCTGGGCTACACCGTCGAAGAGAAAGTCGAGATCGCGTGGCGCTACATGCTGCCTCGTCTGCTCGAGGAGCACGGCATCACCGACAAGGACATCCAGTTCACCGACGAAGTCCTTGGTTTCATCTCGAATCGCTATTCGCGCGAAGCGGGTCTCCGCAACTTCGAGCGCAACATCGCTGCGCTGATGCGCAAGCGTGCGCGCAAGAAAGCAGAAGGTGAAGAGGGTGCGTGGGTAGTCGACAATCAGATGGTGATCGACATCCTTGGCAATCCCACATACACCACTGAAGACGCGGAGCAGGAGCCGGAAGTCGGCGCCGTGACCGGCATGGCGTGGACTGCAACCGGCGGCGACTTGATGGTGATCGAAGCACTGAGGATGCCGGGCGCCGGACGTCTTACCGTGACTGGGCAGCTGGGCGACGTGATGCGCGAATCAGTCGATGCCGCGTACTCGTACGTTCGTTCACGCGCGCACACGCTCGGCATCGACGACGCCGAGTTCAAGGAAGTCGACCTCCATGTTCACTTCCCGGCCGGAGCGATTCCAAAAGATGGACCGAGCGCTGGTGCCGCCGTCACTCTGGCCATCGCAAGCGTTCTCAGTCGTCGCCCTGTGCGTCGCGACCTGGCGTTGACGGGCGAGATGACATTGCGCGGGAAGGTTCTCGAGATCGGCGGCGTCAAAGAGAAAGTGATGGCGGCTTATCGCGCTGGACTCCGTCTGGTCATTCTGCCCAAAGCCAACGAGAAAGATTTGCGCGGCATCCCGGACGAGATCGTGAAGAGCATGTCGTTCACATTCGTGTCGACGATGGATGAGATCATGCATCTCGCGCTGCTGCCGAAGCCGCCGGGCACCCTCGCCGATGCTCTGGAGCCGCACGGGGACATTCCCGCGAAGAACGCTGTGCAGGATTCGCCGTCTGCATCGATCAATCGCACGGAGCCGGCAGTCGCTACCAAAGTAGGGTGAATCTCGAGAACGTCTGGGTTCAATTCGGCATCCATGTTGTCGTCGGCACGCTGGCCGGAGGTCTCTCCGACACAGTAGCCGTCTGGATGTTGTTCAATCCAAAGAAGAAGCACTGGATCTTCCAGGGGGCGATCCCCAAGAACCAGGCACGGCTCGCCAAGTCTCTTGGGCGCACAGTAGGGGAAAGACTGCTGACGCCGGGAGATCTGCAGAAAGAGCTCGCTCGACCGGAGCTGCTGTCGGCGTTCCAGTCGCGGCTCGAAGACGTTATCGCGAACATCCTCACCTCGCGCGAGCCGCTGATCGACAAGGTTCCGCCGGCAGTGATCAACGCACTCGAGGGTGCGATGACGTCCTACCTGCCGGTCGCGATGACGAAGTTGGGCGCCTTCCTCGGCCAGCCGACGACGCGAGTCAAGCTGCGCACCGCGCTGCACGCGATGTTCAATCGCTTCGTCGACGACATGCGCTTTCACGAGCGCATCTTCGCGAAGCTGATGATGACCGAGTCGAAGTTCGAGGCCGTACTCGATGCGATCGAGACCGATGGCGTCGAGCAAGTCGTGTCGCTGCTCGAGGAGCCGGAGATCCGCGAGGAGATCTCCAAGGCGATTCACGACGCGATTCTTACCTACCTGCAAAAGCCGATCTCCGATATCCTCGGCGACGTCGAGGCGAAGAAAGACCCGGAGGCGCCGAAGCGTCTGGCAGCACAGGCAGCGCCGGTCATTTGGGAGTGGGTCCACGACCAGCTGCCCGAGCTGATCAAAAAGCTCGACGTACAAGCTATGGTCGAGCGCAAAGTGATGGGGTTCTCGATCGATCGCGTCGAAGAGATTCTGCGCAACGTGATTCAGAACGAGCTGAATCTGATCATCACCACTGGGTACGTGCTGGGCGGGTTGATCGGGGTGTGCACGTTCGGGTTACAGAAGCTACTCGGGCTATAGTCTGGTAACTGCAAAAGAAGAACTACCAGCCTGCGGCTTGCGGCTTTCAGCCAGCGGCGCCGAGCTAAGAAAAACGGCCAGCAAAACGCGCTGGCCGTTCTGATTTTTGTGAAGCTCGAAGCAGCGGGCTGAGAGCCGCCAGCCGCAAGCTGGTAGTTTTCTTTTCTTCTTTACTGCTTCAGCGTTACCTGGGGTGGATTGACGATGTCCGGATTCGCTCCCGCCGGCACGTCGGTATAAATGACCGTTGGCCGCCCCTGAATCTCCTGCGTCGTCACCTGGATTGTCCTGCCGCCGGCGGAGTACTTCTTCACCAGCTGGGTTGAACCGGCGGCAACTTTGGTCGAGAACCGTTTCTCGACGGCGTCGCCAGCCATGTTGAAGAATTCGCCCGCCTCGACCTGCGAGTCCCACACCGTAAGCCACACAATTCCCTGGCCCTGCGGAGTGTTCACGACTGCGTAGCGATCGCCGTCCCAGCCAGTCGCGCCGCGCACTGCTTCGTTCTGATCGTTCAGGTGCTGAAACAGAAACAGCCTCGTCTCGAATTCGCCGAGGTCGTTCTCGTAGACTTTAGTTGCGTTGGTGAGGGTGCCCAGCCCGACTGTGGTCGGATTGTCTCTGGTGACGAAGAACGCAGCCGGGTGGATGATCTGCTCGGTCGATACCGGCATGTCGTTGTAGATGATCGATCCCGGTTTCCGCTCTTTGTAATTGCGATAGAACTCGGCGCCGCTAAGGTACGGAAAGATCAGCGTCTCCTGAATGACCTTCGGAGCTGACGCGAAAATCGGCATCGAGCCCTGGTTCTCGCGAATCATCTCGCGGATTCGATCCCAGCCGCCCGGAAGATTGATGGCGATGTTGGTGCCGCCGAGCATGATCGAGATCTGCTCGTACACAGCCTGCCCCTCGAAAACGGACTGGGCAGCAGACAGACGATCGTTGTCGTCGCGAACCTTCTGCACCGAGTCGAGACTGATGTACTGATCCTGGAGCGCGTGAACGAGCTCGTGGGTGATCGTCATCGAAGCCATGTCCGATGGCGAGCCGTCGACGACGTACAGGACTTTGGTGTGCGGATCGTAGTAGCCGACGATTTGCTCCTCGAGCAGGCTCGTCAGGAACGCCTGCAGCTTTAGCGTATCGGGAATCATTCCCAGACGCTTGTACGCCGCTTCCTGGCCAGCGATGTCGTGCGTCGCCAGCGAGTCCGTGAACTGGCGGGTGACGAACTCGCGCACCTGCTCCTTCGAGCGAGTCTGGATCTTTGGCGGCGTCTTGAACTTGAGTCCAACCGCCTTCTCGATCATCGGGATCGCCTGTCTGACTTCCGTTGCGTACGGGCCTTCGTAGTCGGATTTCTTCTGGCTCTCGCAGGCAGAGACGACGCCAATCAAGAGCACTATCGCCAGAGTTCCAGCGCGCTTCACGCGAGCCTCCGAGCCGCGCCGAGAGACCACTCGACCAGCGTAGTGTCAGCGATCATTTGTGGCGGATTTTGAAGGTTTCGATCAGAGTCCCGAGATACGAAGATACCACGCAATCAGCGCATCTCCATGTAGCAGCGCGATCAACGCGGCTGGCGCAAGAAAAACGCCGAATGGCAGCTCGCGTTTGCGCCAGCCTCCACCTCCCTCCAGCGCCAGCTCCGTCTGGCCCTTGTCGTCAGCCAATCCGCGCGCTGACAGAGGGTAAACAATCGCCAGCAGGACAATTGGTGCCAGCACGGAAGCGATGAAGATGGTGAGCAGCGAACGCACGGGACCGACGGCCGCGCCCACTACCGCCATCAGCGTGACATCGCCGAACCCCATCGCGGGGCGCTTCAGCCAGACTTCGCCCAGCCATCCCACGATCGAGATCGCTCCAGCCCCAACGCACATGCCGAGTATCGCATCCCACGGACGCGCAAACGGCTCGGCCTCGCCGACGTACAAGGCCACAAGCGCGGTCAGGATCACGAAAAACAATCCGAAAACGGTGAACCCGTCAGGAATCAGGAAGTGTTTTGCATCGGTGACCGCGATACCGAGCAGCACTGTCGCCAAAACGGCGACACGCAACGCGGTCACGGTAAGCCCAAAATGGAAATAGGCAACGAGCCACATCAAGCCAACCAGCAGCTCCACAATCGGATACTGAATTGAGATTCTCTCGCGGCACCCGCTGCAGCGTCCGCGCAGGATCAGCCAGCTGAGAATCGGGATGTTCTCCGCCGCGGTGATCTGGTGCCCGCATTTGGGGCAGCGTGAGCGCGGTTTGACGACGCTCAATCCGTCGGGCCAGCGGCCGATGCAGACGTTCAGAAAGGAGCCAATCGCGGCTCCAATCAGAAAGACGAACAGACCTTCGAGAAACTCCATTTATTGACGAAGCTCGTAAAGAAGAATTCCCGCAGCCACCGCGACGTTGAGTGACTCGACGTCGCCCGAAATCGGGAGCGCTATCGTTTGCTGCGCTTTCGCTCCTATAGAAGACGATATTCCCGCCCCTTCGTTGCCAACCACAATTGCCAGCCTTGGTGGCACGCTTTGGGCTTCCAGAGGCGTCCCGTTGCTGTCTGCCGCCCACAGCTCGATCCTGGCTCGTTCGAGGAATGTCAGGAGCCCTTCGAGGCTGGCGTGCAAGGCGGGATGGTGAAACTGCGCTCCCATCGAGCTGCGAATCACTTTTGGATTCCAGAGATCGACGGTACCCGGCAGCGCGATAGTGGCGCTCGCGCCAAGCGCGGCTGCCGTTCGTAAGATGGTGCCGACATTGCCGGGGTCCTGCACCGCATCCAGCACCAGCAGACGGCACTTCGCCGGGAGCTGCAGGGTATCAAGGGTCCGCGGCGGGACATCAGCAATGGCGAGGACTCCTTGTGGCGAATCGGTTTCGGCTGCCGAGCGAAAATCCTTCTCACTCACTTCGGCGAGCTCGATGCGTGACTGCTCGAGCTGACGACGAAGATTGGCGCCACGTGGCGCCTCGGTCAGCTGCGGCGCGACGAGCACACCGCGAATGTTGAGACCGGATCGCAACAGCTCCTCGACCGACCGGACTCCTTCCGCCACGAACATTGCGTGTTTTTCCCGCGCCTTTCTGCGGCTCAAATCACGAGCGAGAGTGAGTAACTTCACGTCTTGTTATCCAACATGGCTGGAATAGGATTTGCCCCTCGCGTGAATAGAAATTTCATCGCTGGAGTACCAATGAAACGGGTTCTCATAGGTATTGCGGTCACCGTCTCCATGCTTGGCTGCGGAATTTCGCAGCAGCAGGAAATTCAGATGGGACAGCAGTATGTGCAACAGATCAACGCCCAGCTGCCGATCATCCAGGATCCGGAGCTGAATCGCTACATCAACGTACTCGGCGACTCGATCGCGCACCTGACCAGCCGTAAGGATCTCGACTGGCAGTTCTTCATCGTCGATGCGCAGGAAGTGAATGCCTTCGCCGTGCCGGGGGGCTTCGTCTATGTAAATCGCGGCCTGATTCAGCGCGCCGATCAGATGGACGAGCTGGCAGGCGTTCTCGGTCACGAGATTGGACACGTCGTCAGGCGTCACACCGTCAAGCAGATGGAGAAAGCACAGGGCGCCAACATCGGCGTCACTCTCGCCTGCGTACTCACCAGCATTTGCAACAGTCAGGCGGCTGGCGCAGCAATTAACATCGCCGGTGGGGCTGTGTTCGCAAAATTCAGTCGGCAGGACGAGGCCGAAGCTGACGCCGAGGGTGTCAAGAACACCGTTCAGGCCGGAATCAGTCCTGTCGGGATGGTGACGATGTTTCAAAAGCTGCTCGAAGAGAGAAAGAGCCGGCCCGGTGCAGTAGAATCGTGGTTCCTGACCCACCCCCTCGAAGAGGATCGTATCACCGCGGTTCAGACGCTGATCAATCAGATTCCGCCTGGCAAGCTGGCGCAACTCGGCACGGACACGAGGAATTTCCACGCGTTCAAGTCGCGGATTCAGTCGCTGCCGCCATCGCCGCCACCGAGGCAGGTTCAGTAGCGAGAGGCGAGAGGCGAGAGGCGGGAGGCGAGTGCCGAAGCGGAGACCTCCGCGCGTGTGATATCGATGCGCCGTGATCGCTCACGGCGCATCTTTGTTTTATGCGCATTGCGCTCACCATTGCCGGTTCTGATTCAGGCGGCGGGGCGGGAATCCAGGCCGATCTGAAGACCTTTCAGCGATTCGGCGTCTTTGGAACGTCTGCGATTACAGCAATCACCGCCCAGAATACGCGGGGCGTCAGACGATGGGAGCCGGTCTCACCAGGCCTCGTGCGGGCTCAAATCGACGCAGTCGTCGAGGATCTCGCGCCAGCGGCGTTCAAAACCGGGATGATTGCGAATGGGGCCGTCGCACAAACCGTTGCCGCGGCGATTCGCGATCATTCGCTTCGCAACTACGTGCTCGATCCGGTAATGGTCGCGACATCGGGCGACAAGCTGTTCGAGAGCGACGCAATCGAGATCATACGCGACCAGCTCCTGCCCTTGGCTTCGCTCGTCACGCCCAACCTGCAGGAAGCTGAAATCCTCGTCGGCGAAAAACTCGAGGACGAAGACGCGATCGCCCACGCCGCGGAGAAAATCGTGAACGAGATGGGTGCGGCGGCTGTGCTGATCAAAGGCGGCCACTTCGCATCCGGCGATCGCGTAGTCGATACGCTGTACGATGGCGACATCCGTAGCTTCCGCAGCAAGCGGCTCGACACCACCACCACTCATGGAACTGGCTGCACCCTGTCAGCAGCGGTGGCCGCTTTACTCGCGAGAGGCGAATCGCTTCACGCAGCGGTGCGGCGCTCCATCGAGTTCGTGCAAAGGGCGATTGCGACCGCGCCGGGGCTTGGCTCCGGCAACGGTCCGCTAAATCACCTCGTTGAGGACAGCTGAGGCGCCGCTGTTTTTTCGAGGAACTCGGTGACTAACGCCTCGAACCGAGCGCTGACACGGTGCGTTGTCTCCAGCACTTCTTCGTGACTCAAGGCGCCGCTCGTGATGCCGGCGGCAGCGTTGGTAATGCAGCTCACGCCGGCGACCCGCATCCCGAGCGCGCGCGCCACGATGACCTCCGATACCGTCGACATCCCGACCGCATCGGCGCCGAGCACGCGCAACATCTTCACCTCGCTCGCAGTCTCGTAAGATGGGCCGAGTAGTCCGGCGTAGACTCCTTCACGCAAGTTGATACCGAGCTGCTCGGCGCAGTTGCGGAGCACACGGCGGAAGCCGGCGTCGTATGCATCCGTCATATCGGGAAACCGGATATCCCCGTCCTGGAGCTCTCCGACGAGAGGATTGGTCCCAGTCAGGTTGAGATGATCGCAGATCATCATCAGGTCGCCGACTCCCAGCTTCGATGAAATACCGCCAGCGGCGTTGGAGACGAACAGCTCGCGCGCGCCAAGTGCGTGGAAGACACGGACCGGGAAGCCGGCGAGCGCAGCAGAATGTCCCTCGTACAAATGGAAGCGTCCACTAAGTGCGACGACTTCGCGACCGCCAAGAGTCCCGAGCAGAACCGTCCCTTCGTGGCCGACGACAGTCGCTTCTGGGAATCCCGGAATGTCGCCGAACGGAATCCGCACTGCTTCAGCGATTTTGTTGGCGAGACCGCCGAGTCCCGAGCCGAGGATGATTCCGATAGTGGGCTGACGTACGTCAGCGCGTGAGCGAATGGCATTTGCGGCTTTCTGCGCCGCGTCCGCTGTATATCTCATCAGGCTGCCCCTCCTGCCCCGCCTCCACCATCAGGAGGCCCGAGCAGATCGTCGATAGTCTCTGACACTTCTTCGATGAGCATCAGTCTTTCTTCCCACGGGAGAAATGCGCTCTCGAACCCGTTGAGCGCAATACCCGCCAGCTCTTCGACCGAGAAGCCGAGATGCTCGGCGGCAAATACATATTCGTCGGTGAGCGTTGTCGCGCTCATCAAACGGTTGTCGGTATTCAGCGTGACGTTCAGGCCCCGATCGTAGTACTCACGGAACGGGTGCGTGGCGTATGAGTCGGCAACTCGCGTCTGAACGTTGCTCGTCAGGCACACCTCGAGCGCGATCCTGCGATCGTTGACGTACTGAGTCAGGTCCGGATCTTCGATCAAACGGGTGCCGTGCCCGATCCGGTTTGCTCCACAGACGTGCACGGCTTCGGCGATCGATTCGGGCCCATCGCCTTCCCCGGCGTGGACGGTGACGGCGAGGTTGTGCTCGCGCGCGTAGCGGAAAGCTTCGGCGTGTCGCGAGGCTGGATTGCCCTTCTCACCGCCAGCGAGATCGAACGCAACGACGCCATCGTTCCTGAATTCGACAGCCAATTTTGCGAGATCGACCGACGTCTCGGGTGGAAGCTGGCGTAAACCGGCGATGATGAAGCGCGCGGTGATTCCGAAATCGTTTTCGGCGCGACGCAGACCGCGCAGTGGCGCTTCGATCGCCTCGACGAGCGTCAGGCCTTTCACGACGTTGAGAATTGGCGCGTTGCGGACCTCGATATAGCGAACGCCGTCTTCGTGCGCGTCCTCCGCCAGCTCGTATGCGGCGCGCTCCAGCGCCTCCTCAGTCTGGAGGACCGAGATGGTGATGTCGAAGCGACGCAGGTAATCCTCGAGATTGTTGGCGTCATCGACGCGCATGAAGTTCGCGAGCTCCTCTGGAGACTGCTTCGGGAGCTTCACGCGTTGATCGCGGGCGAGATCGAGCAGCGTCGACGGGCGCATCGAGCCATCGAGGTGGCAATGCAGCTCCGCCTTCGGCAATTGCCGAAGTTTGCTCGAGAAAATTGAGAGTGGCATTAAAGCGGGTTGTCTTCCAGGTCGTCGGTAACCTGTCGCGCGCGAACGATGCGAAAGATGGCGCCGTTGTGGACGGGTGCGTCAGCGGTGGTCGGAATTCCCCGACTGTCGGTGATCATGCGCTCGCCACTGCGAATCGCCGCCGCCTCGGTCGAGTCCCACTGCTCGACGGCGTCGAGTGCCGTCGCGGTAGCGGCGACATCGACTGGCTTGGCGTTGATGTAGATGCGGACAGTATCGCTCATTGGGCAGTGACCGGAGAGATGCGCACATCGGTCGGCGCAGTGATCGGCGTTGGCAGCGACCGCAGGTAGTCAATCAGAGCGTCCAGGTCCACGATGTTCGTCGACTTCATCGACGTCGCTCGCTGCCCTGCGTTGTAACCTTCGCCGCCGGTTGCCAGGAAATCATTGACTATGACGCTGTAGGTTCTTGTGTCCGATAGCGCTGATCCGTCTGCCATGGTCACCGACACCAGGCGAGATCCCGCCGGCTTGCTTGGGTCGTACTTGATGGTGAGTCCGCTGACGTGATCGTCGAGGCCGTTTTTCGCCAGCATTGCTTCGAGCAGCCCGCGCAGCTGCGCGCCCGTCATCGTCAGCGAGTATAGAAAATTCCCGAACGGCTGGATCTCGAACAGCGAGCCGTAGGTCGCCTCCCCCGCGCGCAGATCAGTACGGATGCCGCCGTTGTTCATGATCGCCACGTCACCCTTGGCGGCCCAGCGCTGTGCATCCGCGATCAGATTGCCGAGTGGGTATTGATGTCCCTCGCGCAACATTGCGACGGGAATGGTGGCGACATGACGGTTGACCAGTGGCGCGACCCGCGCGACCGCCTGGTCGACGATTTTCTCGACCACCGGATCCGGCTCGAGCGTATCGACTGCGATGTCGCGCACCTCGTGCCTCGCGGGAACGTTTCCGTACCGCTCGAGCGAAAGGTCGATGACATCGATGGCACGACCACTCGATCGTGCTTGCACGATTGGCTCCTGCCCGACCTCGGTGTTGACCAGCGAATGCGTATGACCGGAGATGATGGCATCGACCTTTGTAGTCAGCTGCTTCGCGAAATCGATGATCTCGCCGTTGCAATTACCGGTTCCATCGCGCCCGCAGAAGGCGCCAGCATGCGCGATCACGACGATGAAATCGGCGCCACGCTTGCGCAGCGCAGTGCCAATGCTGTCGACAATTGGCGCCGGCGGATCGAAGCGCAATCCAACAACGTTCGACGCGCGG
>DASTGU010000084.1:0-4840 GCA_035718845.1 Gemmatimonadaceae bacterium | reverse complement strand
GAGAGGCGGGAGCTGGGAAGTACATCCTTGCGCTCGATCAGGGTACGACGAGCTCGCGGGCGATTCTGTTTGACCACGCCGGATCGATCGTCGCCGTCGCGCAAAAAGAGTTTCGGCAGATTTTTCCGAAGCCGGGGTGGGTGGAGCACGATCCGCGTGACATCTGGTCGACCCAGGCGGGAGTCGCGGCAGAAGTTCTGACCAAAGCCAACGTCCGCGCCTCCGACGTCGCCGCGATTGGCATCACCAATCAGCGCGAGACGACCGTCGTTTGGGATCGCAAGACCGGCGAGCCGATCCACAACGCGATCGTCTGGCAGGATCGACGCACGGCTCCGATCTGCGATCGCCTTCGCGCCCGCAAACTCGATAAAGGCATCACCCGCAAAACCGGCCTCATTGTCGACGCGTACTTCTCGGCGACCAAGGTTCAGTGGATTCTGGAGAACGTCAAAGGCGCCAGGGCGAAAGCGAAAGCGGGCGAGCTCGCATTCGGTACCGTCGATACCTGGCTCGTCTGGAATCTCACGGGCGGCAAAGTCCACGTTACCGACGCCAGCAACGCGTCGCGCACGATGATGTACGACATCGGCAAAGGCGATTGGGACGACGATCTTTTGAAAATCTTGGGAGTACCGCGCTCGATGTTACCCGAAGTCAGATCGTCCAGCGAAGTCTACGGCGAATCGAAATTGCTCGGCACGGCGATTCCAATTGCAGGAATCGCCGGCGATCAGCAGGCGGCGTTGTTCGGGCAAGCGTGCACAAAGCCCGGCATGGCGAAGAATACCTACGGCACCGGCTGCTTCATGCTGATGAACACCGGCACCAAGCGCATCGCGTCGAAGAACAATCTGCTCACCACCGTCGCGTGGCGGATCGGTGGCAGGACCGAGTACGCGCTCGAGGGCAGTATCTTCATCGCGGGTGCCGTGGTCCAGTGGCTGCGCGATGGACTCGAGTTCTTCCGCTCGGCGGCCGAAATCGAAGCGATGGCAGCACAAGTCGCTGACACCGGTGGCGTCTATCTCGTTCCCGCATTCGCCGGACTCGGCGCGCCGCACTGGGACCAATACGCGCGCGGCACCATCGTCGGCATCACGCGCGGTACGACCAAAGCGCATCTCGCGCGCGCCGCACTCGAAGGAATCGTGCTCCAGGTGCGCGACGTTCTCACTGCGATGCAGGCCGACGCCGGCATCAAGCTCAAGGAGCTGCGCGTCGATGGCGGCGCCAGTGCCAACGATCTGTTGATGCAGCTGCAGGCAGATCTGCTCAACGTGCCCGTCGTCCGCCCGAAAGTCACCGAGACGACGGCACTCGGTGCCGCGTATCTCGCCGGACTCGCCGTCGGTTACTGGAAGAGTCAGGCGGATATTGCAAAACAGTGGCAGGTCGATCGGCGTTTCGCACCGGCAATGAAATCGGCTACGCGAACACAGATCACCAAAGGCTGGGAGCGCGCGCTGCACCGCGCCAAGGCGTGGGAACAGGCCTGATCGCGCGGAGACTGCACCTCGAAGACTCGGACGATCTCGCTGGAGGCTCGATCCTATGGCAATGAGTAGCGCAACCATGTCCCGGATTTATCTGTTGCTGGCCGTCGCCGGCTACGCGATCGCTGTTCCGCCGATGATTCTGGAGTCGATTCGCTCCGGCAACATCCTGTTCTGGACGAAGCCACAGCTTACTGTCTCAGAATTATTCGCCAATCTCACCAGCACTGCGTTCGCGCTCGACGCGATGGCCGTCGCCGTCGTGATGCTGGTGTTCATGACGCGCGAAGCGCAGCGCATGCGCATGGGCCGCATATGGGTTTACTGGGTGCTGACCCTGTTATTCGGCGTGAGTGGCACGTTGCCGCTCTTTCTCGCCGTGCGCGAGAGGAGACTCGGAACGCCGTAGTCGCTAGTTGGTCGCTACGCGTCTGCCTAACTGCGTCAACGACCGACGCCGATTTGGCTCCTTCTGCAGCGTCAGCTCATACTCGGCACGCGCCTCTTTGGTGCGGCCGAGTGCCGTCAACATGTCGCCGAGTAACTCGTGCGCCGGTGCGAGTGGACCGGGTGTGACCGCACTTTTGTCGGTCGCGTCTTCGCGCGCGGCGGCTGCCCGCATGTCCGTCAACGCTGCGTCGTTGCGATGTTGCGCGAGCTCCAGCCAGGCGAGCGCGGCGAGATGCTGGATCCCAACCTGCTCTGCCCAGTAAGGCTCGTTCTTCGCCGTCAGCGAGTGCTGGATCGATGCGAGTGAATCGATCGACGCGCTCGCTTTAGCGAGATCTCCAGTGTGCGACGCGCCGAGTGCGCGCGCGAAGTGCGTCATCGCTTCGGTGTATGGGTAGGCGGACGCTTTGGGCTGCAGCGCGGCGGCTTCCGCCCACGCACCACGCTCCAGTGCCCACCGTGCGGGGATCGCCGCAAGCGCAAAGAATCCGGCAGATGCTGGAGCGGCGCCGGTGATCGCGTTCGGATCGAAGCGCGCCGCGTAGTCGGGTAGCTTGTCCACAATCGCCTTTGCCTTTGCATAATCGCCGAGCTGCAGATACGCGTACATCTGATAATCGGCGGCATGCAACGCCTCCGCGATCGATCCCGCGCTCCACGCTACGTCGCCCGATCGCGCGTTGGCGGCGATCGATTCCTTCCACATTCCGACGCGCGTGAAGGTATGCGACGGCATGTGCAGCGCGTGCGCAGCCGAGGGTGCGATCGCGGAGTAGCGTGCCGCGGCAGCGCGCGCCTTGTCGGCGAGCGGCGGGTAGTCGTAGGTGTGGATGATGTAGTGGGCGAGCCCTGGGTGATTGGGCTGCTTCGCCCACAACGACTCGAGCAATGCGCCGGCCTTGAGCTGATTTGCGTAGGTCTTATCGGTCGGCGATGCGGCCGCGACGAGCGAGATGGCGTAGAAGATCTTCGCTTCGGTATCCGCTGGCTGCTGCATCGTCAGACTTTCCATCGCCTGCGAGTATGCGTCGACGCGAGTGTGCTGATCGCGGTCCTCGAAGTCGTCGTAGAGCTGGCTGACGGCGCCAAGGTAATCGCGCTCGCGATCGGTGCCGCGCTCAGCCAGCCGCGCGCCTGTAGAAGCCCACTGCCCGCCCTGCTTGAGGAGCGCTGGTGGTCGATTGCCCGGCGCCATCGGATTTCCCCAGCGACTGAGTGCGAGTCCCCAGTACGCCATGGCGCAGGTTGAATCGGCGGCAATGACATCGTTGAAGCCTTTGATTGACGCGCCGAACTCGAAGGAGTGGAGAAGCGCCACCGCGCGATCGAATTGCGCCTGCACGGACGGGTTGCACGACGTCCCGAAGTGCACCGTGCCGAGTCGTTCCGGCTGTGGTGCGGACGGGTGCTCCTGCCCGGGAATGCTGCCAACGGGCATCACGATGCAGAGAGCGAGTGCAGCGAAAGTTGCGCGTCCCATAATTGCACTCAACTTTGGAAATCAGAGATAGCCTCACAAGATTTTCCGGAAGATTTCACATGCTCGCAAGGCCGTTCTTCTTTGCAGCTCTTAGCTCCGCGCTTGGGTGCGCAACCGGAGCGCTGACGCCGATTGCGGATCACCATCAGCATCTGTTCAGCCCCGATCTGGCGGCGATACTTGCGCAGAGCAATCCAGCGTTCCGCACGCTAACGGCGCGCGAGGTGATCGCAAATCTCGACTCGGCGGGCATTCAGAAGGCTGTGATTCTGGGCACGGCATACTTATATGGTAGTCCGTCCAGGAATTTCCCCGATGAGTATGCGCGGGTGCGCGCAGAGAATGATTGGGATGCGCAGCAGGCGTCGCAGTATCCCGGGAGATTGATTGCGTTTTGCGGATTCAATCCGCTCAAGGACTACGCGCTGCAAGAACTGGAAAGGTGCTCGAAGGATCCGCGACTCAATCGCGGGATCAAGCTGCACTTCGCCAATGCCGCCGTGCAGCTGGAGAATCCCGAGCATCTGGGAAAACTCGCCCGAGTATTCAGGGCGGCTAACGCTCACCATATGGCGATCGTGATTCACATGCGCGCGAATCTCTCGCGTAAGCTCCCCTACGGTCCGCAGCAGGCGCGGATATTTCTCGATTCGCTGCTGCCATTGGCGCCTGATGTCGTGGTGCAGGTCGCCCACCTCGCCGGCACCGGGCCGGGTTACAATGATCCGCCCGCCGACAGCGTGATGGCGGTGCTCGCCGATGCGGTGCAGCGGGGAGATCCGCGTACGAAGAATCTCTGGTTCGATGTCGCCACGTCGGTCGACTCGGCGACGACGCCGGCACAGGCGGCACTGGTGGTGAAGCGAATTCGTCAGGTCGGGGTACGGCGCATACTATATGGATCGGACGCGGCGGTTGCCGGCATTCCGAAACCGAAGCAGTGGTGGGCAGCCTTCCGGCGCATCCCACTCACCGAAGAAGAATTCGAACAGATCGCGCGCAACGTCGCGCCTTATTTCGCCGAGAAGTCACCATGACGACATCACTGCGTGAAGGGACCAGGATCCGCATTCGCTCGGCCGCGCCGACGTTTCTGGCTCCAGACGTTGCTGCAACCGCCCGATGGTACGTTGAGAAGCTCGGGTTCATCCTCGCCGGCCACTTCCCCGCTCAGGAGCCATACCTCTACGCTAGCCTGGAACGCGATGCGGGCGAGGTGATGCTGCTCAATCTCGCGGACTACGAGAAACCGGATTTGTCCGCGCGGCGTCCGGCTGGATTGTGGGATGCGTATTTCCGGACCGAGGGTGTGACAGCCCTGTACGAAACGGTAAAAGGCAAAGAGTTCGTGAAGACGCCGCTCGACCGGCGGCCTTACGGCGATCTCGAATTCGAAGTACGCGACCCGAACGGC
>DASTGU010000083.1:0-5016 GCA_035718845.1 Gemmatimonadaceae bacterium | reverse complement strand
CGATCGGTGAAGAGCGAAATCCAGCAACGTCGCACCGCATCGAGCAGCGGCGCCTCACCACGCACGTTGAGATAAGTGTCCTGCTGTCCGGCGAAGCTGGCGCCGGGGAGATCCTCAGCGGTCGCGCTCGATCGCACTGCGAGTGGGTCATCGACACCGAGTGAGTGCCAGGACTCTTTCACGGCCTCGGCGACGTCCGCGGGGACAGGAAGCTCGTTCAGCGCGGCGCGCATAGTTTCTGCGGCACGTCGCGCGGCCTCTACATCGGTACCATCGAGCTTGTCGAGCGCCGCGAATCGCGCGTCCCTGTCCGGTAGCTGCGCGATGAACAGCTCGTACGCGCGGGTGGTGACACAGAAGCCGGGCGGAACTCGCACGCCGGCGTGAGTGAGGGCGCCGAGGTTGGCGCCTTTGCCCCCTACTAGAGATGTGTCGTTCGCGTGGATGACGTTGAAGAACAGCATGAGTGGCGCAACTGTCTCCCGGTGCTCCGCAAAGTCGCCCTCCATTCTGCGTCGACTCAACGTTATCCTCCTCGCGAGCGTAACGGCGTACGCCTGACTGCTTGTGAAACCGGCTGCGAAAAATGCCACGAGGCAGCGCCCGGTGCAGGGTCGCCGATCAGATTTCAGTTCAGGACATGAGTGACCTTCGACCTACGTGAGGAATAACCGGAATCTCAATGGTGACTGACACAGCGGTCGTAGCAGGTATCAGGGATCGCCCTATAATCGTCGGGGCACGCCTTACAGACTTTGCGCGACTCCCGATCAATAATTCCGTTACGAATCGATTGAAAAGGAGGAACGATGGCTGTCCAGACATCGCGCTTCGCGCGCTTCATGGTTTCGGCAGCTGGCAGGTGGCTCCGCATTGTTATCGGAGTTGCGCTCGTTGCCTGGGGATGGTCGATGCATTCAGCCGGGGGAACCGCTCTCGCTCTGGTCGGACTCGTACCGATTGCCGCCGGCGTCTTTGACTTCTGCTTGATCTCCTTGTTTGTGAACGCCCCTTTCCGGGGTCGGGATATTCGAGCTGGGAACGTTGCTACGCGCTAGGAGGGCGAATGAAGAGAATCGCGCGAGCTAACTGGCTACCGATTTTTCTGCGCTTCTTTGCATTGGATATTTCGCCGCATTCATTCCATGGATCACCCTCATTCTGTTGAAGGCGCCCATTCTGGCACCGGGCGAAAGGAAACTGTCGGCCGCCTAGTCGGCGGCACGAAGTAGGGCAGCAGCAACGAGGTGACGGTCGATCACCGAAGGGACTCAACATTGTCCCGTCGGGTATACTTTCCACGCTCGACGTCAGCAGCAGTCGTCATCCAGTGACTTCTCGGCGCGTATGCCCTCGATTCCCTCATTGATAATGATCGGAGTCATCGCCAGCGCCGCCAGTGGATCAGCCCACCACCAGCCGACCAGCGCGTTCAGTGCAACACCCGCCAGCGCGATTACCGACAGCCAGGCGCAGAGAGATGTCTGCATCGCGTCGGCGGTCAGAGCGCGGCTGCCGATGTCGATGGCGACTTTTCGTTTCGCGCGCGCCAGCACCGGCATCACGATGACGGAAAGAATCAGGACCACCATTCCGAAAATGCTCTTCGATGGCTCTTCTCGAGTCCACAACGAGTGGACGCTGTCGACTACTATATAGATGGCAAGTGCCACGAACGACCAGCCAATGATCTTGCGCGATGCCCACTCGACGCGGTGACGCGCTGCCTCGTCGATGTCTGCGCGCAGACGCCACTGCGCAGCGCAGCTCGACGTGACCTCGATCACGCTGTCGGCTCCGAAACCGATGAGGGTGACGCTGCCCGCCAAGACGCCGGCAACCAGTGACCCGATTGCCTCGAGGCTGTTGTAGGCAATCGTTACGTAACTGAGGTTGATCCCGCGTCTAACGGCGAGCGCGCGCTGGCCGGCAATCATCATAAGATCTTCCGCCCGGTTCCGTCTGATTGGAAGATCATCGAGTATGCCGGCCTCAGGAAGAGCACCCTTGACGAGATCTTCAGCTGGCGTGCGCTCCTCACTGTGCGTGGCGGTGTCTCAGTTGTCGGTGGTGGTTTTCTCGCCGGCTTCGGAACAGCCTATGGTGGCGGCTGTGGACGCGACGAAGTCAGCTGCATACTGTTCGGGCATGGTGCGAACGAGGAGGAGAGCATGAGCCCAGTTCACCGATCGCTGGCCGGTGAAGTTCTGGCGTTCGATCTCGACGAAGAGATGCGCGTCGTTCGTGAGGAGCTCGTTGGCGGACGTCTCAGAATAGCACGCACACTCGTCAAAGAAGGTCCGCTCCGCCTGACGCTGGTGGGGCTGGCGGCCGGCGGCAGCCTGGACGAGCACGACGCGGCGGGGCCGATCTCAATTCACGTCGTGGAAGGTGAGCTGCAGCTAACGGCCGGCGGTGAAACGAGAACCTACGCGACGGGAGCTTTGGTCGCGCTCGACCGCCGGGTGCGCCACGCAGTCAGGTCGCAGCAGGGCGCAATGTTTCTACTGACCCTGTCCACCGCCGGCTCGGACGCCGAATCTCGCTGAACAACGCTTCCACGGACATGAGTGTCAGAAGGTGGTGCCTGCTGTCGAAACGATACCCCTCTTGTCCCGAATGACCAACAACCTTGCAACCATTGCTGTGACCGCAGCGGCGATCGTCGTAGCGGCGTCCGTGATGCAGGCCCAGATCGATCATCCAACGCCGACTGGGCCGTATGCAGTGGGAAGACAGGCCTTCGTCTGGACCGACAGCACGCGTCGCGAGCCGACCGATACGACGCGTTGGAGACAAGTCAGCGCGTTCGTCTGGTATCCCGCCGCTGTACACAAAGGCGCCGAGGCTCAGGTCTCGCTGCCACCCGAATGGGAGACGCTTCGACTCGAATCGCTAAGAACCAAGCTCGGGCCAGATATCGCCAACGCGATGAGAGAATTCAGCGTGCACGCGCAAACCAACGCGACGCTGCTTCCCGCCAGTTCGCGGCTACCCGTTCTTCTCTTTACTCCCGGCTTGAGCTGGCTGGCGACTGACTACAGCGTGCTCATCGAGAATCTCGTCAGCCATGGCTATATAGTCGTCGGGTTTTCGCCCACGGGGTTTTCGAACCCCGTCGTATTTCCCGACGGGCGCGTGGTGGGACAAACACTCGGCAACGGTGCGAGCATCGCGACGGAACAACACTACATAGAGGAGGACGCGCTTCTCGTGCTGCGCGAGATTCGCCAGCTCGACGCCCAAGGCTTTCTGCGTGGCCGCGTCGACCTCGGCCGCATTGGCGCATTCGGTCACTCGATCGGTGGCGCAACTTCGTTTGCGATCGCCGCCCGCGATACGGCGATACGTGCCGCGATCAACATCGACGGTGACGTGATGGGCGATGTCCGCGAAGTCCGTCCGCACCAACCGCTTCTCCTCATCAACTCCGATTTGCCGACGCCCGAGGAGTTTCCGTCAGATTGGCCCGCGAAGCGCGTCGAGCTCACTCGCCAGGGATTCGAGAGAAGCGAAAAGCGTCGCACCGATGAGTGGACCGCACTCTCCAGTGAATCTGCATCCGCGAATCGCGTCCGGATAAACGGGACGCTTCACCTTAATTTCACGGACGCTGCGCTTGTCTCGGCGCGCGCTCAACCTCGAGAAGCGCGCTGGATGAAGTTCGGATCGATTGACCCCGACCGAGGATTGACGATTACGAGCGAGCTGGTGAGATCCTTCTTCGATCAGGTTTTTGGGCGCGCTCGAGTCGGCGATTCCTTCAAATCAACCGAGGCTCACCTCGCAGAGGTGAAGGTCGAGTGATGTTCGCGGCTAGTTACGCGGAATCATGAACGTGCGCCACGGATTGCCGCCGCTGTACGCCGCGCCGGAGATCTGGACTGTACTGTCGTTCGCTCGTTTCAGCTCAAGGGGCTCACGATCGGGGCCGACCAGCGTTTTCTTCTGCGAGAATACAACGAAGCTCGGACGCTCGTAAACCGCTTGCCATTCGACCCAGCTGCCACCGGTAGAGGCGTGTTGATAGTCGTGTCGATAGATCACGACCCGCCCCTGTCGAACAGGCACGGATGCGACCTCCGACGTGGTCGAAGTGTTTCCGCAGGCGGCAATCGGCATCGCCAATAAGACTAAGAGGCTGGCCTTCATCGTAGTTCTAGGGGCGCCGGCGGAGCCGAGCGGCATACGGCGCGACCGATCACTGCATCCACTGCTGCCCGGACGCGAGCAGCACCAGCAACAAAAGTCCAAAGCCGATCCGATACCACGCGAATACATCGAACGAGCGGTGGGAGACAAAACGGATCAGCCAGCGAATCACGACGAGCGCGGTGACGAATGACACCACGAAACCGGTGGCGAATACCGGAATGTCGCTCGCCGAGAGGACATTCATATTTCCGGCAAGGCTAAGCAAAGTTGCGGCGAACATCACCGGGATCGCCAAGAGAAAGGAGAACTCTGCAGCGGCCGGCCGCGCTACACCGAGTAGCAGCGCCCCCATGATGGTCGCTCCAGACCGCGACACTCCCGGCACGAGCGCGAACACCTGCGCGATGCCGATTCCCAGCGCGGTGCCGAAGCCAATCTCAAGCACCGTCTCCATCCGCGGCGACGGACGCCAGTGCTCGATCGCCAGAATGGCGATGCCGCCAACGATCAGCGCCGCAATCACCACTCGCGGTGTGAAGAGGTGATCGGTAATCCAGTGATGCGTAGCAAGGCCAACGATCGCGGCTGGCAGGAACGCAATGAACAGGGCGATGATGAACCGGCGCGATTCGCGAACCCTTACCGCGTCGCCGATCGTGCGCAGCAAAAACGCGCGGTACTGCCAAACTACCGCGAGAATGGCGCCCAGCTGGATGAAGATCTCGAACACGTCCGCGCGCTGGCCAACGAAGCCGATCGCGTGGCCGGCCAGGATCAGATGTCCGGTGGATGAGACGGGAATGAACTCGGTGGCGCCTTCGACCAGACCGAGCACTGCCGCTCTGAGGATGTCGGTTGTCA
>DASTGU010000082.1:0-2482 GCA_035718845.1 Gemmatimonadaceae bacterium | reverse complement strand
CGTAGACTCGCGACAGGCTGCCCAGCGGCCGTGCGCATCAGGAATCGCTCGCGGTGCTGCCACTCGCTGGCGGGACCGACAAACGAACCGCCGGCGCCGGTGAAGACAAACGCGTTGGTGTCGGCGTAGATGTCGACCTGGCCATAGTGACGAAAGTCGACAGGATCGGGATACTCGGTCCACGTTCCACCAAAGAAATCCGGGTGATGGATCTGGAGCGCGAGCGATTCCCAACCGCCGGTCGATCCACCAGTGAGCACGCGCGCGTACGGCTTGGCAATAATTCGAAAATGCTGCTCGAGATACGGAATGAGCTCGGTGAGAATCGCGTCACCGTACGGCCCGTTGTTCGCCGAATTCACCGCGTATGAATCGTCGAAGTAAGGCGTCGGGTGCTGGAAAAGAATCGCGATCATGCGCGGGAACGCCGGACCAGTCCACGCGCTGCTGAATTCGAGCGGGGTGTCCTGACCGTTGTCCACCATCTCGGCGACGACTTCGGGCGAAAATGGCCGAGTGCTCTCGGTGAAACGCAGTGGCGGCCGGAGACCGAAGTGAGCCTGGTCGTAGATCACCGGGTAGTGCACGTCGGGATGATCGTCGTAGCCAGCGGGTAGAAGCACGCTTGCGCCGATGTAGATCGGCCTGCCCCAGAAAGCAGAGAGAAGCTTGCTCTGGATCTTTATCTGCTTCACCCATTTTGTGTCGGGCGGGATCTGTCGCGGCGGATTCACCATGGTGAGCACCAGGGCGTGCGTTCCAACAGTGCGCGCATCGACGTGAAATTTCTGCGGGACGCTGTAAAGATTCCCGGCCGACGTCACGAAGTTCTGCCCTTCCCACTGATCCATGTGCGCCCAGATGGTGTGTCCATCGGCGCGATGAAACTCGGTGTAGACGTTGAGCACCGCTTGCGCGTAGTAGTCGCCGGCGGGAAGATCGCTGAGACTTTTCAGCGGATAACCGGCAACGCTGGCGTCGATGGTCACCGGCGCTCCCGCGGCAAGACCGTTGACGTCTCGGCCGAACGTCGGCAAGGCACGATCGAGCGGGTGCATCTGGTATCGCGGCTCAGGACTCGAATCCCTGCTGATTACCAGAAACGCTCGCCCGGTAATCGGCTCGGCGTGAATCGACTTCGGGAACGAGATCGAGAAGCGGAGCCCGGAAGTCTGCGCGCTACCAATACTCAATGGCGCGAGTGCAAGAACTGTCGCTGCGATAACGCCAGCCGCTGAGCGCATACCCGAACATACGAAAGCCTGTCCGGTTCGGCCAATCACATGTACTGTCATAATCCAGTCAACGGTTCCTTTCGCGGGAGTGTCTACGTAAGAAACCATGGTGTGCTCTATTCTATTCCCAAGAGGTAACCCGCAGCGATGAGAACTGTCTGCTGCGCCTTGACTGCGCTGGCATCACTCGCGGCGCCGCTGGTTTCGCAGACCGCTCCTCTTTACATCACACACGTCTCCGTCATCGATGTCATCGCCGGAGCCGCGCGGCCCGACATGACGGTGGAGATCTCGGGCAGAACCATCGCCGCGCTGAGCCCTGCGCGTGAAATTCGCGTTCCCGCCGGCGCGCGAGTCGTCGACGGGCGCGGCAAGTATCTCATTCCCGGACTGTGGGACATGCACGTCCATCTCAGCTGGCCTCCGGGTGCCGCGCGGATCTTTCTGCCGTTGCTGGTCGCCAACGGCGTGCTCGGCGCGCGGGACATGCACAGCATTCTGCCCGTCATCGACTCGATCAGGCGCGCGGTAATCAGTGGTGCGATGGTCGGGCCGCGACTCGTTATCGCGGGACCGGCAATCGATGGGCCGAACTCATACCTGCCCGCCGCGCGAATCGTAACGACGCCGGCCGAAGCAAGAGCGGCAGTGCGCGAGCTCAAAGCGAGTGGCGTCGACTTCATCAAGGTTTACTCGTCGCTGCCGCGGGAATTGTATTACGCGATCGACAGCGAGGCGAAGGCCGAAGGAATCCCATTCGTCGGTCACGTGCCTTATGCGTTGACCGCCGCCGAGGCATCGGATGCTGGGCAAAAAAGTCTCGAGCACCTGACCGAAGTTGACGTCGGAACGTCGAGCGACGAAGCGAAGATCAAAGCCGAGGAGCTCGAGGCCGTCGCTCAGAAACACGGCTACGTTCCGGACGCCGCTCGCCTGAGGGCGACCTTCGATTCCGCGAAAGCCGCTGCCCTGTTCGCGCGCTTTCGGCGGAATGATACATGGCAATGTCCGACGCTGATCGTGTTGCTGGGGATCGGTGAGCGCGCCGAGCGCGGTCATGGGGCGAACGATTCGCTGATCGCCTACATCCCGAAGATGCTGCGCGATCTCTGGACATCGATGCCGAATGATTTGGCCAGACGGGAGGGTGCGTTGGGCCAGCTGCACTCTGACCTGATTGCTCCCATAAACCGCGCTGGCGTTCCGCTGCTCGCGGGGACAGATCTCCCCAATCCTTATGTGTATCC
>DASTGU010000081.1:0-2739 GCA_035718845.1 Gemmatimonadaceae bacterium | reverse complement strand
GTGATCATGGCGACGCACGATCTGGATCTGGTGCGGCGCTCCAACTATCGAACCATCGAGCTCAATCACGGACGGCTGGTTTTCGATTCCGCTGAGACGCCGGGCACACCGCCGCCTCCGTTCGATGAAGAGACTCCTGCTCCCGAGACGCCAACCAGCTCGGCGGACGCCATTTAATGCGGTCTGCACGCGAAGCGCTGACGGCCTCTCGGCGGTCGCCGTTGTTGAGCGCATTGGGAGTAGTGACGATCGCGTTCTCACTGTTCGCGTTTGGATTGTTCGGGCTGGTCGCGATCAACATTCGTCGCGCACTGGAGCAAGTCGAGGAGCGCGTCGAAGTCCGCGCATTCCTGAGCGACAGCGCGGATATCGAGAACGTTGCCGCAGCAATGAAGGATATCGGCCACTTCCCCGAAGTACTGCGGGTCGATTACGTGTCGAAGGAAGCAGCGCTCGACCGGGCCCGCAAAGAGATGGGTGAGTTTGCCGATGTGTTCGAGGCCGGAGTACTCCCCGCTTCGATCGAAGTCCATCTCCGACCGGGCATGCGCAGCCCGGCAATCGTGAAGTCAGTCGCCGATCGCATCAAGACGTACCACTTCGTCGATGACGTGCGTTACGGCGAAGAATGGGTCGAGAAGCTCTATCGCCTGCGCAACATCGCAACCGTCGCTGGAATCGCGCTTGGCGTCGCGTTCGCCGCCGTCGCAGTGATCATCATTGGCGCGACCATTCGCATGACAGTGCTGGCGCGCGCGAAGGAGATCTCGATCATGAGACTGGTCGGTGCGACCGACATGTTCATTCGCATGCCGTTTCTGATCGACGGGTTGGTGAAAGGTGTTTTCGGTGGATTGCTGGCGCTGCTGCTCGTCTGGATCACCAACCGAGTCGTCAACGAGTATTTCATCGAGACGATCTTCTTCGATCGGCAGATGATGTTCCTCGGCGTGATCGGCGGTGCGATGATGGGTGTGTTGGGTAGCCTGGTGTCGGTGGGGAGGCATCTACGCCGCGTTTGAGGTTGGCGGCACTGCTGGTCGCGGTCGCTGTTTCGTTTCCAAAGGTGTCACTCGCTCAGACTGACGCCGAAGCGCGCGTCAACGCACAGCGCGAAGAGCTGGCGCGTATTCGCGCCGAGCGAGACGAGCTCGAGCAAAAGATGAACGGCCTGCAAAACACCGCTCACGAGCTCCGCGATGAAGTGAATCTGCTCGACAAGCAGCATGACGCGACGGCTCGAATGGTCAAGTCGCTCGATCAGCAGATGGTTGCGATCACCGAGGAAGTAGACAACACAACCACTGAGCTCGCCAACTCAGAGCGGGAGGCAGCGATCAAACGCGAGATCCTGCAACGTCGATTAATCGAGATATACAAACGCGGCCCACTCTATTCCGCCGAAGTGCTGTTTTCTTCCAAGTCGGTGGGCCAGCTCGTCGCACGTTACAAGTATCTGCACCTGCTCGCACTTCGTGACAAAGGCCTGGTGAACCGCCTGGACGAGCTGCATGAAAAAATCGAGGCGCAGCACGGACAGCTGGTGCGCCTGCAGAGCAGCGTCGCCGAAAATCGCTCGGAGAAGGAAAAGGAAGCGGCGAGGCTGGCGGACCTAGAGCAGCAACAGGCGCGCAGCCTTCAGCGGGTTCAGGAGGACACCAAGCGGACCAGGGCTCGGCTGGCTGAGCTGGAGAAGAGCGAATCGCGCCTGAACAACTTCATTGCGTCGTTCGAGGCGGAGCGACGGCGCGCCGGTTCGCGCGCCACGAGCGCCAGCCCCAGCTCGATCCGCACGACTGACATCGGCCGGCTCGATTGGCCGGTGAACGGCACTTTCCTTTATCGCTTCGGCCGTCAGGTCAATCCAAACAACACGACCACTCGCTGGAACGGCGTGGGTATCACCGCCGTTGCGGGCACATCGGTCAAAGCGGTGTCAGCTGGAACGGTCGCCTACGCGGGACCGATGGGCACCTACGGCAACACCATCATCCTCGAGCATGGCGGCGGCGACTACTCCGTGTACGGCTCTCTCGGGCGAATGGACGTGCGCAAAGGAGCGCGGGTGATCAAAGGTCAGGCGATCGGGACTGTCGGAGTGAGTGATCCGGCGCTGGGGCCACACCTCCACTTCGAGATTCGACGTGGTGGACCCGCGGTGGATCCCGCCGACTGGTTGCGGGCGGCGCGATAGCGGGAGGCGAGAGGCGGGAGGCGAGAGGCGAGAGGCGAGAGGCGGGAGGCGGGAGGCGAGAGGCGGGAGGCGAGAGGCGAGAGGCGAGAGGCGGGAGGCGGGAACGGCGACTAGACGGTTCTCTGCGCCGCCTTTTGGTTATCCAGCAGCTGCTCGTGTGCGATTGATTGCGATTCCATGGAGCTACGAACGCTCGGTGGAAACTATCGGAACCTACGAGTGTGGGAGAGAGCGATGTCTCTCGCGCTCGACGTTTATAGAATCACGGAAGCTTTCCCGACATCCGAGCGCTTCGGGCTCTCCACACAGTTACGGCGCGCGGCGGTTTCGGTGCCGTCCAATATTGCGGAAGGCCATTCCCGTACCAATCGCGGAGAGTACAAGAACTTTTTGTCGATCGCGCGAGGCTCATTGGCAGAGGTGGAGGTTCAACTGACACTAGCTGAGCGTCTGGGCTATGTGGAATCACCTATGCTGCGCGAAGCCTTCGAGCATTGCGATGCGATCAGTAGGATGATCACCAAAATGAAACGCGCTCTCTAAAC
>DASTGU010000080.1:0-9571 GCA_035718845.1 Gemmatimonadaceae bacterium | reverse complement strand
AGCTCGATCCGGTTCCCCTCAGGATCCCGTATCCACGCGAACCGACCGTAGTCGTAGTCCTCGGTCTTCTCCGGCTCGATGCCGTCGGCCTTCAGCTGGGCGAGAAACGCGGAAAGATCACGAACGCGGTAGTTGACCACGCACTCGCGTCGCTCCGCGGGCAATTGGGTCTTCGATTGAGATATCGAGAAAACCGTGGAGTCGATTTTCGACGAATCGCTGAGACGACGGTACTTGAACTCGGTGCCGTAGACCTTGCCGTCCTCGTACGTCTCGATGCGCATGCCGAAGTGGTGCGCGTACCAGTTGGACAGCGCCTTTGCGTCGTTGGCGTAGATGAAAACGCCGCCGATGCCGTCCACCGTAATCCGCTTTTCCGCGCGCCCGCCAATGACGGATTTCGTCATGCGGCGAATCTAGGCATCGCCAAAGCGACCCGAAAGCTGAAATCATTTCGCATAGCCTTAAGACGCGCGAAACCATAGGGAATTTCCCCTGAAATTCCCTTGCAGATGTAACCCGTCGCGGCTATCTTCCGTCCTCACAATGCGATAAGCGGGTGATCCGGGCGGATCGCTCCACCCTTTGGCCCTCGATTTCGAGGCGTGCTGCAGGAGTTCAAGCCATGACATTGCGTCCTCACCGGACTCAGTGTCGCCGCGCGGACTCCAAAATTGGGTCCGCGTTTTTGTTTTCCAGTATCGAAGAGGGGCGTATCCAGGACACTACCAAGCGCGTACGCGTCAACAAACAGATCCGCATCAGTCCGATCAGAGTAATTGCTGCCGATGGCGCACAGCTCGGCATCATGGACGTTGAAACCGCACTCGCTGCCGCAATCGAGCAGGGGTTGGATCTGGTCGAAGTAGCACCAATGGCGAGGCCGCCCGTTGCCCGCATCATGGATTACGGGAAGTTCAAGTTCGAGCAGGCCAAGATGGCCCGCCAGGCTAAGAAAAAGCAGCACGTGATTCACCTCAAGGAAGTGAAGTTCCGCCCTGGAATCGAAGAGCATGACTTCATGACGAAGACTCGGCACGCGCGCGAGTTCATCGGCGAGGGAAACAAGGTGAAGATCACGCTGATGTTCAGGGGCAGGCAGATCGCCCACCCCGAGCTGGGTCGACAGGTAGTGACGCGTGTCGCTCAGGAGTTGTCCGACGTCGCCAAGATTGAAGCCGACGCGAAGTTCGAAGGGAAGTTCATGACGATGATTCTCGCGCCGAAGTAGCGGGAGGCGGGAGGCGGTAGGCGGGAACTGCTAAAGAATCATTCTCGCGTAGCACTCACGAGATAGACATAAAGGAACCAGGCAATGCCGAAAATGAAGGCTCACAAGGGCGCGAGAAAGCGCTTCAAAATCACTGGCTCGGGAAAGATCAAACGCATGAGAGCGTTCAAGAGCCACATCCTGACCAAGAAGACGTCGAAGAGAAAGCGTCGTCTGCGTCGGCCATCTGACATTCACACCTCAGGCGAGACGAAGCATCTCAAGCGCCTGCTGCAGGCTTAAGAGGAATCACTAAATGCCACGCGTAAGATCAAACGTCGCGCGACTCAAGCGCAAAAAGCAGATCATGAAAGCTGCGCGCGGTGCCTTCGGCGCCCGCAGCAAACTCTGGCGTCCCGCTAAAGAGAACGTCGAGCGCGGCTGGAAGTACGCCTACCGCGATCGCAAGAACAAGAAGCGCGATTTCCGCAAGCTCTGGATCATCCGCATCAACGCTGGCGCTCACCAGAACGGAATGTCGTACTCCGTGTTCATGAACGGACTCAAGAAAGCGGGCGTCGAGATCGATCGTAAGCTGCTCGCCGATATCGCCGTCAACGACGCCGAAGCGTTTACCGCTCTCGCCGACAAGGCGAGATCAGCTCTGGACGCCGCGTAACGTCTGCTCGCAAGGATTCAAAAAGGACTCTGCCGGCGCTAATGTGAAAACCGCGCGGTAGAGTCCTTTTGCTTTTTCCGCAGCCGCGCTCACCCGTTATGCTGACGAATCGTGACTCTTTCTGAATTCCAGCAACTTGTCACTGCAATTGCCGCTGACGGCGAGAAGCTGATCGACGCCGCCACGACCACGACGCTGCTCGAGGAAGCGCGCACAACGCTGCTCGGCAGAAAGTCGGGGCGGCTGCCGGACCTCTTCAAGCAGCTACCGACACTGTCTCCGGCGGAGCTGCGAGAAGGCGGATCGCTGATCAATGCCGTCAAGCAGAAGCTCGAGGCCGCGCTCGACGACCGTCGTCGCCAGCTCGATGCCGCCAGCACGTCGAAGAAGAGCGTCGATCTCACGATGCCCGCGCGCCGCCAATGGCTCGGCTCGAAGCATCCGGTGACACTGGTAATCGAAGAGATCGAAGACATTTTCCGGGGACTCGGCTTCACCATTGCCCTCGGACCCGAAGCAGAAACCGAGTGGTACAACTTCACCGCGCTGAATTTCCCGCCTGATCACCCGGCGCTCGATCTGCACGACACGCTCTATCTGAGTGAGAGTGTGCTGCTGCGCACCCACACATCGCCGGTGCAGATCCGCACCATGCAGAAGTACAAGCCGCCGATTCGCATTCTTTCGCCAGGCAATGCGTATCGTCGCGACTTCTTCGACGCGTCCCACGCGCCGATGTTCGCGCAGATCGAGGGACTGGCGATCGACGAAGGCGTCAGCTTCGTCGATCTCAAAGCCACGCTCACTCACTTCGCGAATCGCTTCTTCGGAAAAACGAAAACGCGCTTCCGCCCGAGCTACTTCCCGTTCACCGAGCCGTCCGCCGAAATGGATGTCGAGTGCCAGCTCTGTCACGGCTCCGGCTGCGCCAGCTGCAAGGGCACTGGCTGGATGGAGATACTCGGCTCGGGCATGGTGCACCCATCGGTGATCAACGCCGCCGGCCTCGATGCAGACAAGTACACCGGCTGGGCGTTCGGCATGGGTCCGGCGCGCATCGCGATGCTGCGCTACGACATCCCCGACATTCGGATCCTCTACGATTCGGACGTGCGCTTCCTCTACCAGATCTCCAGGTGAACGCGTCGTACGAGTGGTTGCGGGCGTTCGTCCCGTTCGATCTGACGCCAACCGAGCTGCGAGATCTGCTGACTTCGCGCTGCGCGACCGTCGACGATCTGGTCTCGCTGCGCGACGACTTGCGCGACATCGTCGTCGGCCGCGTTGTCGAGGTGAAGAAGCATCCCAACTCCGATCACCTCTGGATGACGAAGGTCGACGCCGGCGGGGGAGTGCTGCGCGAAGTCGTCTGCGGGGCGCAGAACGTCACCGCTGATACGCTTTACCCATTCGCGCCGGTGGGCTCGACGTTGCCCGGCGGGCTCAAGATCGAGAAGCGAAAAATTCGCGGCGAGACCTCCGAAGGCATGCTGTGTTCGGCACGCGAGCTCGGACTCGGCCAGGATCACGAAGGCATTATGGCGCTTTCGTTGACCGCCGAGCCGGGAACGCGTTTGCTCGATGTGATGCCACTTGGTGACACGCGGCTCGTCATCGATGTATTGCCCAATCGTCCGGATCTGCTCTCCCACGAAGGCCTCGCGCGTGAGATTGCCGCGGCGACCGGCGCCGCGTTGACGCGGCCCGAGATCCAGGGCGAGAAGAGCTTCGTCATTCGCACCCACACGGTGAAAGCGACGTCGGGCAAAGTGGGTGACGTCACGGTCAAGCTCGAGGACAGTGAAGGCTGCGTTCGCTATGCGGGTGCCGTGATCACTGGTTTGAAAATCGCGCCGAGCCCTGACTGGCTGGTGCGCCGGCTACAGTCAGTTGGTCTGCGCTCGATCAACAACGTCGTCGACGTCACCAACTACATGTTACACGGCTTCGGTCAGCCGATGCACGCCTTCGATCTCGAGAAGCTCGCCCGCGGCAACGTTGTCGTGCGTAAGACGCGTGGCGAAGAGTTGATCAAGACCCTCGACGGCGTCGATCGCACGCTGCCGCCGGGTGCGGTCGTGATCGGCGATGCGGAGCGCGCACAGGCGATTGGCGGGATCATCGGCGGGAGTGGCAGCGAAGTGACCGACGAAACCACCGAGATCTTCCTCGAAGTCGCAGCGTTCGATCCGGGTCGCACTCGCGCCACCCGACGTCGGCTGAATCTCAGTACGGACGCGAGCTATCGCTTCGAGCGTGGCGTCGATGTCGATGCGATTCCGGGGCTCGTCGATTACGCAGTTCGATTGATTCTTTCAATCGCCGGCGGCATTCCACAGGGAAGTCCGATCGATCTTTATCCGCTGCCGAAGCGGCCACAGCCTGTCTCGCTGCGTCTGGCGCGCGTGAACCGCCTGCTCGGCGAAAGCGTCGACATCGGCGAAGTCGAAAAGAACCTCCGCTCCGTCGGTTTCAGAATCGCTCCGGAGGCGAAGGAAGTCATCAAGGTCACGCCGCCAAGCTGGCGACACGATGTGAAAGCTGATGTCGATCTCGCGGAAGAAGTTGCGCGGCTGCGTGGCTACGACACCTTCTCATCGGAGCTGCGTCCGTTCAGAAGTAGCGCTGTGCCCGACGCGCCGCTCGTGGCTGTGACGAAGCGTCTCCAGGAAGCGCTGGTGGGCGCCGGACTCAACGAAGTGCGGCCGATGCCATTCGTCGCGGCGAACAAAGGTGGGACGGTTCGCGTCACCAATCCGCTCGCCGAAGACGAAGCGTACCTGCGCGGCGATCTCCTCACGACGTTGATCGGTCGCGCCGAATACAATCTCGCGCGCATGCAGGGCAACGTGCGGCTGTTCGAGATCGGCACCGCATTCTTTGCCAGCGCGACCAACGCATCCGCGCCGGGCCCAAAGCTCGCGGCGCTGCCGCACGAAGAGATGCACGTCGCCGTGCTGGTGATGGGTCAGCGATCACCGACCCACTTCACCAAAGCGATTCAACCGAGCTACGACGACTGGGACATCAAGTTCCTCGCCGAGCGCGCGGCATCGGTCGCCTACCCTTACGCGCGGATGGAGCTGGTGCCGGGGACTGGTGACGTCCTTTGGGACGTGAAGGCCGACGGGACGAGTATCGGCACCGCGCGCCGACTCACTCTCGACGCGCCGGTGTGGGCGCATCCTGCGTTCGGCGTCGAGCTCAATCTCGAAGCGCTGCCGCAGAGTGCGGGCAAGGCGCGCCGATACGAGCCGATTCCGGCGACGCCGAGGGCTCAGGTGGATCTCGCGCTGATTGCATCGACGAGTGTGACGGCCGCGCAAATCGAGGGAGTCATTCGCAAAGAAGCGGGCAAGCTGCTGGAGACCCTGACGTTGTTCGACGAGTTCATTGGCCAGGGAATTCCTGAGGGCTCGCGTAGTCTCGCGTGGGCGTTGACCTTCAGGGACCCTGAGCGCACACTAAAGGACAAAGAAGTGCAGGAACGCACGGCGAAAATTGTAAAAGCGCTCGAAGGAGAACTGGGTGTCAGACAGCGTACGTCCTGAAGTCGCGGCATTCGCGGAGCTGGAGCAGCTGGTGAAACACCTGGGAGATGAGCTCGCCTCATTTCGTCGGCGTGCGCTTCAGGCCGAAGCGAAACTCAAATCACTGGGCGAGACTGGCGTGAAAGGCGTGGCATCACCCGAGCGGATGTCGTTCCTCGAGCGTGAGAACGCCGGCCTGGAGAAGCGACTCGAGGCTGCGCGCGCTCGCACTCAGCAGATGATCGATCGGGTTCGATTCCTCAGGCAGCAGCACGACGGAGCGGCCGCCCGTTGAGCTCCAAAAAGAACGTCGTCAAAGTCAGCATCCTGGGCGACGAATACTCGATTCGCAGCGACGCCAGCCCCGAGCGCACCCGCGCCGTGGCCGAGCACGTCGACAAGGTGATCCGCGAGACCATGCGGGCCGGCAATATCGTCGAAACCCAGAAGGCGGCGATTCTGGCCGCTCTCTCCATCACCGACGAGCTGTTTGATGTCCGAGAGGGGGGCGAGGACCTGGCGGGAGCGATGAGACGGCTGAGCGGGGAGATCAGGCCGTGGTTGCCGCCGGCCAAACGGAAAGACTGACATCTCGGCGGCTAGTCCGTAATCCGTAGCTACCAATCACAAAAAAGAAGCTGCGAGGGCTTCAGCTTAGTGAGCAGCTACGCGGCGAGCGGCTCTACTCTATCCATGCGCAGCATCGAGCTCGGAGCTAGCTGTGAGCTCACCGCTGCGGTTAAGAGTGGTAGCAAAGCTCGGAGCCTAGCTGCTCACTAAGCTTGGAGCTCGGAGCTTCCGTTTTGTGATTGCCAGCTACGGATTACGGACCGTACGCCGAGATGGTTATGGCCTAAGCCGCGAAACACCACTAGCTTAGAGTCCAACTACGCGACGACTTTCCGGCGCGATAGGGGCCGCCTGTGGGTATCCCGCGGGCCCAACATAGATCTGGACTATGACGACTACTGCCTGGTTAGCCGCAGCTGGCATACTTCTGTTCATCGTTGCCGGCGCGGTTTTTTTCTTTATTGGAAGCAGGATTGGACGCGGCAACGAGCTGCGCCGACAGCAACAAGCCAAGGCAACCGCTGAAGAGACCGCCAAGCGCATCGTCACCGACGCCGAGCGCGAGGCAGAGAGTCTGCGCAAAGCCGCCGTACTGAGCGGCAAAGAAGAGCTGATCAAGGTCCGCGAAGAATGGGAAGCCGAGATCCGTGGACGCCGTGAAGAGGTCGAGCGCGAGGAACGCCGAGTCGACGACCGCGAAGGTCAGCTGAATCGGAAGTACGATCTGCTCGAACAACGCGAGCGGGAAACCAATCGCCGCACTGAAGCTGTCGCGGGTCATGAAAAGACCGTTGCTCAACGTCAGCAGGAGCTCGAGAAGCTCCTTGGCGAGGAGCGGCGCCGGCTCGAGCAAATCGCTGGTATTTCAGCGCAGGACGCCAAGAATGAGCTGATCCACCGCATGGAAGAAGAGGCTCAGGCGGACGCGGCGAACAAGATCCGAGAGATCCGTGAGACCGCCAAGCGCAACGCCGATCGCGAAGCCAAGAAGATCATCGCGCTCGCGATCCAGCGCATTGCCGCGGAACAGAGCGTCGAAGCCACGGTGTCGGCGGTGTCGCTGCCCAACGACGAGATGAAGGGACGGATCATCGGGCGCGAAGGCCGCAACATTCGCGCGTTCGAGCTCGCGACCGGCGTGGACGTCATCATCGACGACACCCCAGACACCGTCGTCGTCTCCTGTTTCGATCCAGTCCGCCGCGAGATCGCGCGCTTATCGCTGGAGAAGCTGGTCGCCGACGGCCGCATTCACCCGGGACGCATCGAAGAAGTCGTCAACAAGTCTCGGCAGGAAGTGGACACGTCGATCGTCGAGACCGGCGAGCAGGCCGCGTATGAGAGCGGTGTCCACGGTCTGCATCCCGAGCTGATCAAACTGATTGGCCGCATGCGTTGGCGCACCAGTTACGGCCAGAACATTCTCAACCACTCGAAGGAAGTGGCGTGGCTCGCCGGCATCATGGCCGCCGAGCTCGCGCTCGACGTGAACCTCGCGCGCCGCGGCGCGCTGTTGCACGACATCGGCAAGGTTCTGACCCACGAGCACGAGGGCACCCACGTCCAGCTAGGTGTCGAAGTCGCGACGCGGTACGGCGAGAACCCGCTGGTGGTGAATTGCATCGCTGCTCACCACGACGACGTGCCGCACGAGAGCGAGATCTCGGTTTTGGTTCAAGCGGCCGACGCGATTTCGGGTGCGCGTCCAGGAGCGCGTCGCGAAGCGTTCGAGACTTACGTCAAGCGACTCGAGGGTCTCGAGAAGATTGCATCGAGCTACCGCGGCATCGAGAAAGTCTTTGCCATCCAGGCCGGTCGTGAGATTCGCGTCATCGTCACTCCGGAGGAGATCGACGATCCGCGGATGACGTCGCTCACCGAGGAAATCGCGCGGCGGATCGAGGCCGAGCTGCAGTATCCGGGACAGATCAAGGTGGTATTGATCAGGGAGACTCGAGCGGTGGACTTTGCCCGCTGAGTTGATCGATGGACGCGCGATCGGGCAAAAGGTTCGCGCGGAGGCAGCGCAACGGGCGAAGAAACTCGCCGAGCGAGGAGTAAAGCCCGGACTGGCAGTAGTGCTCGTCGGAGAAGATCCGGCCAGCGTCGTCTATACCAGCTCCAAATCCAAAGCGGCAGAAGAAGCCGGCATGTACAGTCTCAATCTGAAACTGCCGGTCGAGATCTCGCAGGACGAGCTGCTACGTCGCGTGGATCAGCTGAACGCTGATCCCAAAATTCACGGCATTCTCGTACAAATGCCGTTGCCGAAGCACATCGCGGCCGACGCCGTCATTCGCCGCATCGATCCCTACAAGGACGTGGACGGATTTCATCCAGTGAACGTCGGAAAGATGCTGATCGGCGAGAAGGACGGTTTCATTCCTTGCACTCCGGCGGGAGTTCAGGTGCTGTTGCGTGAATCGGGAGTGACGACGGCGGGCAAGAATTGCGTGATCGTCGGCCGCAGCAATATTGTCGGCAAGCCGATGGCCGCGCTCATGATGCAGGACAACGAAAATGCCAATTGCACAGTGACGGTTTGCCACCGCCACACCGCTGACCTCGGCGCGCACACGCGAGAGGCCGACATCCTTATCGTGGCGGCAGGACGAGCGGGGATGATCACGCGCGACATGGTGAAGCCTGGCGCGGTGGTGATTGATGTGGGCACCAATCGCGTAGCTGATGCTTCGACGAAATCGGGAACGCGCCTGAAGGGCGACGTGGATTTTGAAGGCGTCCGCGAGGTTGCGTCCAAGATCACGCCGGTCCCAGGCGGCGTCGGGCCGATGACGATTGCAATGCTGATGCTCAACACCGTTCGCGCAGCGGAGATGGCATCGCGATGAAGCAGCTGCCATTCGATCTCTTCGAGCAGACTCCACCTCGGCGCGAGCGCAGCGAAGTTGCGACGATCGGATCCGCGACGCATCCGATCTCCGTCGCCGATCTGACGATGGATGCGAAGGATGTCGTCGAAGCGCGCTTCCGCCGAGTGTGGGTGCGAGGCGAAGTGAGCGACTTCAAGAAGCACCGCAACGGCCATTGGTATTTCTGTCTGCGCGATGGTGCGTCGCAGATTCGGTGCGTGGTCTGGGTCGGCGATCAGTATCGGATCCCGGCCTCGCCTGACGATGGAATGCAGGTCGTGGTGTGCGGACAGCTTACCCTCTATACTGCGCGCGGCGATTTGCAGCTCAAGATCCATCGCATCGACGCCGAGGGCGATGGACTGTGGCGCAAGGCGATGGAGATCACCCTCGCCAAGCTGCGCAAGGAAGGACTGCTCGATCCGAGTCGTAAGCGTCCGATCCCGCACTATCCGCGCTGCGTCGCGGTCGTGACGAGTCCCGACGGCGCGGCGCTGCGTGACATCGTCGCCGTTCTGCGCAAACGAAACATTGGCGCGCGGGTCGTGGTGTGTCCGGCCCAGGTGCAGGGCGATACGGCTGCCGGTGAGATTGCCGCGGCGATCAAGAGAGTCGGACGCTGGGGGAAAGCGGAGGTGCTCATTGTCGGCCGCGGCGGCGGCAGCAAGGACGATCTATGGGCGTTCAACGATGAGCGCGTCGCGCGCGC
>DASTGU010000079.1:0-2645 GCA_035718845.1 Gemmatimonadaceae bacterium | reverse complement strand
AAACGAAGCAGTGACAATCATTAACAGGACCCGGTATTACGGCGGCGAATCGTTCGCCGACTTTCTGGCGCGGCCAACTGTGAATCACGAGCTATGGCTGGCGCTCGCGCACAGAGTGATGATTCCAGTCGAGTACTCGGCGCGCGTCGAGGCACTGCATGGGCATTGGCATTTGCTCGTCCTCAGCGAAGACTGGTGCGGCGACGCGGTCAACATCGTTCCGATCGTCGCCAAGCTCGCGGACTCGGTGAGCAACATGGATCTGCGCATTCTCGCACGCGACCAGAATCTCGACATCATGGATGCGCATCTCACCAACGGGAAATCGCGATCGATTCCGATCGTGATTCTGCTCAACGACAAGTTTCAGGAGTGCGGCTGGTGGGGGCCGCGCCCGCGTGCGCTCCAAAAATGGGTGCTGGAGAGTGGAATGCAGCTGGCGAAGGACGAGCGCTACAAGGAGATCCGAACTTTCTACGCGCGCGATCGCGGAGTGACTACGATCAGGGAGATCGTGGAGATGCTCGAAGAGTGCTGTATGCGGGGCCCTAGTCTTTCTTCGGCGGAAGCCCCAGCCACTCTCTGATTACTGGCTCCGGGTGGTAGCGCGGGCGACGCGACCTCAGCTCGAACGAGTCTGATTGATTGAGAACGTGCAGTCGCACGCCATAGATGCACAACGAAGCCTCGGGGTCGCCTTCCGTGAGATTGGTGAAGGTGACTTTACTGCCGTCGACAACGTGAACGGCGTTGGAGCCGAGCACCTGAAACCGACCGCGCTGAACGAGAATTCCACAGTCTTCGTCGAGTCCGATGCCAAGCATGCGCGGATTCTGTGCGACCGCGCCGAGCAGGCGACCGATGCGTCCACGCTGTGAGAAGTGCTGGTCGATGATGACGCCGGGTAGTAACCCGAGGCCGGGTGCGAGCTTCAGCAGTGACTCGATCTTGTAGGTGGAGTCGCTTCCTCCACTCACCATCATCGTTTCGCTCATGATCGACGCGCCCGCGGAGCTGCCGGCGATGAGTCCGCCAGCCTCAAAGATCTCACAGACGCGCTTGTAAATCGGAGTGTCACCAATCTGGCTGGTGATCTTGAGCTGATCACCGCCGGTGAAATAAACGGCGTCGGCACCGGTGAGGACGTTGAGCTTGGACGGCGACATTGCCTCCTCTCGGCTCTCGATCGACAAATGATGGACGTGTCGCATGCCGAGACCGCGTAGCGCCTTCTCGTAATCCTCGAACATTTCTTTCGGCTTGTCGGACGCGAGCGTGGCAACGACGACTTTTCCGGCTTTGCCGACTTTTTTGACGAAGGCGCGGAGGATGATTTTCTCGCCTTCCTTATCCTCGTGTCCGCCGACGATGAGCAGACTTCCGAAGCCAGGTCGTTTGCGCATGCCGCTCCCGAAAGAAAGAAGCAGGCCCGCGGCTCAGTTTTGGGCGACCTAAACGCTCGGCGGCGGAGCTACCGATTCGCGCCTGTTGAGTGATAGCGCGGGGAGACTCAGCGTAAAGATCGAGCCGCAGCCAACATTGCTCTCGGCGCTGAGATCTCCGTTCATTGCAGTCGCCAGGCGACGGCTGATGGGAAGCCCCAGCCCGGTGCCGCCGATGGTGGCGCCGCGCGCGCGAATCTGCACGAACGGCTCGAAGATGGCTTCGAGCTTGTCTTCCGGAATTCCGCGCCCGGTGTCACTGACTTTGAGAAGCACAACGTTGTCGTTGCCGCGCTTCTGTGTGTCCCATGCGAGTGAGACGTGTCCGCCCTGCGCGGTGAACTTCACGGCGTTCATCAGAAGATTCGTCAGAATCTGAATCGTCTTGTCCGGATCGGCATAAATCTGAACGCGCGAAGACGTGTCGATGGCAATCTCGAGCTCCAGGTGCTTCGAGCGCACAACCGGATCGAGGAGCGCCGACAGTCTTTCGCCGAGAGCAACGAGGGGAATCGATGAAAGTCGATATTCTATTCTTCCGGCGTCGATGTGCGTGAAGCTCAACAGGTCATCTATGAGCGTGAGCAGATGCTGGTCGCTTCTGCGAATGCGAGCGACGTTCGTCTTCTGCTCGGCCGTCAGTGGGCCACCAATTTCCATCTCCAGCAGCTCGGTATAACCGCGGATGGCATTTAGTGGAGTGCGAAGCTCGTGGCTCATTACCGCGAGAAATTCCGACTTCGCACGATTGGCATTTTCCGCCGATTCTCTTGCCGCAACCGCGAGCCGCCGTGTTTCCTGCGCGTCACGAAGGGCCTCGTCGCGGATTACCTCGGTGCGACGAAGAATAACCGCTGTCCATAGAATCACGATCAGAAACACCGCGACGATCGCGACGACAAACATCGATACGGCGAGCTCTCTCGAGACAAGATCGTGGCGTCGAAGCTCGAGCCACCCTCGTCCCAGCGCTACGGGAATAATCAGCGTAGCAATAAGCAGTCGACGTGTAAGTATCGCACTCGGGGTATTACCGAGCGTGAGTGACACTGCGCCGGTTCTTGGCCGCACCGTGAGAACTCCGAGACTGAGTGAACCAAGTCCCAACGCCGTTGGTAGAGCCATGCCAGCCTGCCTGTCGATGCTGTAGAGAGATGTCACGCCATACACATAGCCGAGCAAGCCGGTGAACGAAACGAGAGT
>DASTGU010000078.1:0-9048 GCA_035718845.1 Gemmatimonadaceae bacterium | reverse complement strand
CGCGCGATCATTACGCTGGGACTGAATGGATTCCTCGAGCGCGTTGCAGTCCCGCTCCTCCGCCGCATTGGCGACGAGTGGCACGCGGGGCGACTCAGTCCCGCGCTCGAGCATTTTGCTTCATCGACGCTGTACGACATCATCGTCGAGCGCATGCGCTCCTTTACGCCGCGCAGCGACGCGCCGAGCATTCTCGTGGCAACACCTGCCGGGGAGCGCCACGCTATCGGCGCCGCTCTTGTCGGTGCCCACGCCGCGGTGGAAGGCTGGCGGGTTATCTATCTCGGTGCGGATTTGCCAGCCGCCGACATCGTTGATGCAGCGATTGCCACCCACATCGACGTCGTCGCGCTGAGCGTGCTCTACGTTGAAGACGCCGAACGTGCGGTCGGTGAGGTTCTCGCCGTGCGGTCACGATTGCCGCTACGAGTTCCTCTTTTCGTGGGAGGAGGCGGCGCCATAGCGTTGAGGCGAGACCTCACGGCCGCGGGCATCTACGTCACCGGTAACGTCACCGACGTTTACGACAAAGCGAGTTGATGACTCGCCGGGCGAATTGGAATGTCGCGCTAGGGCTTCGTCGACGATGCGGCTGTCTTCGACACTGTCGCGCGGCCGCTTAGTACACAGCTGATCGATTCCTTCGCGCCGGCGCTCTGCATGTTGATCCCGGTCGTCGAAGCGTCGCCCACCTTCGCCCACGTCGAATATTTCTGCGCCTGCGGCGAGACTGACCAGATCAAACCGGGTTTCGTGATCGCAGTCGTAACCCAGGTGGCGGGGACCGCTTCTCCATTGGGCGCGATGATGTCCGCCGACACGAAGTAAGCGGGGAATTTCACGCCGCTCGAGTCGAGCATTTGATCCGATTTCACCGCCCACGCATTTGCTACCCTGAAATCAGGTCTCACCAACCCGCGCGCGAGATCCGGCATCAGGTCAGATGAAAACTGAAGACACTGGCTCGGTGCCGACGACGACGTGCGTCCACATGCTGCGACCACTGCCAGCGCGAGCACGACCCCGGCGATGCGCGTTGCCATCTTTGCTCTCTCCATGGTGATGTAATGCCGCCCGAATAAGTTAAGCCAACCCTTTGCTGGTCGGGACTGCTCTGAGATCCACTCAATCATCGCTACACACGCCATTTCCACGCGACCTCGCCGCGGGTCGCTACCTCGATCTGTTCGTGGTCGGCGGAGTGTCGGCGGTGCTGGCGATCAGATTCATTCTCCGTATTACGGGCTACCCGAGTATCGGCGGCGCGCGCTTTCACATCGCCCACATGCTGTGGGGCGGACTGTTGATGGCGCTGGCGCTTCTTCTCTGCCTCTCCTTCCTCGGCAATCGCACCCGCCTGCTCGCCGCACTACTCGGCGGCGTCGGATTCGGATTCTTCATCGACGAGATCGGCAAGTTCGTCACGCGCGACAACAATTATTTCTTCCAGCCTTCGATCGCGCTCATCTACATCATCTTCGTGCTGATCTATCTCGCCTTCCGCGATTTGCAGCTGCGACGGGTCGTCAGCAGGGAAGAATATCTGGTCAACGCGCTCAACGATTTCGAGGAAGCGATCATCAACGACCTGCAGCCTGAAGAGCGTGATCGCGCGCGCCGTTATCTGGCCGCCATCACCGAGCGCGATGAGCTGACCGCGAGCCTGTCGTTGCTGATCGAGGGCGCGACGATCAAGCCGCGGAAGGAGGGACTATCGCATCACATCCGCCGCGTCGTGATCACCGGCTACGAAGCAGTGCTGGCCCGCGCGAATCACTTCGGTGGATTGATCACGCTGTTCGTGCTCCAGCTCGTGATCAACGCCGGCACTGTGGTGCTGATCGTCGTACGCGATCTCTCAGCGCAGATCGTCGGCACGGGTGGCATGAGTCAGCTGCCCGTTTCGGATTGGCTGCTGATCGTCGGAACTGTGATTCCGTCCACCTTCGTCGTTCTCGCGATTGTGGCACTGCCACGTTCGCGACTCACAGCGCTGCGCCTTTTTCACCGCGGAGTGCTGCTGTCGATTCTGTTCACGCAGGTGTTCATGTTTTACAGGAATCAGGGCACCGCACTGGCGGTGCTCGTGTTCAACCTTTTTTCCTGGGCGTGCGTGAATGTAGTACTCACGGCGACCTTGCGCGGACGGAGATCGCCGGTCGCCGCGAGTTGATTACTCTTTTTCCTGCTTCTCCGCGGGCTCACTGACCTTCTTCACTGGTCCATCGTTAGCGGAAATTTTGCCCGCGTGCCGATGCCCATTGCCGCCGATTACCCCGCGCTCGTCTTCAGCAATTTCACTCGGAGTGCGATGACTGCTCTGCGGATGCGGATTTGACTCGTACCGTTCGCTCGAATTACTCATCGGTAAAGCCCTCGCTCGTCTAAAGCCTCAGGGTCCGAGATAAAAAGTCCGCATAACGTGTACCTCGATCAGATGAGCTCGAGACACTATTTGTTGGAGACTTGATAGCAGGCTACGTCGTACTGCGACACCGCATGTGAATTTCCGTTCGCCAGCGATGGCGTGCCGTCGCTACCAGCATAGACGGTTGTGGCGTGAGTAAAACCACCAGTGCCGAATCCGTTGGGCTGGGTCTGCGCCGTCGCCGATCCACAACTTTGACTTGGCTGACCGGTGCCTGAGGGATTTGCGGCGGCGCTCACTGCGCTCGGCGCAGACAAAATATTCGCGCGTGTGGCTGATTGCGCGGAAGGTGCCGTCGGATTACCAGCGCACGCGGCTACTAACGCGAGCGCCGAGAGAAGGGCAAGTGGCTTCATGAGAGACTCCTGCTAAGCGTGTATGGTGGAGCAGCATGATTGCTGCCTTACTTTTCATCGGGTGGCAGGCGCGCATTTGAGAGGCCACTCGCGGGAGTCGACGCCGGGCATTAGTCGCGCGCAATGATAGATTCACCGCTGACTAGCTCGCCACAAAAAAACGCCGGCCAATTTCGGCCGGCGTTTTCTTTCTCGAACATGCTGCTTAACCTCTCCTACCCGGAGTCGTGGCTGGACGTCCGGGAACTGCGGGCCGGCCCACCGGCGATGTAGCTGGACGATGGGCGAGACCACCAGCCTGATTCGCGGTCGCCGGACGGTTGTCACTCGCCATCGAGTTTGCTTCGGCGGTGAGCTGTCTGTCCGTCGCTTTCGCCATCAGTCTTGCGTGAACGCGAGCCAGCGCCGCGTCGGACTTGAGACCGCGATCCATCAGGCTACCCGTCACGTAAAGCGGAACCGCCAGCGAACGGCCTGACGGAGCGCTCTTCGCGAACGCGCTCACCTTGCTGCCGTCGACGCCGCGTCCGATCAATTTCGATCCGGCGACGACTTCGTCGCTGGTCGGCTTGCGCCCACCCTTTTCCAGTGCGTCTTTGGATTGCTTCATGTTCTCCGCGCTGCGATCGATCGACTTCTCGACGTCAGCGGGCTTGGCGCGGTTCTGGGTGAGATGCAGCGCCTGCTGCTCGAGCGCTGCGGCCGGCAAAGAATGCGATCGCGCATCCGCGATCGTCGCCAGCACGTGGTCTGCCACCTTCGCCGGCAGAACCTGACGCAATCTCGCCGAGGGGTCGTGTGCTTTCTGCGCGGACGCTGCGGAAGCGAACAGCAGCATGGCCGCGATGATTAGTCGCTTCATTAGGGCTCTCCTTGAATGGCCGGAGCTCAGGCTCCGCTAGATAGACTGCCGCAGTCCGAGTCGCGGTCACTCGTTCGGCGGGTCAAAGCGAGCGATGCCGCACGGCGTCATCTGCCGTTCATGTGACCTTTGTCAGATACAACATGAACGTCCGGTAAAACATCGCGTTGTGGTGCAACCTTCCGTCGCTCCGGCCGTGACCCACTCAGAGCTTCGAATTCTCTTCAGAGGGGGCCCCAATGTATCGCGCTCGACTTATTTCCACCGCACTCGTACTGCTCGCCGCGGGAGCAGCAACTACTACTGCGCAGGCGCCGGCTTCAGTCGCAGCCGATCCGCCCTGGCACGCCAACTCGATCGGCACGTCGAACACAACCGCGCGCGATGAGTTCTACCAGGGTCTCCGCGACCTCGACGCCGAGCGGTTCATCGCGGCGCGCAACCACTTCAACAGCGCGGTCGAAGCGGATCCAAAGTTCGCGCTTGGTCAACTGTATGCCGCGCTGAACGGAGCATCACTCGCAGATTACAAGACTCATCTCGACGCCGCAGCTCGTGTCATCGACGGTGCGACGCCGAGCGAGCAGTTGTTCGTTCGCGCCGAGCTGAAGAACGCCGACAACGATGTCGCGGGTCAGATCGACCTCGCCCAGGAGCTCATACAAACGGCGCCGGACAATCCGCGGCTGTACCTCTATCTTGCCGGTGCGCAATTCAACGGTAACAAGCGGGCCGAATCACGCGCGACGCTCGAGCGTGCGACGCAGGTCGATCCGAATTTCCTCCAAGCCTGGATTCAGCTCGGCAACTCCTGGCTGGTCGCCGAGCCGAAGGACCTCTCCAAGGCCGACGCGTACATTCGCAAAGCGGTCGCGCTCGAGCCAAACGAAGCAGTCGTCCACGACTACATGGGCGATGTGTATCGCGCCGAGAACAAGCTCCTCGATGCGCGCGCCGAGTACACTCGCATGGAGGAGCTGGCACCGGACCGCGGTGCTGGCTTCCAGCAGCGCGCGCACGTGAATTCGTTCCTTGGCAACTTCGCCGAGGCGCGCGCGGACTACGATCGCGGCATCGCGCTGTCGGATCCGACGCTCAAACCGCTGTACGCGACGTTCAAGGCGCTGGTGAGCGTGTACGCCAATGATCCTGCTGCCGCGGAATCAGAGCTGGAGCGTGTTGCCAACGACGTCGATCCGAGCATCGCCAATGCGAGAGGGTCGCAGATCTTTGCGCTTGCTTCGGAGGCGAGAATCGCGCTGCACAATCGCCATCTCGACGTTGCCGAGCGCGCGATCAATCGACTGAGTGAGATCACACGTCAGCAGGCGGCCGAAGAGGGACGCTCCGACGCATTTCGCCGGAACGCCGAAGCGAATATCGCCTACTTCGAGGGAAGCCTGGCGGCACGTCGCGGTGATTACCTGGTCGCGCGCGCGAAGGCGCAGGAGATAATGACTACCCTCGCGCAGGATCAAAGTCCGCGTAAGAATGAGCCGGCGCACGAGCTCCTGGCGCTGACTGATTTCCTGCAGGGCAACTTCCAGTCGGCCGCCGATCATTACGGCGAGGCGAATCCGGACGATGTGTATCTATGGTATTACCGCGCGCTGGCGCTGGAGAAGGCCGGGCACAAGGCGGAGGCGAAGGAGCTGTTCAAGCGCGCCGCTGGGTGGAATTTCAATGGGCCGCAGACGGCGCTCGTAAAATCTGAAGCGCGCAAGAAAGTCGAGTAAGATTGCGTCGAGTAAAATTGCGTCGAGTAAGATTGCGTACTACGGACCAACGGCATTGCTAATCGCGGACTGATTGAGGATTAGAACCAGGACTAGTCCGGACTAGTTCTCGTCATCGTTCTCAATCAGTTCGCGATCATCGATGCATTTGGTCCGTAGTACGCAGTCCTCAATGCCACTAAAAGCCTTTTGGTGTTTGTCCCTTCAGGAAGGGCTCGACGAATCCCATCACGAGATCGACCTGCGTGATCACCGCGGTGTGCGAGGTGCCGGACAGAATTGCGAGGCGCGACGCCGGCAGCGGTTTGCCCATATCGCCCATCACGCCACCACCGAGCAATCTGAACATTGAAACGATGTGCTCGAGGGTGTAGCCATCCGCGTCGCCGGCAATGAGCAACACCGGAGTCTTCAACCGCTTCACGTCCTCACCCCATGACAGCGGCTCACGCTGCGCCGCGATCACCTTTCTCACCAGCGCGGGGAAGCTGTCCGGTGTCGGCGAGAGCTTCCGATACTGCTCGGCGAACGGCATCTGCAGGAACATTTCGACCTTCATCTGCGGAATCAGCGCTTTGAACTCGGGTTGGAGACCTTCGTAGTCGTAGGCAACTGATGCAGCTACGAGCTTATTCACTTTTTCGGGATGGCGAATAGCGAGTTGCAGCCCTGTGCCCGCGCCCATCGAATATCCGAACACGTCGGCCTTCTTCAGACCCACCGCATCCATGAATGCTGCGACGTCGTCAGCGAGGTTTGGATAAGTGATGGGGCGGTTGATATCAGTAGTGCGACCGTGCCCCTGTGCCTCGAGCGCGTAGACGCGGTGATGTTTCGCGAGCGCTGGTATGATCGCGCCCATCGCCGGAATGTTCATATACGCGCCGTGCAGAACGATGAGCGGATCGCCCTGACCGGAAACTTCGTAGTACACCTGCATCCCGTTTACCTGAACGCGATGGCCCGTTGCGACGGTGCCGCCACGCGGTGCAGCTTGCTGGCTCTTCACAATCATCGGGGTGGGAAGTAGTCCAATCGCCGCTATTAGGGCCGGCGTGACGAATAATCTTACCACCTTATCCTCCCTTTTCGTTGCTTGCTAAACCGAATATGCACTAGCCGGCGAGCAGCGCTTGCAACTTACCGAGCACTTCATCGGTTGTGGGTCGAGGCAGAGAACAGATTCGAGTGGCACGACGCGCTCGCCAATCCAGATTCCTGACCTGGTCGGCGAGCGCCACTCCTTCTATAGGTAGCCCGGCGGGGAGGGTGACCTCGAACGGATAACCTTTGATCTGACTCGTGATTGGGCAGAGGATCGCCAGGCCAGTCGGCTCATTGTATTCACGAGGCGACAAGACGATTGCCGGCCGCCGGCCCGATTGTTCGTGGCCAGCCTGAGGATCGAACGTCAGCCAAACAGCGTCGCCTCGTTCGGGTACGTATTGACCGCGCTTCGACGCCCGGGTGCGCTTCACCAAACCTCGCGTCCGGCGCTATCACCCCAGCTGGTTTCGCGATGCAGATTTTGCGGCGAGATCGCTTTCACCAGATCGCTGAGCCGCCACTCCTTACGCGTCGGACGGACTACGATTCTATCGCCGTCGAGCGCGATATCCACCTCGCTGTTTTCCTTGAGGTCGGTCTCGACGGCGAAAGGTTTGGGAATCCTGATCGCGAGACTATTTCCCCACCGCTGAACGGTCGTAATCATACAGCTCCGATGTGTATCTACATTATAGATACGAAGAGGATGGCCGGGCTGCAACGCCGAAATACGGCGGGAGACACCCAATAAACTCCGGCAGGACGCCGAACGTAGGTGGTTAATGACCCTGTTCCGGCCGATCGCCATTTTTCCGCTCTACAGTAGAGCTTGGTACGACTTTGGCGGATTGGGGTATAGCCGTCAATCTCCCGGATCCTCCCTGCTTCCAGGAGTAGAGGGCGCGCGCACCCGTCCCTCAAAGATGGAGAGGCATCGTGGAAAAAAACTCTGCACCGATTCCGACGCTCGAGCCGATCGACGCTCTGAGCACTTCCCGCAACGGAAACGGCAACGGCACGTCAGCATCACCACACCCGACCAATCGCATCTACGCTTACCCGCCGCCTGCTCCAGCACTCGGCGCGCTGGCGACGATCTGGGACAAGAGTCGAACCTTCGCGCGCGGCGTTCGATCGTGGTTCACCTGGAATCGCACCGCCAACGAAGATCCAGCCGGCACCGGCGTCTATGCGATCACCCGCAACACCAACTACTGGTTCAATCGCGAGCTCGCCGTGATCGAGCAGGATGCATCGCTCCTCGCTTCGGCGTGGGCGGAGAAAGGCCTGCCGCGTCACGACGTCGAGCGCACCGGGCCCGTCGAGCCGGAGCAAGTTCTCTCCATGAAATGCATGGAGCTCTATCGACAGTGGCGCGATCGCGTCGCCATCAAAATGCAGGACGCGATTCAATCGGCGAGCGGCTCGATGAGTGCGCATCTCACTTCGCTGCGCGCGACGATCTACGCCATCGAATCGAATAACAATCATCGCCGGGCGGCGGAGAGGGAGATCGAAAACGCGCACGTGCTGGGTGAAGCCGACAAGTCGCGCGTTGGCTACGACAAGATCTTCAAGAGCAGGGCAGGGTTCTGGATTTTCGCGGGCATTCTCGCAGCGGCGGAATTCACCGCCAACTTCCCGGTGTTCCGACTGCTGTTGCCGATGGACTCGACCCTGACGCAGCTCGCGCAGAGTCTTGGCGAGGCGGCGGAATCGAATACCTGGCTGGCCGGTCCACTGGTGGTGTTCCAGGACATGCTGCTCCACTTCGAGGCGTTCGTCGTCGCGCTCGTCGCAGTGGTGATTCTGGTGCTACTCGGCAAGACGGCGGGATCTTCCCTGCGATCGGTCGTTGCGTTCAGCGCCAAGGAATCGCCATTGGCATCGACGAGCATTCGCAGCCATCGCCGGCAGAATCTGGTCGTCTTTGTTGGAGCGCTGGCAGGAATCGCGTTCGTGCTGACGTTCCTGTACTCGGCGCGCGGACAGATCGCGCAGACGGCGGCCGATCGGGTGCACGCGGACAGTCTGTCGCTGCAACGGGCGCAGGCGGCGCAGGCTGCGGCCGGAACAGACCTCACCAAGACGGCGGCGACGACCCAGCGCGCGCTCGAGGCAGAACGCGTACTGCAGAATCATTCCGATGATGCAGCGTATGCAATCACAGTGCAGCGAATCAATCAGGCGATCCTCTGGCTGAATCTCGGCCTCGTGTTGGCGGCGATGACGCTCGGGTTTGTCTACAAGCAGGAAGAATTGTCAGACAAGCGCGGCGAGCATCCGATACTCGGCTTGATGCGCGCGCGGATTCGGCGGTTAGACGCCGAGGCGTTGAAGCTGAAGCAAGCGGCGCAGGAGGCGATGAACGGAGCGCAGACTGAAGCGGGGCGCATCAATCACCTGGTGAGATCGAATCCGTTGCGCGATTGGCGCGGCAAGCAGGAGCGGTTGCAGAGCGTGATCCCGCTCTTCCGCGGAGAGAACGCTCGGCAGCGGCGAATCGATCCGGCGAGCATTCTCGCCTTCCGCGAGCCATATCTCATTCCGCTGCCGGAGCTCGATGAGGACGTGGAGCTTCGCACGCCGGTGGAGTTCGATCAGCTGGTCACTGAGCTC
>DASTGU010000077.1:0-19253 GCA_035718845.1 Gemmatimonadaceae bacterium | reverse complement strand
GGTACCGCGGCCAGTGATCGAGAACACGTCTTCAACAGGCATCAGGAACGGCTTATCGGTCTCACGCTTGGGCTGCGGGATGTAGGAATCCAGAGCATCCATCAGCTCGCCGATCTTCTTGCCGTACTCAGAGTTGGGATCCCCTGACTCCAAGGCCTTGAGTGCACTTCCCTTGATGATCGGGGTGTCGTCGCCCGGGAAGTCGTAGCTGCTAAGGAGCTCACGGACTTCCAGCTCGACCAGGTCCAGCAACTCGGGATCGTCCACCATGTCCACCTTGTTCATGAAAACAACGATGTAGGGGACGTTCACCTGCTTGGCCAAGAGGATGTGCTCTCTCGTCTGGGGCATCGGACCGTCTGCCGCACTCACCACGAGGATCGCCCCGTCCATCTGAGCGGCACCCGTGATCATGTTCTTCACATAGTCAGCGTGGCCCGGGCAGTCGACGTGCGCGTAGTGTCTCTTCTCCGACTCGTACTCGACGTGCGCGGTCGCGATGGTGATGCCGCGCTCTCTTTCCTCAGGAGCCTTGTCGATCTGATCGAACGCCACCGACTGGGCCAGGCCCTTCTTCGCCTGAATCGCCGTGATGGCAGCGGTCAAAGTGGTCTTACCATGATCGACGTGACCGATCGTTCCGACGTTCACGTGCGGCTTCGTGCGCTCGAATTTGGCTTTGGACATTTCTTATCTCGCCTTTGCGGTGACTTTATTGATGATTTCTTCTGCTTTCGACTTTGGAACTTCTTCGTAGTGCGCGAACTCCATCGAGTAAACCGCGCGGCCCTGCGTCATCGATCTCAGCTTCGTTGAGTAGCCGAACATCTCCGACAGCGGCACCATCGCGTCGATGACCTGCGCTTCGCCGCGCTGATTCATTCCACCAATTCTGCCGCGGCGAGATGACAGATCGCCCAGAACGTCGCCCATGTACTGATCTGGCGACACGACTTCCACTTTCATAATCGGCTCGAGCAGAACCGCGCCTGCTCTCTTCGCCGCTTCCTTGATCGCCATCGAGCCCGCGATCTTGAACGCCATTTCGCTGGAGTCGACGTCGTGGTACGAGCCGTAAACCAGCTCGGCTTTCACGTCGACCATCGGATAGCCCGCGAGCACTCCGCCTTCGAGCGCTTCGCGCATTCCTTCTTCCGACGGCTTGATGAATTCACGCGGAATCACACCGCCGACGATCTTGTCCTCGAACACAAAGCCTTCGCCCTGCTTCGCCGGCTCGACATTGATCACGACGTGACCGTACTGACCCTTACCACCCGACTGGCGAATGAACTTGCCTTCGACTTTCTCGACGCGCTTGCGAATGGTTTCGCGATACGCAACCTGCGGTCGGCCGATGTTCGCGTCGACCTTGAATTCGCGCTGCATACGGTCGACGATGATCTCGAGGTGAAGCTCACCCATGCCGGAGATGATCGTCTGACCAGTCTCAGCATCGGAGTGAACGCGGAACGTCGGATCTTCCTCGGCCAGTTTCTGTAGCGCGATACCAAGCTTGTCCTGGTCGGCCTTCGTCTTCGGCTCGATTGCGACGTCGATGACGGGATTCGGGAACTTCATCGCCTCGAGCACGATTGGCGACTCTTCCTGGGTCATCGTGTCGCCGGTGCGCGTGTCCTTGAGGCCGATTGCGGCGGCGATATCGCCCGCGCGCACTTCCTCGATTTCTTCTCTCTTGTTCGCGTGCATCTGGAGCAGACGTCCGATGCGCTCGCGCTTGTCTTTCGTCGCGTTGTAGACGTACGAGCCGGACTTGAGAACGCCGGAGTAAACGCGGAAGAACGTCAGCTTACCAACGAACGGGTCGGTCGCAATCTTGAACGCGAGTCCCGCGAACGGCTCGTCATCGCTCGGATGACGCTCTGCCGTTTCGCCGTCGGGGAGGTGGCCTTCGATCGCCGGCACATCGGCCGGGGACGGCAGGTAGTCGACGACGGCATCGAGCGCTGCCTGAACACCCTTGTTCTTGAACGCAGCGCCGCAGAGCACGGGGACGATGTAACCGCCCACAGTGGCGCTGCGAATGGCGTGTCGGATTTCGGGAATGGTGAGCTCGGTGCCGCTGAAGTACTTCTCGATCAGGGCTTCATCGTGGGAGACGGCGGCTTCGATGACATCGTGGCGCGCCTTCTCCATCACTTCCTTGAACTCTTCCGGAACCTCGGTGATCTCGAACTTCTTGCCGAGTGATTCGTCGTCGAAGACGTACTGCTTGCGCTCGATGACGTCGATGTGGCCGGTGAACGATTCACCGCTGCCGACCGGGAGCTGGATCGGATACGCATCCTTGGTGAGGCGATCCTTGATCATGCGCAGGCAGCGATCGAAGTCGGCGCCGACGCGGTCCATCTTGTTGGCGAAGATCAGGCGCGGGACTTTGTAACGATCGGCCTGACGCCAGACGGTTTCGGTTTGCGGCTCGACGCCGGCGACTGAATCGAGGAGCGTGATGGCACCGTCGAGCACGCGCAACGAGCGCTCGACTTCGACTGTGAAGTCCACGTGGCCCGGAGTATCGATGATGTTGATCCGGTACTCGGTGCCGTTGCGCTCCCAAAACGCAGTCGTCGCGGCCGACGTGATGGTGATGCCGCGCTCCTGCTCCTGCTCCATCCAGTCCATCGTCGCGGTGCCTTCGTGCACCTCGCCGATTTTGTGGGTCTTGCCGGTGTAATAGAGGACACGCTCGGTCATAGTCGTCTTACCGGCATCGATGTGGGCCATGATGCCGATATTGCGGTAATGGTCGAGCGGGGTATTGCGTGGCATAAGCTTCGAAGTCTCTCTATGTGAAGTCGCCTTTCGGCGACGCTCAGCGTTACTGGTCCTGCTTCGTGCGCTGCGTACGCAGCCTTTAATCAACAAAAACGCGGGTGGACCAGCCGCCCCTCGATTGGGACCGGTATCCATCCGCTGCCGCCGGGTGCACCCGCAACTGATTCACAGGTGGGGACTCGAGGCGCGCCACACACTTCGTGGCGATCGATTTTTCGTTCTGGCGTCGCGCGCTAAAGCGCGGTCAGCCATAGCCTTGGAAAGGTATTCGAGAGAGCGCGCAAGTCAAGGCAATGGGGCCAACTTAGATCATCGTGGTAGAAAACCAACCAAGTCTGTACTTGCGAGAGTGAGCTTTGTGACGTAAAGTACTCTGCAATCGTCTAAGACTTACAATGACTACCCCTACTGATCAGCCTCGCTCGACTACAACCGCCTGGATCGGCGCTATCATCACCGCCGCCATCGGCGCCACGATCCTTTTCTCCGCCGAGGCCGGCATCAATTGGCCGATCTGGGTGAGTGCCGCGTCGGGTTCACTGATTCTCGCGCGCTACTCTGCCGTTCGGCGCGTCGAAACTCCGCTGCTGGTCCTTTGCAGCTGGGCAGTACTCCTCAGCATTGGCTTTGCGCTTACCACCACGCCGCCATTCCCGTTCTTCATCGTCCTCGCGGACGCAATGCTGCTCGGCCTTGCCGTCATTACTCTTGGCGCACCACGCTGGGAAGACCTCTCAGCGAGACTGCTGGCGGCGGTGCCCTTCCTCGCTCCCTTCCGCGTCTTCACCGCCTCTGCGCAGGAAGTGGCCGGCGCACCGCGCTCGGTCTCCTCGCCTCGCTCACGAGCTCTGCTGCGAGGCGGCCTCCTTACAGTCCCGCTTGTCATCGTCCTCGTTGCGCTGCTTGCCAGCGCCGATCCCATCATCAGCTGGGGCACCGACCGCATCACGTCATGGCTGCCCGATTGGTCCTTCCCGCCACGTCTCGTCTTCTTCCTCTTCCTGCTCGCGCTCAGCCTCGGCGCCAATGCGCTCGGCATCCGTCAGCTCGCGACGCGCCTTCCGCAGTACCCGAGCATTAGCACGCGTATTTCGATTGGTATGACGGAGCAGCGGATGATTCGTTGGAGCGCGGCCGTGATCCTTTGGCTGTTCGTCGCTCTGCAGATCTCCTATTTCATTCATCCGCCACCGGCAGCGCTGGGCACCGGGATCACCTTCGCCGAGTTCGCGCGGCGCGGATTCGGCGAGCTCTCGTTCGCGGTCACCATCGTCGGGGCGATCATCATCATCCTCGAGTACGCGCGTCCGGCCGATCTCACCGATCGCGACCGCCAAACTCTCCGTCGCCTCGATTTCGCCCTCCTTGTCGCACTCGAGCTCATTTTGATCTCGGCATTCCGTCGGGTGATGCTTTACGAGCAAGCCTATGGCTACACGGAAGCGCGGGTCATCGCTCAGGCCTACATGGTCGGGATGGCACTGGCGCTCGGTGCGTTGGCTTGGGAGATCAGCCGCGGATTCATCTCAGTCTCATTCGGCCGACGCGTCGCGGAGATCGCACTCGGCGCGTTCACCGTTCTGGTGTTCTGGAATTTCCAGGCGTGGATCGTCAATCGAAATGTGGATCGCATCGCCAGCGGCGCGCGCTTCGACGCCTTTTATCTGTCGAGGCTTTCGCCCAACGCGATCCCGGCTCTGATCAAGAGGCTGCCGGAGATTCCGCAACCGCAACGCGACACTGTTGAACGAACGCTGGCCTGCCGTACGATGTCACCGCACGACCGGTGGTACGAGTGGAACCGCAGCGTAGAAGCAGCGAAATCGGCGATGGCGAGCTGGACAAAGCCACCTTGCCCGCCGAAGACCCAGTCAGCGCCTCTAACGGTCGACGACTGAATCGCGCGCGGTCTTTGGCCGCACCATCAGATACAGCGGCCAGCTCAGGGCGAGCAGAATAAGTGAGTAAATGCTGTTTCTGGTGTCGGCGACGAACGCTCCGACGAGAAATCCAAGCGATAACACCAGCACCAGCCCCGTAGTCCACGGGTGTCCGATCGCCCTGAAGGGGCGACGCGCGTTTGGCTCTCGTTGGCGCAGTATGAAAAGGGTGATGAAGATCAGAGCGTACTGCGCGACAAACAGGAACGCCGTCACGGCCAGCACAATCTCCAGCGTGCCGGTAATCACCATCACCAGGCACGCCCCCGCGCTCAGTAGCAGCGCAACGACCGGCGTGCCGCCGCGATTGACATAATCTGCCGCCGGCACAAATCCGAAGACGCTCAGTCGATGCAATACTCGCGAAGCCATCAACTGGTATGCGTTCACGGCACTCAGCAACGAGACAATCGTAAGAATTCGAATGACCGTGTCGCCGTTCGCGCCGAACAGTTTGTTGGCCGCGGTCGCGGCCACCAGCGGCTGCCCCGCCATCTCCCTAATCGGCAGCACATATAAAAAGCCCACGTTCACCAACAGATAGATCACGGTGACTGCAGCGACACCGCCAAACATGGAGCGTGGAATGTCACGATCCGGATCGCGCAGCTCGCCCGAGAAGTAAACGACGCCGTTCCAGCCATCATAGGTGAAGATCACCGCCTGCATCGTCAGCACGAATGCGACGAGAAAACCAAAGCCCTTAGGGAGAGCGACACCGGCCGCTCCGCGATCGAAGCCGTGGCCGAGCGCAAAGCACGCTGCAATCAGAATTGCAAAGGCCAGTGCCTTGAGAAACGCCGTCAGGTTCTGAGCGAGGCTGCCGTTCTTCACACTTCGCCATTGGATCGCGGCGAAGATGACTATCACCGCGCTCGCGATTGTCGATGTCAATCCATTCGACAATCCAAACAGGATTGCGATGTATTCGCCGATCACGAGCGCGGCGAGGGCGAGGCTGCTGCACGTCGATAGCCAATCGCTCCAGCCAATCACGAAACCCGCGTACGGACCGAGTGCACGACGTAGGTAATTCGTGTATCCACCCGACTCCGGCATCATTGCCGCCAGCTCTGCCAACGCGTTCGCGCCCAGAGCTGCGTAAAGACCGCCGCCAATCCAGACGGCTACGAAAAGGGGCGCCGAAGGAAGAAGCTGCGCAACCAATCCGGGCGTGCGCAGAATGCCCGAGCCGATGCTGTTGCCAACCGTGATGGAGAGTCCGAATGCGACTCCCAGCACCGCGAGCAGGCCGAACCTGGAGCCGCGGCTGCTGACGCCGTTGTCCCGCGCGACGGCGGGCTCGCTCACGCGCGCGGTGTCAGGCGCGAGCTTCCGTTCTCAGCGAGTCCTCGCTTCATGAAATCGGCGAGCAGCTCGTGGAAGTGGTGTGTGCCGACTTCACGCCGCTCCGAGTAGCGACCGCGGTCGTACAACCGCGAGCGTACTCCGCGTTGCACCGACTCGACGACCTCTTCATCCTCCATCTCGACTCGGTGTAGTCCGGCGCCGACCCCACTCTCGCGCAACGACGCGTCCCAGACGTAAGAGATGAATGAGACCCGCGTCCGACCGACTTCGAGCGGCGCAACGACGTTCAGCGACAGTCCCCACGGATAGAAGTTGAGCATGATGTTGGGGAACAACCAGAAATAGAACGCGCCGACACGCTCGCTCGCGTTCGGGTGATCCTTCGGCAGCGAGAAGGCAGGCTCACCGGCCTTCGCGATTCCCAGCTGAAGATTCCCGTACCTGAACCGCTCGGTGCGATAGCCGGAGTAATCGAGCTTATCCGCGAGGCCCGCGTGCACGTAAGGGATGTGAAACTCTTCGAGGTAATTGTCGCAGTAGAGCGCCCAGTTGGCGTTGATCAGATAATCCTGCGACGTCGCACCATCGCGCATGAATTCGTCGAGCGGCATGAACGAGATACGCTCCCGTACCGGTGCGATCCACTCGTCGAATGACATCTCTGGCGCGAGTCCGGTGAACAGCATCGGACCGAACTTCTGCAGTGGAAGATTCGGCAGGTTGTCCTTCTCCGACGGAAATCCAACCGTGGTGTCGAACTCGGGCATCGACACGAACTTTCCATCGAGGCCGAATCGTCGGCCGTGATATCGGCAGCGGAGATTCCGGGCGTGGCCTTCGCCCTCGACCACGATCGCGCCGCGATGCGTGCACACGTTCGACAGACAGCGCATGGTGCCTTCGTCGTCTGACGTCAGTACCAGCGGCTCGCTCAAACATCCATCGAGCAAAGTGAACGGCGCGACTCTGCCTGGCGCCTTCACCCGCGATGCATCGCCGGCGTACTGCCAGCTCCGCGCAAAGACGCGGTCTTTTTGCAGCTCGAAGTAGGCGGGATCCGAGTAAACGCGCGCCGGCAAAGTAGACGCGCGTCGAATGTCCTTATCGATCTCGAATTCGCGGATGCTCATCTCCGCGAATCTATGGTGGCCCTACACTCCCGCCAGATCCCAGAACTCGACGCGGTTGTTGTTCACCGGGATCGCCAACCGATGGCGCTTGGTGTCGATTCCGATATCAGCCGGTGACGGCACGTTGCGCACGATCTGCTTGTCGAGATGATTCCCGAAGAGATGAACGCTCGAGTCCTGCCAGCAGCTGACGAGGAATCTCCCTCCACCGACCGGCTCGACGCCGTCGAAGCGGCCCTTTCCAGTTGCGAGAATGAGCCGCGTCGAATCGGCTGGGTGCAACGCGTACACCTCGCTGTGCCAGGTGTCGAAGGAGACCACGATCGGGCGCTTGCCCGCGGAATCCCAGGTCACCCCGTTTGGCCGTCCGAGGATGTTGCCGTGTGCGATCAACTTCACCGAACGATTCGGTCCGATCGCGAACACTTTGTCACCGCCGAGGTAAATGACGCCGATATTCGCCATGCTGATGCCCGTGTCGGTGACGTAGATCATTCCATCACCACCGATGGCCACATCGTTGAGCAGCACTGCGTTAAAGGGCTTTAGATCGATCTCACCAAGCCGACGTCCGGTGTTCTTGTCGAACGCACGAAGAACATCGATGTCTGTCGTCCAAAGTGTGTCGCCATGGATGGCAAGTCCCTTCGGCGCATCCAGATGCACGCCGTTCTTGCCACCAACCACGAACAACTTCGAGATGCCAAGGTTGTTGGCATCGATCTTCACGATGTAGCCGTTGTTGTCTTTCTGGGATCCCGGTCCGTTCATCACCGAGACGAACCAGGCATCCTGCCCCGGGGAATACCTGACTGATTCCGGGCCGTAGAATCCCTCGACGACTCCAAGCTTGTGTGCCGTTCCTTCGACGGAATCAGCTGGATAGTGCCTGGGCTTCTCCGAGAGGAATGTGGTGCTCTGGGTGCAGGCTCCGACCGCCGCAATCAACAGGCAGGCCGGCAAAACGATCACTTTTCGCCACGGGCGTCGTGTCATGCTCAGAGAAAACCGCTAGCACCATGCCAACGACTCGTCCGATGCCAAAAATCCATCAGGCACGGATTCCGCGCAGTTGCGCCTCGATGCAACGCGATCCCGATTGTTTTCCGCCATTCATATTCGCGACAGGAATCGAAGGTAGTTATCCGGTCATAGGACTTCCCGACGGATCCACCAAAAGGGTCGACAGTTTTGCCAAGTGCGGCCACTACGAGCACTGGCGGGAAGATTTCGAGCTCGTGAAAGAGCTCGGCATCGAGTTTCTGAGATACGGGCCACCGTACTATAAGACTCACCTCGCGCCGGGAGTCTACGACTGGAGCTTCTCGGATGAGACCTTCGGCTACCTGAAAGATCTGGGCATCACGCCGATCGCGGATCTTTGTCACTTCGGCATTCCTGATTGGCTCGGAGATTTTCAGAATCCCGAGTGGCCGCACTTCTTCGCCGAATACGCGCGTGCCTTCTCCGAACGGTATCCGTGGGTGACGTTGTTCACCCCGATCAACGAGATCTTCATCGCGGCAACTTTCTCGGCGATGCACGGCTGGTGGAACGAGCGCCGCAGCGATCACCGCGCCTTCGTCACCGCGATGAAGAATCTGTGCAAGGCCAATGTGCTGGCGATGACGCAGATCCTCGGGTGCCGCCCACAGCCGACCTTCATCCAGAGCGAATCCTCGGAGTATTTCCACGCCGAGGATCCGAGTGTGCTCCCGCTAGCCCACGCGCTCAACGAAAAAAGATTTCTCGCCCTCGACCTCACCTACGGCTATCCGCTCTCATCCGAGACTTACGAGTACGTCCTCGAGAACGGCCTCACCAATGCCGAGTACCACTGGTTCCGCGACAACCACGTGAAGGCGCACTGCATCATGGGCACCGACTACTACTGGACCAACGAGCACATGGTCCATTCGGACGGGACGTACACCGAATCCGGAGAAATTTTCGGGTACTACATCATCACGCGTCAGTATTTCGACCGATATCGACTGCCCGTGATGCACGCGGAGACAAACATCATCGAGCCGGGCGCGGTGAAGTGGCTGATCAAAGAATGGGCGCAGATGGTCAGGCTCAAAGAAGACGGCATCCCAATCGTCGGATTCACCTGGTATAGCCTGACCGACCAGGTGGACTGGGATACGGCACTGCGTGAAGACAACGGAAATGTGAACGCGCTCGGTCTATTTGATCTCGATCGCCGCATCCGCCCCGTCGGTCTCGCATACAAGAAGCTGATCGCGCAGTGGAAGGACATCATTCCTGCACAGAGTCTCGTGCTCCTTCTCGGCTACTGATCTCGCAGCGAAAGGCACTTCGCATTTCCCTGACAGAGAAGAAGATCTTCCTCACAAAACGATTTTTTTTCTCCCGAATGTTCGGCTTCGAACACTGAAAACAAATTCGCTGCGCGATGAGTGAACGGGCACACAGCTTGCCCCCTCTCTCCATCACTAAACCCCAGAGAGAAAAAACAAGAATGCGCCGCACTGATGCACAGTCAGACGGGGCGGGGCTCAACACGCCCGTCGACCGTCCAATCATCGTCCAGAGTCATCTTCGTTGGGATTTTGTCTGGCAGCGTCCCCAACAAATTCTTTCGCGATTGGCCGAGCACCGACCAGTGCTGTTCGTGGAAGAACCACTGTTCCTGGATGATGTCTCCGCACCACGACTGGATATCAGCGTTCCACACGCCAACGTCTTCCGCGCCGTCCCAAGGTTGCCGAGCGCAATGCGGGACGACAACGAACGAGGCACCGCCGAGACTCGCGCGCTTGTTCAGAATGCGATCTCGCCCGGCGGTCAGCTGAAGCGGATGTTCAATAATCCGGTGCAGTGGTTTTACAGCCCGTTCACTGCGCCAGCAATGCTCGGTGCGTTTGCCGAGGTCGCGGTCGTGTACGATTGCATGGACGAGCTCTCGCAGTTCCGCTTCGCGCACCCTGATCTCGTGAGACGGGAGCGTTTGCTTCTCGCCAATGCCGACGTCGTATTTACCGGCGGCTACAAGCTGTACGAGTCGAAGCGACGCTACCATCACAACGTCCACTTCTTCGGCTGCGGAGTCGACGCGCGGCACTTCGGGAAGGCGCGGCTCTCGGACACCAAGGTGCCCGACGATGTGGCGACACTGCAGCAGCCTGTCTTCGGCTACTTCGGCGTCATCGACGAGCGGATCGATTACGATCTGATTCGGTCGCTAGCCGAGAACAAGCCTGACGCAAGCATCGTGATGGTTGGACCGGTCGTGAAAGTCGATCCGGCGACGCTGCCACAGGCTCCGAATCTTCACTGGTTAGGGCAGCGCGATTACGCGTCACTGCCTGCATACGTAAAGGGGTTCACCGTCTGCCTCATGCCTTTTGCACTCAATGAGGCAACCGAGTTCATCAATCCCACGAAGACGCTCGAGTACATGGCGGCTGGTAAGCCGATTGTTTCGACCGCCGTACCTGACGTCGTGAGAAACTTTACGCCGGTAGTTCAGATCGCTCGATCGGCTCGTGAATTTGTTGCACTGTCGAGCCAGGCAGCGGTGAATCCCGATAAGACTCTCATCGCGCAGGGGCTCGAGAAAGCCGCCGCCGCGTCGTGGGAGAGCATCGTCGCGAAAATGAGCGCCTTGATCAGCGACGTCAGCGAGACCAAAGCGCCGGCGATCCGCGTGGCGCGACGCGCACCGCAGCTGGGCGAGCTCGCTGTCCAGTGAGGGAGGGGGCATCGTCACCGCGCCCCCGCCCCTCCAGTAGCACGATGTCAAAACCGGTAGAGATCTGGGGCGGAATCGAGTGTACGGTCAACCGCGTCGCTGATCACTACTTCGATCAGATCGCGCTCAGTGGTCACGACCGTCGCATTGTCGACGACCTCGAGCGCTTCGCCGAGCTCGGGCTTCGCACGCTTCGCTACCCCGTACTGTGGGAACGCGTCGCGCCCGATTCACTCGATGACGCCGACTGGTCGGCCAGCGACCTCGCACTCAACAAGATGCGAGAGCTTGGACTCCGTCCGGTCGTCGGTCTCGTCCATCACGGCAGCGGACCGCGGCACACCAGCCTACTCGACAGTCACTTCGCATCGAAGCTTTGTGTCTACGCCCGCGCGGTCGCTGAGCGATATCCGTGGGTCGACATGTACACGCCGATCAACGAGCCGCTCACGACCGCACGCTTTGCTACGCTGTACGGGCTTTGGTACCCCCATTCGCGCGATGATCGCTCCTTCGCGCGCGCGGTCCTCAATCAGTGCGCGGCGATTCGCGAGTCGATGGCGGCAATCCGCTCTATCAACAGCGCCGCGCTGCTGGTGCAGACCGAAGACCTCGGTACCACGTATAGCACTCCCGCGCTCGCTTACCAGGCAACCTTCGACAACAATCGCCGCTGGCTCACATTCGACATTCTGAGCGGCCACCTCGACGAGTGGCGTCAGCTTTGGTGGTATCTCCTCGAGTCCGGAGTGAAGCGACAGGAGCTCGACAGCTTCCTGACGAACCCGTGTGTACCAGACATCCTCGGTATCAATCACTATCTGACGAGCGATCGGTACCTGGACGATCGTGTCGAGCTCTACCCGGAACATGTACGTGGTGGTAACGGTCGCCACTCCTACGCCGACGTCGAGGCAGTGCGCACGACCGATGACGAGATCCGCGGGCACCTCGGCGTGCTGCGTGATGCGTGGAAACGCTATGAGCTGCCCGTTGCGGTCACGGAGGTCCACCTCGGCTGCAGCCGCGAAGAGCAGCTTCGCTGGCTGAAGGAAGCGTGGACCGCTGCGAATCAGCTGCGCGCCGAGGGGATAGATGTGCGTGCAATCACCGCCTGGTCGCTGCTCGGCTGCTACGGTTGGAGTAGCCTGCTCACCAGAGGCTTCGATGCCTACGAGCCTGCCGCATTTGACCTCCGCTCGTCAACACCGAGGCCGACAGCGCTGGCGGCGATGACGCGGGGGCTGGCCACCAGTGGGAGTTGGGATCACCCCGTTCTCGACGGCCCGGGTTGGTGGCGCCGTGACTGCCGATTCATGTACCTGGCTCGCGACAAGCAAGAGCAGCTGGCGAACTCCAGTGCACGATCGAACAGTCGCGTGATCCTGATAACTGGAGCCCACGGGACGCTGGGTCGCGCATTCCAGCGAATCGCCAAGCATCGCGGTCTCGCTTTCCGTGCCGTTGGCCGCGGTGATCTCGACATCTGCAATGCACGCGAAGTCGCGGAGGCGTTGAACGAGGTGCGGCCGTGGGCAGTGGTCAACGCTGCAGGATACGTGCGTGTCGACGACGCCGAGAACGACGCCGAGAGCTGTTTCCGCGCGAATACAGAAGGACCTTCGGTGCTCGCCGATGAATGCGCCCGATTGGGGATTCAGTTTGCAACGTTCTCCAGCGACCTCGTGTTCGACGGCGCGAAGGCAACACCGTATGTCGAGAGTGACGTCGTCTCGCCGCTCAACATCTACGGAGCGAGCAAGGTAAGGCTCGAGGAGCACGTGGCCAAATTGCCCACCGGCCTGGTGATTCGCGCCAGCGCGTTCTTCGGTCCCTGGGACGCGCACAACTTCCTGGCGACGACTTTCCACGAAATCGCTCAGGGGCGAACTGTCCGCGCCGCCAACGACACTATCGTATCGCCCACCTATGTGCCGGACCTGGTCAACACCACCCTCGATCTCATGATCGATGGCGAGCGCGGCATCTGGCATCTCGCTAATGATGGCGCGCTCACATGGTACGATTTCGCGCTCGCCGCGGCCGAACGCGCGGGAATCGACGCCAGCCGAATCGTTGGCTGCCCGATGCGCGAAATGGGTCTGCGCGCGAGGAGGCCGCTGAATTCAGCGCTGCAGAGTGAGAGGGGTACGGTAATGCCGAGAGTTGAAGAAGCAATCGACCATTGGGTCGCAGCAATCAAATCGAGTCAGCTACAACCAAGAGTCATGGAGAAGAGCAGCAGTGTCTGATCAGAAGAAAATCGTGATCATTGGCGCCGGTCCAACCGGGCTGGGCGCCGGCTACCGTCTACGCGAGCTCGGCTACGAGAATTTTGTGATGCTCGAGGCGCGCAATAAAGTCGGCGGACTCGCGTCCTCGGAGAAAAGTCCGAACGGGTTCACCTACGATATCGGCGGACACGTTCTGTTCTCGCACTACGAGTACTTCGATCGCTTGTTCGACAAGGTCATTGGCGACGAATATCAGGAGCTGCTGCGCGAATCCTGGGTGTGGATGTGCGATCGATTTCTTCCCTACCCTTTCCAGAACAACATCAAGTACCTGCCGAAGGAGATCGTGCTGGAGTGCCTGATGGGACTGATCGAGGCCCAAAAGGAGGAATTCGATCTCAAGCGCTTCCACAACTTCGAGGAGTTCATCCTCGGCGTGTTCGGCAAAGGAATCGCCAGGTACTTCATGATGCCCTACAACTTCAAGGTGTGGGCGCATCCACCGTGCATGATGAACAAGGAGTGGATTGGCGAGCGCGTTTCCGTCGTCGACATCAAGCGGGTGCTGGGAAATGTCGTTCTGGATCGCGATGACGCGGGTTGGGGACCGAACGCGACCTTCAAGTATCCGCGACATGGCGGAACCGGCGGATTGTTCGAGAGAATTCAGCCGTACGTCCAGGACAATCTTCGGCTCAACGCGCCAACAGTCGCTGTGGATTTCGCGAACAAGGAAGTCGTTCTGGAAGACGGGCATCGCGAGAAGTACGACTATCTGATGTCGACGATGCCGATGGATATCCTGGTTCGTTCCATCGATGGCGAAGTGCCGGACGTCGTGCGCGAACAGGCAGATCTGCTGCGGCACTCGGGTTCGTACATCGTTGGCGTAGGCGTGAATCAGCCGTCGCCGTCGAAGAAGTGCTGGATGTATTTCCCGGAGAAGAACTCTCCGTTCTACCGGCTCACCTACCTGTCGAACTATTCACCCGAAGTGGTTCCCGACGCGACGCATCAGTACTCGCTGCTCGCCGAGATCTCGAAATCCGAGTATAAGCCTGTCGACGGCAGCAAGGTTATCGAGGAGACCCTTGAGGGAATGGTGAACACGAAGATGCTGGACGAGAAGGATCTCGGCGATGTCGTCGACACTTACGTTATCGAGCGCGAATACACCTACCCGATTCCGAGCCTGGAACGCGACAAGGCGCTGGCAACAGTGCATCCCTGGCTGGAGTCGCAGGACATCTACTCACGCGGGCGGTTCGGCGCGTGGCGTTACGAAGTCGGCAACATGGATCACTCCGTCGCGCAGGGCGTGGAGTGGGTGAACCGGGTTGTGCTGGGTGACCGCGAGAACGAGCTGACTTATGTCGCCAAGCGGGGCTGCTGAGTAGCCGCCAAGCGCTCGTTGGCTTCCTGATAGCCGACGGGCAACCCGACATCGAAGAACTCGCCAACGATCCGTCGGCCAACGAGCCGATGTCGCTCGAGCAGAAGGCGCATCACCGGCACATCGTCCACCTCGGCACCCCCGGTTAGCTCCTTCTCGATCTCATCGGTTGTGGCAAAGAACTCAGGCAGGAAGACATAGCGCCCGATGCCGGTGAACCCGGAAGGCGCGCCCTTCAGATCGAATGTCGCGCCGCGCGAGCCCTTCGGTGGAATGCTGTCGATGATGTAGAGATCGCGCTCGAGATGGCCCGGATAAATTGCCGTCGGGCCGGCTCGCTCGGCGTCTTCCGGATAAAGCTCGACGACTCCCACGACATTCTTCTTCGTTTCCTCGTACGCCTGCACCACCTGCCGGAGCGCTGGTACGTCGGCGACGAATACATTGTCCGGGAGAGCTACACCAAACGGCTCGTTGCTGGCGAAGGCGAGTCCATGTCGAATTGCGTCGGCGAGGCCGCGCGGCTCCCGCTGAATTACGCTCTCGATACGACGCGGCATGTCGCGCTTGCCTGCCGCGTCGCTGGCGACGTCGATGAGGTCCTGCTTGTTGGGCGATGCGACGACGAGCACTTCATCGATCCCACTGGCCGCGCACTCAGCGAGGACCCATAGCAGCTGCGGTCGCCCCGCCACCGGCATCAGCTCCTTTGCGCGGCCGCCGGTAAGCGCGGCCATTCGCGTGCCTTTGCCGCCGCAGGGAATTATTGCTCGTTTTACGTCAGGCATGTCGTGATCGAGGACTGAGTTTACGAAACCCAGTCCTCAACTGCTATGCCTGTTTCGCGCGGATCTCCGTAGGCGTCGGCTGCATCGTCAGCGTGCTATGCTCTGCGATCAGCTTGCGGTACGCGATGCCGACCGGACGAATCTTTCGGTCCAGATCGTAGAGGCCAACAGGGTGCACGTCGTTCCGCTCGACGCGGAGGGCATGCTGCCAATCGATCTGATCGGTGAGCGAGAACCACGTGAAGCCCATCACCGGAATGCCCGCTGCGCGCAGCGAGGTGATATCCTGCCACTGTCCCTCGAGCCAGTCGACCGCCAGGTTGCTGACGCGGTTGGTCTCGCAGTGGAAGAGCGGAATGCGATACCGCGAATAGTACTCGCTCGCGAGATAACGGAATCCGTACGGCTTGTGGCAAGTCGTCGAGCGACCGGTTGAAGAGACGCGATGCTCGCAGGTCGGGTAGTAGTCGAGGCCGAGCCAGCGCTGACCGACTGCGCGACGCTCGCGGAAGAAGCTCAGGTCGTTCGACGTGACGCCGCAATCCTGAAGGAACGCCGCCATACCCGGCTCCAGTGAACGACCGAGGGTCAGATCGAGGGAGAGGTGTTTGAACGCGTTTTCGCGGGCCGCGTTGGTCTCCGCTTTTCTGCTGGCGGCATGGAAGTGCTCGATGGATTCGCTCTGCACGAAGATCGCATCGGGACGCTCAGCAAGAATGGCTTCGATCGCCAGCTCGTGTCCCATGCACATGTTGCGCATCGCGCGACCGAAAGCTTTCTCGTCGGTCAGTGCTTCGTTCCAGAATCCACGCAGCGCCGAGAAGCTCGCGCAGATGAAGATCTCGTTGATCGGAGTGTAGTAGCGAACCCATGGATAGCGACGCGCGAATGCGCGCGCGTAATCGGCGAACAGCACCGGGAATGCGGGGTCCTGAAAACCGCCGAGCCAATCCGGTACTCCGAAGTGGCAAAGATCAGCGATCAGCTCGATGCCCTGTCCGCGCAACGCGTGGATCGGCTCGTCGGAGCTGCTCCAATCGAACTTGTCCGGCGCGACGTGTGTCTTGTAGTAAGCCGGTCCGTAGCGGAGGGCTCTCACACCCATCTCGCGGACGAGCGCGAAGTCTTCCTGCCAACGGTCGTAGTGGCCGCACTTCTCCATCTCATCGACTCGGCGACCCGTCGGCAGCACGGGATAGCTGTTTTCGATGCCGGTGGAAAACAAAAACGCGCTATTCATAGATAAATAGGATTCCGCGAGCGTGGAGCAGTGACGAGCACGGCTTCTCACTCGATGATTTTGAGTTTTTTTCGATGCAGCTATAAGACGACTGTCAGTTATACCCGTTAACAAAATTCCGGGTCGTCTAAACTGGCTCGATCCTGGCGCCGTCGCCGGCAAATGTGAGCCAGATCCGCGGCTTGAGGCCGAACTTTTTTTCGTAGTCGGCAGCGGTTTTGTCTGTTACCGCACTCAACGCATCCGGTGAGCCCACGGCGATGGCGCAGCCGCCCCAACCTGCGCCGGTCAACCGGGCTCCGGAGATTCCCTCGGCCTCACGCATGCGGTCGACGAACCAGTCCAGCTGAGGTGTCGAGCACTCGTATTGTACGCGCAAAGATTCGTGCGATTCGTAGAGCACTCTGCCGGGAACGCACCCAGTTGCCTGGAGCTCGCGCACGACGGTCCCAACGCGACCATTCTCTTCCACGACGTGTAGCGCGCGCCGCGCGAGGAAATCGGGCAAACCCGCGTCCTCGACCTCGGTCACCGAGGCGTCCGCAAGATTGCTGAGCTCAGGGAACCTGGCCTTCAGTAGACCAAACGCGTCCTCGCACTCCGACCGGCGGGTGTTGAACTGGGATCCGCGCAGCGACCGCGTGGTCGCGGTATCGAAAATCAGTACGCACTCTTCCATCGGCACGCTCTCGGTGTCGAGGGTGTCGCACCAGACGTGAAGCGCGCGGCGCGGCTCGCACAGGGCCGAGGCAAACTGATCCATGACGCCCGAGTTCACGCCGACGAACTGGTTCTCTGCACGCCAGCCGATGAGAGCCAGATCCTTTCTGTCCAGGCTTTGTTTTGCCAGCGCGCTCAGGCCGAGGCCCGTCGCGACTTCGAGCGCCGCCGACGAGCTGAGTCCGGCTCCGATCGGGACATCGCTGGCGACAACGGCATCGAACTGCGGCGGAGTGATGCCGTCGCTCGTGATCTCCGCGCACACACCCGCCATGTAGTCCCACCACGCGCCCGCGCGTTCAGGCGCAAGCGCGTCGAACTCCCCCGTGCGCGTTTCCGAGGTCGAGAAGACTCGGCTGCGACTGCCGTGCGGCGCTACCCGCAGCGCGACGTACGTACGCCGATCGATGGCGATGGGAAGAACCTGACCGCCGTTGTAATCTGTGTGTTCGCCGATGATGTTCACGCGGCCCGGCGCAGAAGCAATGATCTCCGGTTGAGCGTTGAATCGAGCCCTGAACAGCGCGCGTAGTTCATCTGTCGTCATGGGAACAACCAATATACGTCGGCTATCTTGCAGTAAATCGCGGCACGAAGCATGATGCTCTGAGTCTGGTGGCAACGATACAACTGCAACCGGAACGCTCGATGACTGAACCAACGGCTACTGTTGAGCAGCCGCAGGAAATAAATCCCCCCATCGATCGCGGGATGTCGATCCGCAAAGCGGCGATCATCTCGATCGTATCCGCGATCGTGGTTTTTCTGTCGACGTATGAGGTGATAAAGGCAACGTGGTCGACAGGAATGACGCGTATTCTCGCCGTCGTCGCGCTGTTGTCGCTGGTGGCGACGACCTACGGTTTGATCGAGTTGGCGCTGGCAGTGATTGCAACAACCGCTGAGCGTCGGCGGAAAGCGCGTGAGGTGACTGAGCGGCGCAAAGGAGATCGGGCGCGAAGGCCCACTCCGAGATAAAACTCTATGCAAAAAGAAAGGCCCCGCACAAAGCGGGGCCTTTTTTATCGAGCGACACTGTTACCAGCGATAGTGCGCGAACGCCTTGTTCGCTTCCGCCATCTTGTGGGTGTCGTCCTTCTTCTTGATCGCGTTGCCTTCGCCCTTGCTGGCAGAAATGACTTCGGCAGCGAGCTTCTCCGACATCGACTTCTCGTTGCGATCGCGTGAGTAGAGAATCAGCCAGCGCATCGCGAGCGCGGTGCGGCGATCCGGGCGAACTTCAACGGGAACCTGATAAGTCGCACCACCAACACGACGGCTCTTTACTTCGACGGCCGGCTTGAGATTGGTGAGCGCCTGCTTGAAGATCGTCACACCAGGCTGGCTGGTCTTGTTCTCAACGATGTCCATCGCGCCGTAGAAGATGCGCTCGGCAGTCGACTTCTTGCCCTGGTACATCAGAACGTTGATGAACTTCGAGACGGTCTGGCTATCGTAGCGCGCGTCGGGAAGAATCGGACGCTTGATCGCTTTCTTGCGACGACTCATTTCTTGGCTCCGCCTGCTTTCGGCTTCTTCGTTCCGTACTTGCTTCTGCTCTTGTTGCGACCATTGACGCCGGAGGCATCGAGCGAGCCGCGGACGATGTGGTAGCGCACACCCGGCAGATCCTTCACACGGCCACCGCGAATGAGCACGATCGAGTGCTCCTGGAGGTTGTGGCCTTCGCCCGGAATGTAGGCGGTCACTTCGAAGCCGTTGGTCAGGCGCACACGCGCGACTTTACGCAGCGCGGAGTTCGGCTTCTTCGGTGTGGTGGTGTAGACGCGGGTGCAAACGCCACGCTTCTGCGGGTTCGACTTGAGCGCGGGCGCCTTTTCCTTCTTCTGAACGTCGCGTCTGCTTTGACGGACGAGCTGATTGATTGTCGGCATTAAAACGGGTTGAGCGTAGCTGCTACCAAGGTGCAAAAACTCCGTCCAGTCCTAGGACGGAGCAGCCGGTAAAGTTAGACAAGACACA
>DASTGU010000076.1:0-24646 GCA_035718845.1 Gemmatimonadaceae bacterium | reverse complement strand
CCAGCTGGCGGCTGGCTGCCTTCCGCCTGCAGCTTCGAGCCTTAATGCGGAGTCCGAACAAGCTCGGCGCCGCCAGCTGAAAGCCGCCAGCCGCCAGCTGGTAGTTTTCCTTTTGCAGTTATAGGCTTCGGTGTATATTCGGTAGTTATGAAGTCGGTCGATCCAGGCCTTTTCGGCGACGCGTACGAGCGCCAGTCCCGCCAGCTCCCCATCATCGGCGAGCAGAAAGACATCCGCTACTACGCCTCGCCGGCGAAGAGCGTCCTCAATGGACCGGAAACCACCGGGATGGGGTTCTGGTCGATCAACCCGTACATCGGCTGCGCTTTTGGCTGCGCCTATTGCTACGCGCGCTACACCCATCGCTGGGTGATGGAGCGCGCGGCAGACGACCATAAGATGGTGCAGGAGCTCGGTGAGGCGTACAACAAGCTCCCGCCCTGGCTCGCCTTCGAGCGCAACATCTTCGTCAAGAAGAACGCCCCGGAAATTCTGAGCAGAACGCTGCGCTTCGGAAGCGATCGCCATCTGCGCCTGCTCGAGGGAGAAACGATCGTCATTGGCACCGCCACCGATCCATATCAGCCCGCCGAGCGAAGATTCCGCATCACCCGCGGAATTCTGGAAGTCCTCGCCGAACATCCAGGGCTCTCCGTCACCATCATCAGCAAGAGCCCACTGATCACGCGCGATATCGATGTGCTGTCGCGCATCAATCGGATCTCCGATCTATCGATTCACATTTCGCTGATCACGCTCGATCGTGATCTCGCCCGACGAATAGAGCCACGTGCGCCAACGCCTGAATCGCGGGTGCGCGCGCTGGCGCGTTTGCGTGAAGCGGGAATCGAGGCTGGTATCAATTGCATGCCGGTGCTGCCCGGCATCACCGACAATCCTTCGGATCTGGAAGCCCTTGTGAAGCGCGTCGCCGAAGCGGGCGCGACTTACGTCGGCGCATGCGCCGTGCGGCTGAAAGCGGCAGCGCGCAAACGCTACCTGCCATTCATCGAGCAGGAATTTCCGCATCTCGCCGAGCGCTATCGGAATACGTACGCGAACAGCGCTTATGCAGGCGAGAAGTATCGAGAAGGACTGGCGCGGTTCTTCGACAAGATCACCGCGAAGTACGGCGTGCGCGGCTGGTCCGCGCGTGACGATGACGACGAAGGGGACGAGGCGCTTGGTGCGCTCGTCCCCCCGGTGCAACTCAGCTTCGAGTTGTGAAGCGAATTACGAGTTAATCAGCCCGTCTTCTTTGCAGCTGCTTTCTTGTGGGTCTTGGCAGCGGCGGCTTTATGTTCCTTCCGCTCCGTCTTCGTGCTCTCGCCCTCTGCCGCAGCTTGGGTGGACATGCTGTTGCCGGTGCTCGCAGTGCCGCCCGCCGGTGCTGCTGGCGGATTGTCATTCGGCCCGAAGCCAATGTTCATCGCCTGTAGCAGCGCTGCCGCGTTGTTCGCAGAGTTGAACTTCTTCGCGCACGTCGCGATCGCGCGGCGCGTCTGCGGACCATAGTGGCCATCAACGTTCGTCACTCCGCATCCCTGGTCACGGAGCTCCTGTTGCAGCGCGAGGAACTGGATCCGATTGAGGCCAGCCTGAGCAGAAGCCAGGGCTGGGCCAGCCATTAACGCGATTACAGCGATGGTCTTCTTCATACTGAAAACGCCTCCGATCAGGATTGGTCTCTACTTGAACAGTAAAGAGTTGACGCGCAGTTGCAAGGTCTACGCCGGTTGCGCAATTCCCGCAGCAATGTCTACGCCGCACGTCGCAGTTTTGCTATTCAAATTGATAAAAAAAACGCCCGGCTTTCAAGAAGTCCGGGCGTTTCTGCTCAGGAGAAATCAGTTTTTCAGCGCAGAGCCTGGATGATCAGGGCTCCCACTGCCAGTAGCGCGATACCAATTGCAATTGCCGAAACCGGCGTCAACGTCAGCTGTGACTTCCACCAGTTGGTGGCGGTGCCAGGCGTATCAGGCAGTGAAGCCATAATGCGCTGCTGAACACCGACTGGAGTCACGCGACGACGGAGCATCTCGCTCTCGGCGTTGATCCGCGTCCAAAGCTCAACCTTCGACTTGCCCTCGACCTCGCTCGCGCGCATGACGTCGACTTCACCGTCGAGCCAATCGTGGAGCAGGCTATGAGAGGTGGTCGAAGAGCCGTTTAGCGGAACTTCGCGGTCGTAGAGCGGCTCAGCGGGCTTGTTGTTGTCCCGTCTGACACCCGGCTCGCGACCTGTGATTTTTTCGTTTTCGAAACCGGCATCATCGAACATCATGCGTACTTCTCCTCGAGCAGTTGTTGGAGCGCCTCTCGCGCCCGATGCACTCGCATCTTTAGCGCGCCAACCGTTGTTTCCAGTAACAGCGCCATCTCTTCGTACGACCTACCCTCAACGTGCTTCATAACGAACGCTTCGCGCAGTGAGGGAGCCAACCTGGCAAGTGCAACTTGTAAATCGGTACGCAGCTCGTTGCGGTCCATCTCTTCTTCCGGCGTCGAGTACGTCGAGGGCTGATCGTCCTCGTCGTAACTCACGTGCGTTCGCCGAATGTTCTTCAGCCAATCTTTGCAGCTATTTGCGACGATTCGGAAAACCCAGGCATCGAATCGCCCGCGAACTTCGCCCAGATGCTGATAGGCTTTAATAAAAGACGCTTGGAGTATGTCTTCCGCCACATCGGGACTTCCGGTCATGCCAAGTGCATGTCGGTACAAGGGATCGCTGTAGCGAGTGATTAGAATCGCAAACGAGTCCTTCGAACCGGCTAGGACCTTGGCGATAACCTCCTGATCGGCATCGACTTGCGGCGTCCCGTCGGCCGGGGTCGAACCCCCTGACCCAAGCCCCTGGGCGCCCTGATTCTGCAGCGGTGTGGCTGTCATTTTCACCTGCCTAGTGTAACCCCTTTGCCAGCCCCTGTATAGGGTCAACTTGCGCTGGGATAACACCTTATCACCGTTACAAGTGACTGACGAATGAGGGTTCGTGGAAGCAACCAAGTTTACCGAAGTCGAATCAAATAGAGGTGCTCCTGGGCAAAATCCCGGTGGTATTTTCGCCCCTCATGGTCGCTGTCTGCCCGGTACCGACGGTACCGCTGAGTGAAGTGCGAAACTCGGCCGTCAGCGGCCGCTTTTGTGAGCAAACTCTCCAGAATTTCCGGCTCCAGATGGCCTTCCGAGTTGAAGCTAACCAGCGCATGTCGCGCGCCCGTCGCAGCCAGGAGTCCCGCAAACAGCTTCTGTACCCGCCGTCCGTGAGACCACTGACTCCGGCCTTCATCGCCGGCGAGAAGTCCCACTTTGCCACGAATCGCCGGCGCTCCGTCCGACCAGCCGCGCGCGAGGATCTCCGGGATGTGGTAGTAGGCGACGTACTGCCGAGAGTTGTAGGGCGGATCGATGTAAATGAGATCGATTTCGCCGATGGCACGCGCTGCCTGGGCAGCATCCATCAAATAGGCAGCTGCACGGCTGGATCCTTGGCGCGGCGGCTCCATCGCAATCGAGAAGGCGCGCCGAGCGTTTGGCTGCCAACGCTTCATGTACGAGGCGTACACCCCGGCGGTATTTGCGACGCGGTCGGCTCCTTCTATGATGCCCGCCAGCAATAGATAGTAGGCATCGTCTCCGACGGCGCCCGAATTTCGCCAGCGCTCGAGCTCTTCGCGTGCGGCGTCGATGCGCGCCGCATTTTCCGGAGTGAAGTACATCCTGCCGGCGGCCGTCGCGCCGCCAGCCGGCGTGAAATGGGTGCTGATGAAGCTCTCCCGCGGCGGGAGATGGGAAAGTGCGTGCGCTTTGTCGCTCAGTGAGTCGTCCGCGGAATCGGCGACTACGTACGCGCGTTGGAAGACGTAGGACGACATCAGCAGGTCGCTGCTATGTACCTGCCAGCCCTTCTCCTTCAGCGCGCGGCTGACGCTCGCGGTCCCGGCAAACGCGTCGTGTACCACGCCCGCACCGATGCCCTCTCTCTCGAGCGTGCGCAGAATGAATGGAAGCAGCCGCGTCTTGTTGCCGATGTACCTCATGATGCAAAAAGGGCGAGGTTGTTCGCCTCGCCCTGCAAAACGGCGTTAAGCAGATCTCACGGGCAAACCTGCGCCGGGGTCAAAACCGGTTGCGTGTTGGCCGGAATCGCGAACCCGTAGGTCGAGTTCAATGCTGCAGCTGCCGCGTTCGCGATCTCCTGATAGCCCGACCCGTTCGGGTGCACACCATCGAGACTCGTGTACTGGCCGTACGGGAGGTTACACGTCAGCATCTTGCTCAGGCTGAATGGGCCGCGTGCGGCCACCCATTGGGCCCACACCGTCGCGAAATCCACGTACGCCCAGCCATTGGTCTGCGCAACGGATTGAATGTGGGTGTTCATTCCGTCGATGAGAGCGTTGACGGTCTGAACATCAGCTGGCGTCAGAATATTGTCCTGCGCTCCCGGCTGATCGGTGCAGCTGAAATTCTGCGGCGTACCCGTCGCCTGCGCTGCACCAACCGCGTTTAGCACCTTGATCGGAACGAAAATCGAATTCGGGTTACCCTGACAATCAGGATTGATGATCACGCCGAACGCCTGGAACTCAGCGCGATCCTGATACAACTCGTCACCCGTCCTTAGCGAGACGAATCCGGTCGTCTTGGGGATGCCGGCCAACAGGACCTTGGCTCCGGTTTTCTTTACACTGTCGATTAGTCGATCGTAGACCGGCTGCCAGACTGCGTTCGGAACGAAAGTGCCCGCCGCCGCCGCACCCCGATAACCGGCCTTCGGGAAGAGAAGTCCGGACGCAACGCCCAGGACTTCGTTGGCACCCAGCTCCACTGACACCAGCGTCGGATTTTGCTGCATCATTGCCGTGACCTGCGTCGTCTTAGGCGGCAACACCAGGCGATACTGACGACGACGCTTGACACCTTCTACCGAAGCCGTCTCGGGCGTGACGTAAAGCGCATCGTAGGTGTTCGCACCGTCGACTGCCACGTCGTTTGCCGGCAGAGTGATCGAGCCGAAAAGCGCGCAGGTGGTATCGGGTACGCTCTTCGTTTGATCTGATCCGGTTCCGCTCGCGGGAATCCCGCTCAGACGCCTGTTGAATTGCAGCGGCGCGATGAGCGGTGAGAAGCAGCCCGGCGGTGCAACCAGCGGCTGAGTGTACCGTGCAAAAGCCTGGTGCGCGAGGAGCGCGGTCCAATCGTGCTGCTGACTGAAGTAAACGACTCCGTCAGACTGCACACCCATGCTCAGGCTGGTCCCGATCGCGACATACTTGCTGAATGCTTCTTGTCCGGCCGGTCCCGTTGTCCTGTCCTCACTGCAAGCGACGAGGGCGATGGAGGCTAAGGCAACAACAGAGAGAGACCACGTACGCTTCATAACTCGTCCTCAAAAAATGGAAACGAAGCCTGGGGAGGGGCCGGAAACAGGCGGCTGATAATATCTGTCATGGCTTAAAGGCGCGCCACCCCAGCTTCCGAATGGAATCTCCGTGCTCGTCGAGACGCGGCGGCGGCGTTTTCACGACTCCCGGCACACTGGGCGGTACTCCGGTAACAGCGTCTGATCCCGTACCAGCGAGCGCCTCGCCAACGCTGCGCACCAATCCGCACGGAACGCCTCCGGCGTCCAGCCGATCGATCCAGTACCGGGCGCTGTTCTCTCGCGCACGCCTGGAGATTTCACTCACCACCCGCTCGCGATTGGCGACGCGACCGGCGTTGGTGACGAGCGTTGCATCACCGGCGAGGTCCGTCAAACCAAGCGCCTTTGCGCACTGCTGCCATTGTGCATCGCTGCCAACGGCAATCACGAATGGGCGATCGGCTGCCTCGAACAGCTGATAAGGCACGAGATTGGGATGCGCGTTGCCCCATCGCGGCGCGTCTTCGCCCGATACCAGAACGTTCTGCGCGACATTCACCAACGAGGCGATTGCGCTCGCCTCGAGAGAGATCACGACGTGCCTGCGCGAAGGATCGCGCGCACCCGAGTCGCGCTCGGCGATTGCGGCGAGGATCGCGATCGCCGCGTCTTTACCCGCAAGCACATCCGCCAGCGCAACGCCCACTTTCATCGGCTGCCCATCGCGCTCGCCGGTGATCGACATCCAACCGCTCTCGGCCTGGATCACGAAATCGTAGCCGGGACGCCGGCTGTCAGCTCCGAAGCCGGTGATCGTGCACCATACCAGCCGCGGATTTTTCTCGAGCTGCCTGGGAGCATCGATGCCCAGCTTTCGAAGCGCGCCGGGCAGAAAGTTCTCGAGAACGACGTCCGCCTCAGCGATGAGGTTGAGCAGGAGGTCGCGATCCGCCTTCGCGGTCAGGTCGATCGCGATGCTTTTCTTGTTACGGTTGACCGAAAGGAAGTAGGCACTCTCGCCGTTTTGATCGAAGGGCGGACCCCAGCCCCGGGTCTCGTCGCCCGATCCGGGCCTTTCGACCTTGATCACATCAGCCCCAAGATCGGCGAGAATCATGGAGCAAAAAGGGCCAGCGAGCACCCTACTCAAATCGAGGACGCGAAGCTGCAAAAGGCCGGTGTATGTTGTTATAGTGTCTCTAGACTGTAGCGTTGCAGTCCGCAAAAGGCTTCCGAAATCGCCAATTTGCGCTCGTTAAACCACTGTCACGCACTACCTTGTTTTAGTCACGAAAAATCATATACTTAGCGCCGTTCGGCCCGGCCGGGCTTCGAACAAAACATCTGTGATTGAGGCCGTCAGCACCACCCCTCGCTGGACGGAGCCCATATAATGAATGAAAAGGACAAGCCAGCCGTGGCCACTACTACAATACCTGTGACAACCGCCGCTACCACCGCCACTGGCACTGCAACCCCGACGGTCCCGCCGCCGCCAAAGCGGAGCCCGGGTCACCGCGGAGCTGATGTAAAAGATACGGTCGCCGAGATGGCGGCGAAGGCGCAGGAAATCAGCATGGAGGCGGGCAGCAAGATGGCCGCCGCCATGAAGGATGTCATCGGCGCTGCCGCCGGACTAACCGGCTTCGTGCTCGAGAGTGCGCGCGATCTCCTCCAGTACATGGTGCGCCGTGGTCAGATGACCCAGGAAGAGGCGGACAAGCTGATGCGCGAGGTCGAGGCATCGCACGCCAAGCGTAAGCCCACGACCCCAGCGGTGACGAGCAGCCCGCTCAGACCGCCGCCGCGGGTTGAGCCGACGCACACCGCTCCGGCGCATGCGTCGCACACATCCACATCGCACGCGCATACGTCACACGCGCAACCGTCACACGCGCATACCTCACACGCTCCAGCGCCCGTACATCACCACGCCACCCCTGCGAAGCACGCTGCTCCCGCGAAACACGCACCGGCGAAAGCCGCGGCGAAGAAGCCGGCAGCAAAAGCTGCAGCCAAGAAGCACCCGGTGAAGGCGGCCGCAAAGCCGAAGCCCAAGGCCGCAGCCAAGGCGAAAAGAAGGTAGAAGTGGTCGTACCGCGGGGCGATGCAGTCGCGCTCGCCCGCACCCTCATCAAAATCGATTCGAGAAACCCAACTCTCGTTCCTGATGCGCCGGGCGAGCGCGCTTGCGCACAGGCGCTGGCATCGGTGCTCGACGACTGGGGCTTCGAGGTCGAGCTGCAGGAAGAACTGCCGGATCGACCCAACGTCATCGCCCGCAAGGGCCCCCGCGATGCGCCCGCCCTGATGCTGAACGGCCACCTCGATGTCGTCGGCGTCGAAGCAATGACCCACGATCCTTTCGCAGCCGACATACGCGACAATCGTATCTACGGACGTGGCTCGGCGGATATGAAAGGTGGCGTATCCGCGATGTGTGCGGCGGCCGTTAGCGGGCTGGCCACTTCCTCGTCGAGACAAATCATCATCACCGCCGTTGCCGATGAGGAATACGAAAGCCTCGGCATGCGCGCCCTCATCGACAGTGGCGTGCGGGCGGAAGCAGCGATCATCACCGAGCCAACGCGTCTTTCAATTTGTCCGGCGCATCGCGGTTTCGTCTGGATGGACGTGACATTCCGCGGCCGCGCGGCGCACGGCAGCCGCTACGATATCGGCGTCGACGCCATTACCCATGCCGGCCTGGTGCTCGCCGAGCTCGAAAAACTCGAGCGCACACGTGAGCACGGGAAACATCACTCGCTGCTCGGTCGCGGATCGTTGCACGCGTCGGTGATCCGTGGCGGAGTCGGGATGTCGACTTATCCCGAAGAGTGTGTACTGTCGATCGAGCGACGTACGCTGCCCGGCGAGACTGCAGACACCGCGATGAAGGAGATCGACGCGGCGTGCGCTGCCGTTCGGGCTCGCGATCCGCGTCTCGACGCCAGCATCACCCAGACTACCTCGCAGCTCCCGAGCGATGTGTCGACGGAGGCGCCGATCGTCCGGCGTCTTCAGCGGGCGCTCGAGCGCGAGGGTGTACCTGTCAGCATCGAAGGGATGTCGGCGTGGACTGACGCAGCGTTACTAAACGCTGCCGGAATTCCCACGATTTGTTTCGGACCCGGAGATATCGGGCTGGCTCACGCCGCCGAAGAGTTCGTGCCGATCTCCGAGATCGAAACCGCTACCCGCGTGTTGTCCCGATTGGTGAGGGAGTGGTGCATCGAGTAACTGCGTGTCTAACTTTCGGCGATGACGCAGTGGACTCACAAGGAATACGACGCGCTCGAGCGCGCGATCTCGAGCGGTAAGCGCATCGCTGCCTATCGACGCGGCACCGAGTACGTGGTCCTGCCAACGCGCTTGCGCGTGATCAGCGGCCGCGAGGCAGTCGAAGCAACGCATCCAACCACCGGCGACGAGATCACCCTCTATCTCGACGAGATGGATAGCTTCGAGGTCGTGCGTTGACGCGAGCCAAAGCCAAAGCCGGTGATCTCGTTGCCATCTACGCCGACGAATCCTGCCTGGGCAATGGCCGCGATGGCGAGAATCCGGGCGGCGCGGCGGGTGTCATCGAGTGGCTGCATCCGCGATCGCAGAAAGTGACTCGTTATGACTACTGGATCTCGGAGCCATCTACGACCAACAACCGCATGGCCTTGCGCTCTGTTATCGAGGCATTTAGCGAGATTTCGCGGCGCGGGAACGCGTATCGCGTCTTGTTCACCAGCGATTCGAAGTACATCGTCGATGGCATGGAGAAGTGGTTGCCAGGCTGGATTGCGCGCGGCTGGAAACGAAAGACAGGCGGCATCGAGAATCTCGAGCTGTGGAAAGAGGCGAAAGCAGCAATCGACGCTCACGAAGTGCAGTGGCGCTGGGTCCGCGGACACGCGGGGCATCCACAGAATGAGTACGCGAACTTTCTCGCCACTCGCGCCGCCGCGGAACAAACCACTTCCGCGGGTTTACGTCCCTCTGGTTACGATGAGTGGCTGGACAAAAACAACGGTGGCAAGGTGCGCCTGAAAGAACCGGCTCCCTTCCCCGATCTCCAGTCGTTCCGACCGACCAAGCGCGTATGGACGACCTAGACCGCCTTTTTCAGCGTCTCGTTCACAACATCAGAAACGGCCACGCCGAGTATCTCAGCGTTCCGTTCACGGTGCAGGAGCTTTACGACACGCTCGTACCGTATCGGCATTACCGGCGCGATCTGGGCATCGACACCAATCAGGATTACGAGGCGGCGGTCACCCGGCTGCTCGCCGGTGAGAAAGGCTACGTTCGCGCCGACAAGGCGATGCAGGATCGGCTGAAGCAGGAACTCGAATCGCCGCACGCTGATGTTGGCGCATTCCGGGATTTCGCCGACGCTCGTATCTCACTCGCGCCCGAAGCGCTACAGAATCTCGGTGTCGCCATTCCCGCGCAGAATGCCGGCGGTCACGCAGGCCAGGGCAACGGCAACGGTTCCGCGACTTCGTTGGGCCTGGCGACGGTGGATCTCGCCGAGGGCTGCAAGTTCTGTGGCGGCACTCTACCCGAAGGACGCAGCGTCACTTACTGCCCGCACTGCGGTCAGAACCTCGCGGCGAAGCACTGCGCCGGCTGCGGCGCCGAGCTCGATCCGCTCTGGAAGTTCTGCATCAACTGCGGCAAGAAAGCAACCTTATAGCCCCATGACACCGACGCTAGAAGCAAGGAGTGTGGTCTTCCTGTCTGCCGTCCGAACTCCATTCGGCACCTTCGGCGGGAAGCTGAAGGATTTTTCACCGGTCGATCTCGCGGTCGTTGCATCGAAAGCAGCGATTGAACGCTCGGGCGTCGAGGCCGCCGACATCAACCAGAGCATCTTCGGCAACGTCATTTCGACGACGCGCGATTCGATCTACCTCTCGCGCCATGTCGGATTGAAGTCAGGGTTGCGACAGGAAAGCTCGGCGCTCACCGTGAATCGCCTCTGTGGATCCGGATTCCAGTCGGTGGTGAGCGGCGCCCAGGAGATCCTGTTCGGCGACGCGCAGGTGTGTCTGGTCGGCGGTGTCGAGTCGATGTCGCAGGCGCCGCATGTCACGCGCGGACTGCGCTGGGGCGTGCCGCTGGGGAAATCGCCGGCACTCGAAGACGCGTTGTGGGAAGGCCTGACTGACTCATACGTCGGACTCGGGATGGCCGAGACGGCCGAAAATCTGGCCGACAAATACAAACTCGATCGCGGCTGCGTCGATGAATTCGCGCTCCGCTCTCAGCAGCTCGCGAAGGCTGCGTGGGACGAAGGCGTGTTCAAGGACGAAGTCGTTCCGGTGCCGATTACCAATGCGAGGACCGGCAAAATCGAAGAGCTCGCCAAAGACGAGCACATGCGACCTGATACCACAGCGGAAAAACTGGCGGCGTTGAAGCCCGTTTTCCGCAAAGGTGGCGTCGTTACCGCTGGCAATGCGTCGGGGATTGGAGATGGTGCCGCAGCGATGGTTATCACCAGCGAGAAAATTGCGCGAGAGCGCAATCTCAAACCGCTTGGCCGGCTGATTTCCTGGGGGATCGCCGGTGTCGATCCATCGATCATGGGAATCGGACCCGTTCACGCATCGAAGGCGGCTTTGGCAAAAGCAGGAATGACGATGGATGACATGGATCTGATCGAGGTCAACGAAGCATTTGCCGCGCAGACGTGCGCTGTCGAGCGCGAGCTGTCCTTACCGCGCGAGCGCTTGAACGTGCATGGCGGCGCGATTGCGTTGAGCCACCCGCTTGGCGCGTCGGGCGCAAGAATCACGGCCCATCTACTGCATGCACTACGAGCGCAGGGCAAGCGATATGGCCTCGGCACCGCCTGCATCGGCGGCGGCCAGGGCATCGCTCTCGTAATCGAATCCATTCAATAGAACTGCTGCGCGCAGGGCTCGAGGAAAAGATGATGCGACTCGTGAGATCCGTAGCGATGACTGGAACCGCATTGCTGGTCGCCGCGTGCGCGACGACGACGGGGGGTGGCGGCGGTGGCGTGGGTGGTGGAGTGTCAGCGCCAGATCAAACGACTCCTCAGCCCGGAATCGTCTGGGGAATCAAAACGCGTGAGCACGTCGATCTTTGGCTGCACGGCTTCGCGCTGCTGCAGGAAGACACGACCTTTGTTCCGTTCTTCCGCCGCGGCTACGGCACCGAGATGACGGTGCTCAAGAACCGCGCGAACGTCGTCACCCAGCTCGATGCCAATCGGGACAAGTTGCGCGCCCGACTGGCGACGAATCCTCAGCTTATCAATGCGCAGTTCGTTCCGCTTTCCTTCAATTCGTGGAATGAGCTGACCCAGGTCGTCGATCTATTCGTACGCGCGAACGGCGACCCGCGCGCGGCGTCATCGCAGGAGCAGGCAGCCGCGATCGCGTTCCTTGCAGCGTATTTCCAGACGGGTGCCGACCGCGACTGGCTGCGGCTCTTCGTTCAGTCGCTGAACGACGAGAGCACAAAGTTCTATCACTCATACTGGCTGCAACAGCAGCGAGAGCGCTCGAATGTGCTCGACGTGGTCGATACTCTCTGGCAGCGAGCCTATCGGCCGCGTATGCAGCGGTTCCTCAACAACACCCAGCAGGCCAACGGCACTATCCTGTTGTCCTTGCCTCTCGACGGCGAAGGCCGCTCGCTCACTAACGGCAAGCAATCGAACATCATCACCGTCACCTTCCCGGACCGGCCGAGCGATGCGATGGATGCGATTTACGTCATCGCACATGAGGCCGTGGGTGGCCTGGCGAGTACGGCTGTGACCGATAACATCACGCCCGAGCAACGTCGCAGCGGACTCGGCGAGCGCTATCAGAGCAGCGCCGCGGTGCGTGCCGGGGCAATGCTGATCCAGCGCGCCGCGCCGGACGCTCTCGATGGCTACATGCGCTACTATCTCAGATCGGTCAACAGACCGGCCGGCTCGAACGTGGCGGCGACGTTCACGGCGACTTTCTCTATCCCCGACACCATCCGCGACGCCATTGGCCGTCAGCTGGATGTAGTCCTGGGAGGGATTTAGGCAGATATAATTCTGCATGGCCGATGACAAGGCTCCGCTGCCGACCCCCGTCGGTGGCAAGCAAACGCTACTCGATCGACAGGCGCTGGAGCGCGTTCTCGCGCGCGCGGCGGAGCTACAAGGCACCGCCGCGATCCCCGAATCCGGAGATCTGATCAGCGAGAGCCAGCTTCTCGAGATCGGCAAAGAGGTCGGCCTCAGTCCGGCGACCCTGAATCAGGCGCTCGCCGAAGAGCGCACCCGCATCAGCGTGCCGGAGGAGCGCGGCCTGCTGGCGCAGATCGCCGGGGCGGGATACGCGACCGCGACGAGAACAGTGCCCGGCAGCGCCCGCGATATCCTCACAACAATAGATACGTGGATGGTCCGCGATGAGTGCCTTCAGGTTCAGCGCAGGTTCGCGGACCGGATTACCTGGGAGCCACAGCGTGGATTGTTCGGTAAGCTTCGTCGCACCGTCAACGTCAGCGGCAAAGGTTTCTATTTAATGGATGCGGCACAGGTGTCGGCGACTGTACTGCCGGTCGATTCGTCGCGCGTGGTGGTGCGCCTCGATGCGGACATCCATCCGAGTCGCTCCAAGCGCATTGGCGCCAGCGGGTTCGTCGGCGCGGTTGGTCTCGCAGTATCGGGCGTGATTGGACTTGGACTCGTCATTGCCAACTTGCCGCTGCTGGTCGCGGCCGGTGCGACTGTCATACCAATCGCGGGGTCCGGCATCGGCGCTTATCAAATCGCCAAATCGCACCGCAACGTACTCTCGAGCGTCCAGCTTGCGCTCGAGCAAATTCTCGATCGATTGGAGCACGGCGAGTTCACTCGCGCCGGATTGCTCGGCACCATCTCATCACGCGCGCGACTTCCACGCTAGCCGGAAAATGAAACGAATCGAAAGAGTCGCGGTCTTCGGAGGCGGGCTGATGGGGAGCGGTATCGCACAGGTGGCCGCGGCCGCCGGATTCCCGACCATCGTCCGCGAAGTGTCTCGCGAGCTTTGCGACAAATCTCAGAAGTCCATCGAAAAAACCCTGGCCAAAGGTATAGAGCGCGGCAAGGTCACTGAGCAGGAGCGAGACAAAACGCTTTCCAATCTCGGCTTTGCAACCGAGCTCCGCGATTTCGCCGCTGCGGACATCTTCATCGAGGCAGTCGTTGAAGATCTCGAGGTCAAGAATTCGCTCTGGCGGGAGCTCGACGCGATCGCAAAGCCGGACGCGATCTTCGCCTCGAACACGTCGAGCCTGACCATCGTTGCGATGGCAGCAGCGAGCGGACGCGCCGACAAAATGCTCGGCCTGCACTTCTTCAACCCGGTGCCGCTGATGAAGCTGGTGGAAGTCGTGCGCACGATCACGACCAGCGACGAGACCGAGCAGACCGCGATCGAGTTTGTCCGCGCGTTGGGCAAGGAGCCGATTCGTGCCAAGGACAGCTCCGGCTTCATCGTCAACCGCTTGCTGATTCCTTACATGCTCGACGCCATTCGCGCCCTCGAGTCCGGCGTCGGCACCGTCGAAGACATCGACAAGGGGATGCAGCTCGGCGCCGGTTATCCGATGGGGCCGTTCGTGCTGCTCGATTTCGTCGGCCTCGATACGGCCTACAAGATCGCGGAGATCATGTTCACCGAGTATCGTGAGCCGCGGTTCGCGCCGCCGCCGCTGCTCAAGCGAATGGTTCTGGCGGGAATGTTCGGCAAGAAATCAGGCAAAGGATTCTATGACTACTCGTCAACGCCGCCGCGCGTAAGCGCGCTTGGCTTGTGACCCTCGTCGGCTTCCGCGGCTACTATCGTGAGGACGAGTTAGCGCGAGCTGTCTATTCGGAGGCAGCGGGGATCGGCCGAGCAATTCCATCGGCAGTCGCGGTGCCGGTCGATGCGGAAGATGTAGTGGTGCTGGTGAAGTGGGCGGCCCAAACCGGAACGACGCTGATTCCGCGGGGCAGCGGCAGCAGCATGGCGGGCGGCGCGATCGGCAGTGGCGTAGTCGTCGATCTCTCGCGTATCAATCACCTCGACAAGATCGACGAGCGCGATCGAACGGTGTGGGCCGAGCCCGGCGTGCTTTGGTCGACGCTCGAGGTCGCGGCGCGTCGCAAAGGCCTGCGCCTCCCAGTCGATCCGTCGAGCGGAGCGTTTTGCACACTTGGCGGAATGGTGTCGACTAACGCCGCTGGCGCTCACAGCCTCCGCTATGGCGCCACTCGCACCTGGGTCAACGCGCTCGACTGTGTGTTCAGCGATGGAGATCGGGCGATGATCACCCGTGGTGAGCCGCCGCCGAAGCGCATCGGCGCGGTCGCTCGATTCATGAGCGACGTCCACGGTGACATTGTTTCCTCGGACAAGCGGCGTCCAATCGTCCACCTCGGCGTGCGGAAGGATGCCTCAGGCTACGGCATCCACGACTACGCGACGAAAGCCGACTTGGTTGATCTGCTTGTTGGTAGCGAGGGCACGCTGGCGATCATCGTTGGCATTCAGCTGACGTTGGCGCCGGTCGCTGCCGCGACCAGCAGCGTACTCGGCGCATTTCCGTCACTCGAGACCGCCACGAAAGCGGCGACGAGCGCGGTCGAGGCGGGCGCCAGCGCCTGTGAGCTGCTCGACAAGACTTTTTTGTCGTACGCGGCCGAGGGTAAAGACGCCGACGACAAGCTAAGGCGTTTGCTCGAGAGCTCGGCGGCCATCCTGCTTGCCGAAGTGGAGGGTGATAATGCCGATGCTGCCGCCGGCGGCGCGCAAAACCTGGCGAGAGCTTTCCGCGATGCAGGCGCAGTCGAAGTGGAAGTCGCGCTGACCGCTGAAGCAGAGCACGAGCTCTGGCATCTACGGCACGCGGCGAGTCCGATCCTCTCCGATCTGAAGCATCTGACTTCGATGCAATTCATCGAGGACGGCGCGGTCGCGCTGGCGAAGCTTCCCGACTACGTGAAGGGTGTGAAGACCTCGCTGGCCCAACGCGAAGTGAGCGGAGTGATTTTCGGCCACGCCGGAGACGCGCACGTTCACGTGAATCCATTGGTCGACGTCCGTCAGCCCGATTGGCGTGAGCGTATCACACGTTTGCTCGATGACGTGGTCGCTCTGACAGGACGACTCGGTGGAACGCTGACTGGAGAGCATGGCGATGGTCGGATTCGGACACCGCTACTCTCGCGGGTGTGGCACAAGGACGCGATCAAGGCGTTCGGGCAGGTGAAAAAAGCTTTTGACCCGCAAAACATTCTCAATCCCGGAGTCAAAGTCCCACTGACTGGTCAAAAACCGCTCGGCGACATCAAGTACGACCCTTCGTTGCCGCCTCTGCCGGAAAAAGCGCGGGGAGCGCTCGACGATGTCGTGAAGTCGCGAGCTTATGATCGATTTCGGCTTTCTCTGATCGGTTGATCTTCTTAGCTTTCCGCGACCTGATCATCGAGACCCGAGGCCGCCGTGAGCTCTGTTCTTCTTGCTGAGACGTCCGTGTTCTACACAGAACCAGTCCTAACGCTGTTGGCGCGTCCGGTTTTTCTGGAGCCGGACCATCTCAAGGTTCGCTGGCTCGGTGAGAGCACCGATGGCGAGCGGCTCGCTGAATTTGCGGGCAGGCTTTGCTACATGAGCCAGAAGAACCCGGCCAACCGCAACACGCGTGAATATCTCGAGAACATCAAGAAGCAGGGACACGGATCCGTGCTCGAGCACGCCAACTACACCCTGCTGCTAGAGGGTGTCAGCCGCTCGCTGACCCACGAGCTGGTGAGGCACCGCGCCGGTTTTGCTTACAGCCAGCTAAGTCAGCGCTACGTCGATGAGTCGGAAGCGAGCTTCGTCGTGCCGCCCGCGATCGTCGGCGACGAAGCGCTGGAGAAAGAATGGCGCGATCAGATCGAAGAGGCGCAGCGAACCTACGTCAGGCTCGTCGAGCACCTGATGGAGCGATACTCGTGGGTCGGCGACAAGGTCCATAGACGGAAGATGGCGCGCGAGGCGGCAAGAGGCGTCCTTCCCAACTCGACGGAGACGAAGATCGTCGTCACCGCCAATGCCCGCGCCTGGCGGACGATGCTGGAGCTGAGATCGAGCGAAGGTGCCGAGCTGGAGATCCGCCGCTGTGCGGTGGCGATGCTCAAGCTTCTCCAGCGAGAGAGTCCAGCCTTCTTCTCTGACTTCGAGATTTATCAGGCAGAAGATCGGAGAGAAGCTGCGCGGATCGTCTACCACAAGGTCTGAACTTCAAAAAGAAAAACTACCAGCTGGCGGCCAGCGGCTTTCAGCCGGCGGCTCCGAGCTGAAAAAAATTTTCCAACGCTCAGAAAAAAAAAATTTCTTCAAAAATTTTTTTCGTAGCTTCGGAATAATTATTGCGCTGCATCGTCGACGTTTATATACTCGGTCCAATGAATCGAGCGCGAAATTTTCTGTAGGTGTCGATGACTCTGATCGGACTCGCCTACAACCAGAAGCCCGATCCCACTGAGCTCCCAGGTGAGCTGCCAGGGACGGTGCCGCAACGCGGCGAGCTTTCGCGTCCCGATGAAGAGCCTCCAAGTAAAAGCTTTGGTCTGACCGTCGCGGAGCTAACGTCCCGCGATGAATTCGCCGAGTGGGATTCGCCGGCGACGATCGCCGCCGTGGAAGCGGCACTCTCAAAACTGGGGAAAGTCGTTCGCATCGAGGCGACGGAAGATTTTCCGGAGCGCCTGCGCGCGATCAGACCCGATATCGTCTTCAACATTGCAGAAGGCTTTCACGGCGTGAATCGCGAGTCGCACGTCCCAGCCATCTGCGAGTTCTTTGGAATTCCGTACTCGGGCAGCGATCCGTTTACGCTCACGCTTTGCCTCGACAAGGCACGCGCGAAGGAAACTCTGTCGTTCCACGGCATCCCGACGCCGCGGTTCGCGGTCGTCGAGAACCTGACCGATCTCGATGAGCGAACCGGCGATCTCGACCTGCCGCTCTTCATCAAGCCGCTTCACGAAGGCTCGTCGAAGGGAATCACCGACGGAAATCTTTGCTGGGATCGTGATCATCTGCTTGCGCAGACCAGATTCCTCCTCGAGAACTATCGTCAGCCCGTGCTCGTCGAAGAGTACCTGCCCGGCAAAGAGTTCACGTGTGGGGTGCTCGGCAACGGCAACGAGGCGACGGTGCTTCCACTGGTCGGAATGAATTTCGAAGCGCTGCCGAAGGGAGCGCTGCCGATCTATAGCTTCGACGCAAAGTTCGTCTGGGATCGGCCCGAGCGGCCGCTGGAAATCTTTCAGTGTCCGGCCAGGATCAGCGGCGACCTTCAGACAGCGATCGAGCAGGTGGTGCTCGATGCTTATCGCGTGCTGGGCTGCCGGGATTGGGCTCGCATCGACGTTCGGCTTGATGCCGCCGGAAAGCCGAATATTCTCGAAGTGAATCCGCTGCCGGGAATTCTTCCCGATCCAGCGGAGAATTCGTGTTTGCCGAAAGCTGCGCGTGCGGCCGGCATCGGTTACGACGAGTTGATTCAGAGCTGCCTGCGATTTGCGGCGGCGCGGCAGGGCGTCGAGATCGATGAGTCGGCGGCCGCGGCGACTGCCGTACCGGGCGAGCCAATGCTCGCTGCCGGCTGACAGAGACAAGCGGAGGACGACGCGATGAAGATTGCCCTGCTCTTCGACGGCTTATCCGCCCTCGGTAAGACGCCCGAGCTACAGCTGCTCGAGTCGATCGAAGCTGTCGAGACGGCGCTACTCGATTGGGCGGAAGAAGTCGTACGCGTGCCCGTCAGCAACGACGGGCGCTGGGTCGAGCGCCTGCGTCGCGGCAAATTCGATCTCGTTTTCAATCTCTGCGAAGGAATCGACGGCGAAGCAGTGCATGAATCGCGCGTCATCTCCGTCCTCGAGCTGCTAGGCGTACCGTTTACCGGAAGCGGCAGCTGGACGACGGCGCTGACGCTGCGGAAGAACGTCGTCAACGGAGTTCTCGACCGCGCCGGCCTGCCGGTCCCGCGGTGGGCTCACATTCGCCGCGGCGATGAGATCACCAGCGTTGGATTCCCCGCCATCTGCAAGCCCGTCGCTGAGGACGCCTCGGTCGGCATCGAGCAGCGCTCGGTCGTTCGCAGCACGCGCGCACTGACCGCTCGTGTCCAGGATATGTTCGGCGGCTGGGACGAGGTCCTCGTCCAGCGTTTCATCGACGGCCGCGAAGTGAACGTGGGAATCCTTGGCGACGAAGTCCTTCCGATTGCCGAGATCGATTTTGCCGACATGCCAAAGGGCATGTGGCACATCGTCTCGTATCGCTCGAAGTGGGAGACCGGCAGCGACGAAGATCTTGGCGCGAAGCCGAGCTGCCCCGCTGATCTACCGGAGACACTCGCCAACGAGCTCACCCAGATCGCGCGCACTGCGTGGAACATCGTCGGCGGCGAAGGCTACGGTCGTTGCGATTTCCGAATCGATCAGTCTGGACGTCCGTGGTTGTTGGAGGTCAACGCAAATCCCGACATCTCGCCGGGTGCGGGCCTCGCGCGCATGGCTGGCGTGGCGACGCTGAACTATTCGCAGCTGATTCGAAAGATCTGCGACTTCGCGTTGAAGCGGCCGCTCGACGATCACGCGGAGCGCTGGACCAAGACACTGAAGTTGTCCGGGTTGGGTTGAGTTGCTGGTCATCTACAACGCCCCTTACGGGGCCGGAGTGGTAAAAGCATGAGCGATTGGCAGCAAATCATCAGGAATCAGAGCATCGCGACTCTGGAAAAGCTGGCTGAGAAGTTCGGCCACGATAACATCGACGTCGAGGCGCTGAAGCCGGCGTTCGACAACTTCCAGATGCGCCTTACTCCCGCTGCGCTCGACCAGATCAAGGAAGTGGGCGATCCGATGTGGAATCAGTACGTCCCGACTGTCGAGGAGCTCGACGTCGTGGATGGAGTGATCGATTCGCTCGACGAAGACGGCGACTCGCCGGTACCGAACATCACGCATCGCTATCCCGACCGCGCGCTGTTCCTCGTCAGCCCGGTCTGCGCTTCGTATTGCCGCTTCTGCACCCGACGCCGGAAGGTTGGCGATCCGGAAAAGATTCCGCTCAACCAGTACGAGTCTGCATTCCAGTATCTGCGCGAGCACACCGAGATCCGCGACGTCATCATGAGCGGCGGCGATCCGATGATGCTGAGCGACCGCCGGCTGGAGTATCTGTTCCAGCAGCTGCGCGCGATCCCGCACATCGAGATCATCCGCATCGGAAGCCGCATCACCTCGCATCTCCCCGAGCGCATCACGCCGGAGTTCTGCGAGATGGTGCAGAAGTATCATCCGATCTTCATGAACGTTCACTTCAATCACCCGAGCGAGCTGACACCGGCCGCAGTTGCTGCGCTCGATCGTCTGTCGAAGGCGGGCGTTTCACTCGGCTGTCAGACGGTGCTGCTCAAGGGCGTCAACGACGACCCGAAGGTGATGATGAAACTGATGCACGAGCTGCTGAAGGCTCGCGTACGGCCCTACTATATATTCATGGCCGACCAGGTCGCCGGCGGTGAGCACTTCCGCACCACGGTCCAGAAAGGCCTCGAGATCATCCAGGCGCTCCGTGGCTGGACCTCGGGACTCGCGGTGCCGCAGTTCGTGATCGATTCCCCGGGTGGCGGAGGTAAGGTCCCGCTGCTGCCGGAGTACGTCGAGTCGATCACCGACGACGAAGTGGTGTTCCGCAACTACGAAGGCAAGCGCTACGTCTACAAGCAGCCGCATCAGGCTCCCGCTGCGCCGGCCGAAGTCGAGCGCGCGGCCGAGCTGGACGTTGTTCCGATTTCACGGAAGAAGGCCGCAACGCCAAGACGCACCAAACGCCGCCGCGCCGCAGGAGAGTAGTTGGCCCACCCAAAAAAAGGCCGTCCTCTAAACGGGACGGCCTTTTTTTATGCGGACTACCAGCGCGGACGGAACTGCACTGCGCACTCCGGGCGGACTACCAGCGCGGACTAACGGCACTGCTGACTGCTGACTGAGTTCGCATTGGTAGACTGATACGAACTACGATTGCGCACAGGCCGCAGTCTATGGTTCGCATGGTGGAAAGTGCGAACTCCGGAGGGCAGCCCGCAGTCGTCAGTCCGCAGTCCGTCAGCAGTCAGCAGTGCAGTTCCGTCCGCGCTGGTAGTCCGCAGCAATCAGGGCAGGAAGGACTTCGGCCTTCTCGGACTTTCCATGAGCAATGCATCGTTGAGCGCCTCGAGTTCCGCCTGAATCTCGGCGCCTTCAGCGTCGTCGCGGATTTTCGACAGGCTCGGCGAAAACAGCGCCCGCGCGATGGCGATGGAATCGTGGGCGCCGGCGACCGCGAGCACATCGTTCGCGCGAATCACCTCGCGACCGAGTGGCGTCGGGATCTGCTGATCGCCCCGCCTGATCGCCAGGATCGTCGCACCGGTTGCGCCGCGCAGGTTCAGCTGCGCCAGACTGCGTCCGACGGCGATGCTTTCGGGAACGACACGAATCGCGACCGGCTCACCCAGGCCGGGCAGCACCGCGTTGACGTCCTCGAGCTTCGTCTCTTCCTGGCTGTCCCCTGTCGATGCCATCTGTTGTGCCAGCGCCGAAGCGATTATTTGCGCGCCAGCTCGCGCATGCCCCTGCAGATTCGCTGCATTCCTCCACAGCGCGATCAGCAGAACGACCGTCAGCAGCGACAACACCACGGCACCCTGATGTGGGGGCAGGAATGGTTGGGTGATTGCAACGACCGGAATGCCGACCGCGATTACGACTGCGATCTGCACCAGAATCACCAGCGCGCGTCGAGGCGCGTCCGCCGGATCGACTTTCCCCTTCTGCGCCTCGGCGAATGCGCGTCTCGCCAGGTGCAGACCGAGTGACCGGGCGCTGGTGATGATGCCGTAAATGAGCGGCACTGCGATCAGGCCGCTCAACAGCACCAGAATGAAACGGACGCGATCGGTGGGCAGCAACACCATTCGGCCGACAATCGCCGCTACGCGCTCGATCTCGAGATCGACACCGATCACCAGAGCGGTGAGCAACGCGGCATCGACCAGTATGATGCGCACGATCCGCCTCGTAGCCGATCTTTCGGTTGGTGCGCGCGGTGCGCTGCGCACGCGCTCTATCCACGATCCGTAAAGCGCCGCCACCGTCTGGATCGGCTCGGGCAGCCAGTGGTCGATGTCGGCAGCCGCCTTGTTGGACAGCTTGATCAACAGTGGTGTGGTCAGCGTGGTGATCGCCGACACTGCGATCGCGGCTGGATAGATCCAGGAAGCGATTACACCAGCGCTGACGCCAACACTGGCGATGATGAATGAGAATTCGCCGATTTGCGCCAGGCTCATTCCGGCTTTGATTGCAGTGCGACGTCCGTGGCCGGCGAGGAATGCGCCGACGGTGACTGCCAGGACCTTGCCCAGTGTCACCGTCAATGTCAGCGCCACCACTGCCGGCCAGTGCGCCACTAGTGCGGCCGGATCGATGATCATGCCCACCGACACGAAGAAGATGCCGGCGAACATGTCGCGCACCGGTCGCACGAGAGTTTCTATCTCGCGCTCGTGGCCCGATTCCGCGACGAGCGAGCCGGCGATGAACGCACCAAGTGCGACCGAGTAGCCGAAGGACAGCGCCAGCAGCGCCGCCGCGAAGCAAAGACCGATGCTCGCGACCAAAGTCGTCTCGGCTGATCCGATTCGTTGGACGTACCGAATCGCCCTCGGCACGGTGAGCAGCCCGAATCCAATCAACGGAACGAGGAACATCACCAGTCTCACCGCGGTTATTCCGAGGTCTTTCGCCGAGAACGCGCCCGACTGGGCCAGCGTGGTGAGAATCGTCAGCAGGAAGACCGCTATCAGATCTTCGATGATGAGGATGCCGAACACCAACTCGGTGACTCGGCCTCTCACCTTCTGCTCCTCGAACGCCTTGACGATGATGGTGGTGCTGGAGATGCCGACGATGGCGCCGGTGAAGATGCTTTCAATGCGCGAGAGTCCGAGCATCTGGCCGACGAAATAGCCAACGGAGACCATAATCGTGCTCTCGAACAGCGCGACTGGCCCCGCTTTCTGGCTGACCGCGGCCAGCTTGCCGATGCTGAACTCGAGGCCGAGCGAGAACATCAGCAGAATGACGCCGAGCTCTGAAAGCGTGTGTACCGTCGTCATGTCCGCCACCAGCGGCAGCGGAATGTGCGGCCCCACCACCATTCCCGCGAAGAGGTAGCCGAACACCACCGGCTGGTGCAGTCGCTGGAAGACGACTGTCGCCACGGCGGCGACCAGCAGCACGACGGCCAGGTTCTGGAGGAAGACAACGGATTCCATGTCCTGCAGAATTTAGCCGCAAAGACTTGCTTGCTAAACAAAAACTACCAGCTGGCGGCTGGCGGCATTCGGCCTGCGGCTCCGAGCTAAATAAAAAAGGCCACCGAAAAATCGGTGGCCTTTTCTTCTCGGCGAGGAAATTTACGCCGCGTTCTCGGTGTCTTCCTCTTCCTCGAAGGTCAGGGCATCAGCTTCACGCACCCGATCGAGCATTGCGTTGACCGGGATGCCGATGCCACGGTCATTCAACGCGGACTCATTCGTGGATCCACGCTGGAACCAACTCTTGAGATTTGGAGTTGGCTCAGTGCCGCTATTACCCGCCGTCCCCTCTTCATCTGGGGCGGTATCCGAACCATACACGTCCATTCAGCCTCCACGGGTTGCATTGTGATTGCCATAAGTACGGTACCCCGTAACGCGAGTTTCGAGCCCGAACAGAAGGTACAATTCGGAACGAAATCGTCCAATACTGCGACTGCGTTTGAGGCCAAATTGGTCACAACCCATCAGCGGGTTGTTACCGAATCGTCGCCGGGTCTATTCCCCTGGTAGCGAAAATTCGGCCAACAGCTTCGCCGATTTTATTGTTGGGTGTGCTGGCGCCCGCCGTGACGCCGATGCGTACGGGACCGGACGCAGCCAGCCAGTCGGACGATTCGACTTCTTCCTTCGCGCCGAGGGGGCGATGGCGAATTGTGCGCGATTCCGGATCGATATCGTCGGCGTCTTCGACGTGAAAAGTCCGCACCGTTTCCGAGCAAAGCGCGGCGAGAGACATCGTGTTGCTGGAGTTGTAGCCGCCGATTACAACCATCACATCGAGGGGCTCACGCAACAGCTCCACGACCGCGTCCTGACGCTCCTGGGTGGCACTGCAGATCGTGTCGAACGTGCGGAAATTTTCGCGCGCGTAATCTTCGCCCCACGCCTTCGCCATTGATTGACCAATCAATTCACCGACCGCGAGCGATTCGCGGGCGAGCATCGTCGTCTGATTGGCGACACCGATGCGACGGAGATCGCGCGCCGGGTCAAAGTTGGGCGAGGCAGCGTGCGCAAAACGCTGCATCAAACCCTGTGCGCTGAGCCGACCTTCGATGAAATCACAAACGAGCTGAGCCTCTTCCAGATTGCGCACGATGAAGTATTGGCCGTTCGGATACTTCTCGGCCTGGGACGCCGTGGCCCGCGTTTCTTCGTGGTAGTACTTGCCGTGAATCAGAGAGGTGAATCCGTCGCGCGCATAACTCTCGACTCGCTTCCAAACGTTGAGCACAGACCCGCAGGTGGTGTCGACCAGGATGCAGCCGACGTAGCGAAGGGCCTCGAAATCGTGGATCGTCACGCCGAAGGCCGGCAAGATCACCACGTCCTCGGGCGTGATGCCCGAAAAGTCGAAGTGGCTCTTCACGCCAGCCGGCGCCGCACCGTGAATCGCGTCCGCGCGCGGGAGCAGGATCTCGACGCCCATCTCGCGCAGGCGATTGTTCACGTGCGGATTGTGAATGATCTCGCCGACGAGGTAGATGCGCCGGTCCGGGAACTTGCGACGTGTCTGATACGCGTATTCCACTGCGCGCTCCACGCCGTAGCAGAAGCCGAATTCGCGCGCGAGCAGGATGGTGACGTCGCCGACCGAGAGCGTGTAATCCCGGGCCTTCAGCTCGTCCACGAGCCGCCCGGAATAGTCCGCGGCGAGCTCGTCAAGGACCTCCGTCCGGAGGCCGAAACCCTTTCTGAAATAGGTACTTGGGTCGGGTACTGCCATTCTGAAAAGGTAGTCCGCGCGCCGCGGATCTGCTTACGGCTGCGGTCGTTTGTTCGCCGGCTCCTCGAGTGCGGGGTATCTTCAGGTCGCAACCGCTTCACGGATTCAGAGACTCATGACGCTCACCGCCGACATCCTGGCAA
>DASTGU010000075.1:0-9372 GCA_035718845.1 Gemmatimonadaceae bacterium | reverse complement strand
GCGTGGACTTCACCGCCACCCGTCTTGTCGGCGAGCATGCGAGCGGCGGTAACCGACTCGAGTCCAACTTTGCGGACGTCGCTGCCGCGAGTTTCGACAAATGCAAACACGTTAGCCATTAGAGAACCTTGGCCTCGGTTTGCAGAAGCTTCACCAGCTCGGGAACGGCCGCGGCGCCTTCACCGACAATGCGCCCAGCCTGCCGCTCTGGCGGCAGCTCGAGTCGCGTGATGGTGAGCTGCGGCTGGGGGAGCTGCGCCGCCTTTGATTCGAGCGGTTTCTTCTTGGCGGCCATGATTCCTTTCAGTGACGGCAGTCGCGCGGTATTCAATCCTTCGTCGATCGTCAGAACCGCGGGGAGGGAGAATTCGACAATCTCCTGCGCGCCCTCGAGCTCGCGTTTGGCAGTTCCCTTTCCACTGGCGATCTCCAGCGACGATATCGCGCTCACGCACGCAAGCCCGAGTAGCTCGGCGACCATTTGGCCGACGACGCCGTTTGCCGAATCAGGAGACATTTTGCCAAGGAGGATCAAGTCGTAGCCGCCCGACTTGAGCTCGGCGGCGAGAGCGCTGGCGACGGCGAAGCCATCGAATGGGACTTTGTCGGCCTTGAGATGGATTCCCCTGTCCGCGCCCATGCTGAGGCCTTTGCGAATCGTCTCCTGAACGACATCGGGGCCGAGCGAGATCACCGTCACCTCGCTGCCAGCGTTCTTGTCTTTGAGCTGAAGCGCGGCTTCGACGGCCCAGGCATCGAAATCGTTGAGATCGAATTTGAGGCCACCTTCGTCGACCGAGACGTTGTCCGCACCAATCCTGAAGCGGACATCCATGTCGGGAACCCGCTTAACGCACACGGCAAGCTTCACCGCGGAATCTCCATGTGAGTGATCGGAGGAAATATAAAAGGGGCCCGGACATGGTTCTGTTCCCGGGCCCCCTTCGCTCCGCTCGACTGCAGTCGGCGCCTAACCTAGGTCTAGAGCGTCAGACCGTCGTCAGTCGTGCGAATCGTCCCACGGAAGCTCGCGTCGCTCACCCCAGAGGCCCGGCATGACGCTCCTTGGCGCGGGTCTCCATTTCCTCCAGGCCCGCCAGGTATTCGTCGACCTGCACGTAATAGGGATTCTCACGTAACACGTTGCGGGAGATCGTCAGGGGGTGCGTTTCAAACGCGCCGTGAGTCACGACGCTCCCCGACAGCGAAGCGACGTCATACATACAGACCACAACGCACGGGAACTGCTTCGCGGCAGCGGTGACCTTGGCTTCGAAGGAAAGAATATCGATGTCAGAGGGCCAGCCGGAGCGCGACCAGCCGATGTTACCCAGCAGTCGAATGCACTTGGCACCTTTGTCGATCGCCCGCTGGAACGTCGCGCCGATATCCGCCAACATTTCGGTGCCGTCGGGATGCCCGGACAGGACTGACAAGCGCCCAGTCGAGCGTGCCTTCTCGACGTCGATATTCTTCTTTTGCAACACGGTCAGCACGCGATCGTTTGCGTCATCGTGGCCGAACACTACTACATGATCGCGCTTGCGCAGGCCGACGAGAAGAAATTCTACCGCGTCCTCGAACTCCGAATCCTTTTCCCAGAAGTAGGCAATGTGATCGCCAAGATGGACTTTCTCTCCCCTCAGGCCGAGCTCGAGGGCTCCTTCGGTAGAACGTGTGCGACGCTTTGTCATCCGAATGCGTTGTGACCTGTGACTGCCTGACCGAGAATCAGGGTATGGATGTCGTGGGTGCCTTCGTACGTATAGACACTCTCGAGGTTCTCCATGTGCCGCATCGACGAATACTCGGCGAGGATCCCGTTGGCGCCGAGTAGACGACGCGCTTCGCGGGCGATATCGGTGGCGACGCTGACGTTATTACGCTTGGCCAGGGAGACCTGTTGAGGGCTGAATGTGCCGGCGTCCTTGAGCCTGCCGAGGTGGAGCGCGAGCAGTTGGCCCTTCACGAGCTCCGTGAGCATGTCAGCGAGACGCTGCTGCTGCAACTGAAATGCGGCGATCGGCTTGCCGAACATCACTCTGTTGCCGGCGTAAGCGAGAGCCTCCTCGTAGCAGGCCTGAGCAGCTCCCATCGCGCCCCATGCGATGCCGTAGCGCGCCTGGGTGAGACACATCAGCGGGCTTTTGATGCCTCCGGATTTCGGCAGCAGACAATCGGCGCCGACTTTCACGTCCTGCAACACCAGCTCACTGGTATCCGATGCGCGGAGGGAAAGCTTGCCCTTCTGATCCTTGGCGGTGAATCCCGGCGTGTCGGTCGGGACGATGAATCCGCGGATGGATTTGTCGGATTGCTCGTCGCCGGTCTTGGCCCAGATTATGGCGACATCGGCGGTGGATCCGTTGGTGATCCACATCTTGGCGCCGTTGATCACCCAGCTGCCGTCCTTCTGCTCGCGCGCGCGAGTGATCATGCCCGACGGATTCGATCCATAATCAGGCTCGGTCAAACCGAAGCATCCGATCACCTCACCCTGTGCCATTTTCGGGAGGTAGTGGCGCTTCTGTTCTTCGCTACCAAACGCGTAGATCGGGTACATCACCAACGCACCCTGCACCGAAGCAAAGGAGCGCACGCCCGAATCACCGCGCTCGAGCTCGTGCATGATCAGGCCATAGGCGACGTTGTTGAGGCCGGGGCAGCCGTATTCTTCCGGGAGATTGGCGCCAAACATCCCGAGCTCCGCCATCTCGGGAACGAGCTCCTTCGGGAATCTTCCTTCGATGTAGCAGTCGCCGATGACGGGGAGGACTTTCTCATCGACGAAGGATCTTATTGTATCGCGGACCGCGCGTTCTTCTTCCGAAAGCGCGCTATCCAGATTGTAGAAGTCGTTTGACATGACGGAAACTTAACGTTCGAGTGAGGCGTTCGGACCAAACAGCCGAACCCAGCGGAGTTCGGATTGAGTGAGGGTTGCGGGGCGAGAGGTCGTCGGAGCTGATGGAATCCGAGGTGCGAGCCGAGTCCGAAGACCGAACCTGGTGCGAGTTGAGAACCAGCTGCGAGCTCAGCTCGTACCTCGCAATAGGTTCGTATTTCGGACTTAGATCGAAACTCGGATTCAGTCCGAACGCCTCACTTAATCCGAACTCCGCTGGGTTTGGCTGTTTGATCCGAACGCCTCAATCGTTCAGGCAACTGCTCGGCAGGCAAGCGGTGTGATGCCCACCGCACGCGCCTTGGCGCGAAACGACGCGCCATGATCCACGATGAGACCCTGCTCATCCTGCCATTGGTGTACCATCTCGTGCAGCAGGGTGTGCAGCGCTTCGTCCCAGCCGTCGCGGCGGATGTGGCGGCGGCTCAGTACGATCTCGGGCTCACAACCTTCGGTCGCCGGGCTGTAGTGGCCAAGCCGGCTGCGCATGCGCCGCGAGATACGAATAGGAATCGTTCGCAGCTGCCCCGAGAATCGCTCGGCGTTGTAGATCTGGTGCCAGCGCGATAGCTCGCGAATGAAAGGCAGATCCGCCGGATGAGTCTTTTCTGGTGCGCGCTTGCGCCGTGGGCCCTCCGGACGCGCGACCGGAAACTCGAGAATGGCGCGACGGGCAGCGTTCCGTGCCACGCGGGTGCGGCCGTGAACGAAGGTGATGATCGCCTTCCACACTTCTTCGTCGGCCTGCAGAAAGCTGTTGTGGATGCGCAGCTCGCCGCCGCTGTAGCTCACCACGACCGTGCGATTGGAGGTCAGTCGCACGCGATACTGCGACCCGAGCCCGAGCCGTTGCAGTCGCGCGCGCAATTCTTCCGCATTTGAGGGTGGTGCTTCGTCCAGCTCCAGCTTCAGCTGGTCGCGATCACTCAGGCGCCACATACTCCGGGCGTTGAAAGCACTTGTGCGGGCCTTTCACGAACGTGTGCTCTTCCTTCGACCAAACGTGAGTCGTGACGTCGATCGTCGCAGTCTCGATCTTGATGACGTTGATTGAAGAAGGCCTGCCTCCGCGGGACCGGTTGGAGACGGTGCCCGCCGTCGAGATCACGGTTCCCTTTCGGGTGTGCTCGATGAAGTGCACCGACTCCTGATGGTCGTGTCCACAACAGACTAAATCGACCCCCATCTCGGCGAAAGCCCCGAGAATCTTCTGGGTGTTCTTGAGTCCGTGTCGCTGCGACAGTTCGCCGCGCACCGGATTGTGGTGCATCACGATCACCCTCGCGTCGCGTGGCGCCGCTTTCTCGAAAATCTCCTGCGCCTCGTCCAATTGCTTCTTGTGGATGTCGCCGATGATCGAGATGTCCCGCAGGTTCCAGGTCAAGGTTCTCAACGTGACTCCGTGAGCAGTATTGATGCCCACGAACGTCGCCCCCGGAGCGTGCAGCACCGGCTCCAGGTTCTTGTCGATGAAGCGCCGATAGTTGGTGTATACGTCGGGCTTGTGGCCAAAGCCGAGCGGCGCTCGCCACCACTTCACATCGTGGTTGCCCGGAACGGTGATGACCTTGCTCACCTTCTTCGCATCACGAATGAATGCCGCCGCGCGCTGAAACTCACCGGCGCGAGCGCGCTGGCTCAGATCCCCTGAGATCACCACTACATCGAACTTCGCCTCGGCGATGATGCGCTCGATGGCGTCGATCTGCTCGGGAACGGCCGGCCAGCCGAAATGGAGATCGGAAACGTGGAGGATGCTAGTCACAGCGGGAGGCGAGAGGGGAGAGGCGAGAGGCGGGAGGGGCAACAAACCGCAATGCGGAGTCCGCGATCTGCGGGCTGCCGCACTCTCGCCTCTCGCTCAAGGTGCGACGACGAGATCAGCGAAATGCCTCGCCAGGCTCGTGGTGAGCTCGGGTGAGAACGTCGTCATCGGATCGCTGGGGATCTCCCAAAGTCCTTTGAGTTGTGCCATGCGCGAATCGATAAGTACTACGCGCAAGGTCGCAACGCCCGTACCACCCTTGCTCGACAATCTCAGCTCCACCGGCAACAGCGCGTAGCGAGATCCTTTGAGGCCGACCAGACCTCGGACCTGCGACGCCAGCGGATCACGCACCGCCGGATCCTGCGTCGGTCGGCCGCGCAGCCATTCGGCGGACAGTGATCGCGCGTCGGTCATGATGATGCTGTTGAGTTTGGATGCGCGCTCCACTTCCCGGCCGAAGGTCCACATCGAGCCGAGTCCACGCGCAGTTAGCACCTGCTCGATTTTGCCGTCGAGATCGTCGAGGAACGCAGCGCGATTGGGGATGTTCTTCATCCAGCCAAGGCTGTCAGTGGAGGACAGATACTGGACGGGGAGGACAAGCATTTCCTGACCGGCCAGCCGCTCCAGCGGACGCAATTGCGCCGGCGGGGTGTCCGTCTCGGGAGGTTTTGACGCGCACGCCAGCGAGATCGCGGCGGCTGCAAGGCAAAAGTAGTATCGCACCGGGAGTGTGTGGATTGCGGCGAAAGTTAACGCATACTCAATTTCAATCCTACGTATGGACGTCATGCGACGACTGCGCACCATCGTCACCTGGACTCTGATTTGCCTGCTCGGCGCGGCGAGCTTCGCCGTGCTGGCGCTCTCGCGCGGCGAAACGGTCAACGCGGCGTGGCTGCTGACCGCCGCGCTCTGTACGTACGCGGTCGGTTATCGCTTCTACAGTCGGTTCATCGCCAGCAAGGTATTCGCGCTGGATCCGGGTCGCCCTACTCCCGCGGTGCGGCTCAATGATGGTCGTGATTTCATGCCGACCAATCGGTGGGTCGTTTTCGGCCACCACTTTGCGGCGATTGCGGGACCCGGACCATTGGTTGGGCCAACGCTGGCCGCACAATTTGGATTCCTGCCTGGCGCAATCTGGATAATCGTCGGCGTCGCGCTCGGTGGCGCGGTGCAGGACATGGTGATTCTCTGCGCCTCCGTGCGCCGCGACGGCAAGACCCTCGGCCAGATGGCTAAGGAAGAAATCGGTACCGTCGCCGGCTACACCGCGCTGATCGCGGTGCTCGGCATCATGATCATTCTGATTGCGGTGCTCGGTCTGGTGGTGGTGAACGCGCTCAAAGGAAGCCCATGGGGCGTCGTGACGATTGGGCTGACGATTCCGACGGCCTTGATCATGGGCATCTACATGCGCTGGATCAGGCCGCACCGCGTGCTGGAGGCGAGCGCACTCGGATTGGTGTTGCTGCTGCTGTCGCTGCTGGCGGGGAGGTGGGTGGCGCAGAATCCCGCGTTGGCACCGACGTTTACGTTGACGGCGCGCACGCTGGCGATTCTGATCATGGCGTACAGCTTCCTCGCGTCGGTGTTGCCGGTCTGGCTGCTACTGGCGCCGCGCGATTACCTCTCCGCGTTCGTAAAAATCGGAGTCGTCGTCGCCCTCGCGCTTGGGATCGTGATCGTGCTGCCGCCGATGCAGATGCCCGCGCTGACGCAATTCGCGAATGGAACCGGGCCAGTTTTCGCGGGAAAGATTTTCCCATTTGCATTCATCACCATCGCCTGCGGTGCCATCAGCGGCTTTCACGCGTTGATTGCCTCGGGCACAACGCCGAAGCTGCTGGCGAACGAAGCGGACGCGCGACCGGTGGGATACGGCGGCATGCTGACGGAGTCGCTGGTCGCGGTGATGGCATTGATTGCCGCCTGTGTGCTTACGCCCGGTGTCTATTTCGCGATCAATGCACCGGCCAGCGCAATCGGCACGACTGCGGCGAGCGCTGCCGCCGCGGTGCAGCACTGGGGCTTCACGCTCGACCCGACTCAGATGCAGGTGTTGGCGCAGCAGGTTCAGGAGAAGACCCTGCTGTCGCGCACGGGCGGCGCGCCGAGTCTGGCGGTGGGGATGGCTCATCTATTCTCGCGCGTGCTCGGCGGATCGACGGCGATGGCCCTCTGGTACCACTTCGCGATCATGTTCGAGGCGCTGTTCATCTTGACGACGGTCGATGCCGGCACTCGCGTCGGACGATTCATGCTGCAGGATTTACTCAAGCACGTATGGGCACCGATCGGGCGGGTGTCGTGGTATCCGGCAGTGCTGATCTCGAGCGCGCTGGTGGTGGCAATGTGGGGTCATTTCCTCTATCAGGGTGTGATGGACCCGCTCGGCGGCATCAATTCGCTGTGGCCGCTGTTCGGAATCTCCAACCAGCTCCTCGCGGCAGTCGCGTTGTGCGTCGGCACGACCGTGATCATCAAGATGGGTAAGGGCCGCTACTCGTGGGTGACGATTCTCCCGCTGGTGTGGCTGGCGGTTGTGACCATGACGGCCGGCTTCCAGAAGATCTTCTCCGCGGATCCCAAGCTCGGATTCCTCAGCCACGCGCGCGGCGTCGCGGCGCAGATCGCGAGTGGCGCGCTACCCGCGGGAGTGCAAACGATCGGCGAGGCGCGGCGGCTGATCGTCAACGATTACATCGACGCCGGAGTTGCGGCGTTCTTTCTGATTTCGGTAGTGGTGATCGTTGTCGCATCCGCGTACGAGTGGTTCGTCTGCCTCACCGGACGCAAGGAACCGCGCACGACCGAAATTCCATTCGAGCCCGCCACGCGAGCCGCGTGATTCAGCGGTAGTCGTAGACTTTTAGCAATTGGCTGAGTGGGCGGCCGAGATACGTCGACGCAAGGTAAAGAGTCCACTTGCGGTGCCACGGGCTGACTGCGCGGTCCAGTTGCCGTTGATTTCCGATCCGTGTTGGACGCCGAGCAACTGAATGTGCTCCCTGCTACTGGGGTTCAGGGTGATGGCTACTGAATCCGGGGATGCAGAGCCTGAGGCACCGCGTTCCGCCTGGTGTGCAACCGCTAACGGAAACTTGGCGTCCTGCATCCAGTCGAGGCCGAGCTGTGCGAGAGGCACCTGGTACACGCCATCACTCTCATCACCATCCATTCTGTCGGCTGCATCAGCGACGTCCACGAACCCGATCGTCCCACAGACGCGTCGCGTTGTCGGAGTGGAAAACCCGAGTGGATACGGGCGCTGGAGCGTGAGGGTCACCTCCCAGGTTCCAGTCAACGGCTCTTTTAGAGCGCGATCGTGATTGGTGAGCAGAGCCGCGGACCCGTCACTGCATCCGATAACGAAAAACAGGTAAGCCAGCGTGCGAATAGTCATGCGGCCTCATCTTGCCCCGCTGTGGCCGCGGCAATTGGGACTTGATCGGCACCGACGCCGCTCCCTTCATCGACTTGTTCGTCGTACTCGAACAGATCGCGCAGACGATAGGCGTGGCCCAGCAGGTACGGGACGCTGGTCACGACGACGTTCGGTTTGAACAGGAACGCTGCCTTGATGTAGAACGCGGTCTTGTTGTGCAGCAGATGCTCCCACCATTTGGTGGGAACGATCTCGGGAACGACCACCGTGACGAGCTCGCCCGGCATCAGCAGTCGCAGATTCTCGACGTACTCCACCAGCGGCTTGAGCACCGAACGATAGGGTGACGGGATCACGACGAGCGGAACGCCAATGTCCCACTGCTCCCAATCCTTTTGCATTTTTTCGGTAGACCGTTTATCAACTTCGATGTAAACGGCGACTACTTCATCAGAGATGGTTGTTGCGTACACAAGAGCGGCTGCCGTCGCCTTGGTGATGCTGTTCACAGGCACAATCACCGAGTGGTGGAGCGGCATGATCGGACTAAGCCCCTTGAACTCGACGTCCGCCGCGAACTGAACGTAGTGACGATGGATCCTGGTGAGCAGCAGGATGATCAGCGGGATGATCAGAACTACGATCCACGCGCCTTCGATGAACTTGGTCACCACCTGGATGATCGACACTATGCCGGTGGCGACCGCGCCGATGCCGTTTAGCCACGCTTTCCAACGCCAACCCGGCTCACGCGAACGCAGCCAATGTAGGACCATACCGGCCTGAGACAGCGTGAAGCAGATGAACACGCCGACTGCATACAGGGGAATGAGCGCATTCGTTTCGCCGCGAAACACGGTCACGATCAACGCGGCAATCAGGGCGAGCGCGATGATCCCGTTCGAGAACGCCAGTCGGTCGCCCCGCGCAGCCAACTGTCTGGGCATGTAACCGTCGTTCGCCAGAATGCCGGAGAGGCGAGGAAAGTCGGCAAACGCCGTATTAGCGGCCAAGACCAGGATGGCAAACGTGCTGTACTGAAAAACGTAGTAGAGCGCTCCGCGACCGAAGATGTCGTCGGCTAGTTGCGACAAGACAGTATCCGTTGTCGTCGGCATCACCGCATAATGTCGCGCGAGCAGACTCGTGCCGAGGAAAAAGGCAGCCAGAATCGTCACCATCATGCCAAGCGTGGTCGCTGCGTTTTTCTGGGCCGGCTGCTTGAACGCCATCACGCCATTCGAAATCGCTTCCGTACCCGTCATCGCCGCGCAGCCTTCAGCGAATCCCCGAATCAACAGGTATCCA
>DASTGU010000074.1:0-61442 GCA_035718845.1 Gemmatimonadaceae bacterium | reverse complement strand
GCGGTCGGTAGCAACGACAATTGCGTTGTCGCGCCGCACGATGAGGACGATGAGGCAGAATCTTTTCTGGGCGTTCGTCTACAACGTCATCGGCATACCAATCGCCGCCGGGGTGCTTTACCCGGTGATCGGCACGCTGCTCAACCCAATCATCGCCAGTGCAGCGATGGCGCTCAGCTCGGTCAGCGTAGTGATGAATAGCCTCCGCCTGCGTCGCGCTCGGCTCGCTTAACGGAGAATCAGAATGTCGCGCAAGACAAAACCCACTGCACAGGAAAAAGGCGTAACGGCAGCTGAATGCGGCTGCGGCGTGCGTGAAGCGAATACGGACTCTCGCCGAGCGGCCGCGGTCGACCCGGAAATCAAAGCGCGCAATCTGACGAGACTGCGCCGCATCGAAGGTCAGGTGCGGGGTCTTCAGAAAATGATCGATGACGATCGCTACTGCGCCGACATTCTGACGCAGATCTCTTCGGTGCAGGAAGCGCTGCGCGGTGTCAGTCGCGAGCTAATGCGCAATCATCTCAAGCATTGCGCGGCGGGGGCAATTCGTAGCGGCGGGGAGGAGGCCGACGAGATGTACGACGAGCTCGTCGATCTGATGTACACGCACAACCGCTGAGTTGCACGCACGCAGGACGGGTTAACCCACCAGGGATGCGGCTGAAACAAGCTCAGTCTTGCGGCCGTATTGTCCCAATGTGATAGTACAAGCGGACAATGCCTCCATTCGACGTCGACACCAGGAGCCCGACCCCGATCTATGCTCAGCTCGATCGCGCCATTCGGGCGTCGATCGCGACGGGCGCACTCGAGCCGGGAATGCAGCTGCCAACGGTACGGCAGCTCGCCGTGGATCTCGCGGTCAACGCAAATACGGTAGCGCGAGTCTACGCCCAGCTCGAACGGGACGGAATTCTGGAGACGCGTCGAGGAGTGGGCACTTTCGTTCGCGAAATACCGACACCGCAGGCTGCGCGTGCCCACCGCGAGCGTGAGCTGGATGAACTGATTCGCCGCTTCGTCGGCGATGCAGCAGTGCTGGGATTCACTTTACCTGAGCTGATCGAAAAGCTCAGACACGAGGAGAAGAAATAGATGCCAGGCATGGACGAAGTTCTCGCAGCACGCCGCGCCGCGCGGGCTTCGCGGTCGCAAGGGCGTGTCAACGTGGTTTCAGTTTTCATATTGCTCGTCGCAATCGTCGTCGGACTCGTGATGACGGCGACCGCCCAGAACCCCGGCTGGCTCTTGGTTTGGACCCTGCTCGGCGTCATCCTCGCTCAATCGCCGAAGATCGCCAAGCAATGGGAGCGCGCTGTCGTGCTTCGGCTCGGTCGATACACGGGCCTGCGTGGTCCCGGACTATTCTGGATTACGCCTTTTATAGAGACCGTCTCGATCTACATCGATCAGCGCGTCGTCACTACCAGCTTCGCTGCCGAGGAGACGCTCACTTCGGATACGGTGCCTGTGAACGTCGACGCGGTGCTGTTCTGGATGGTTCACGATTCCGAAAAGGCCGCGCTCGAGGTCCAGGATTATTCACAAGCCGTGAGCTGGGCGGCCCAAACCGGATTGCGTGACATCATCGGTCGTACGTCGCTCACCGAGCTGTTGCGGGGTAGGGAACGGATCGAATCCGAGCTGCAAAGCCTGATCGATCAGCGCTCCAATCCTTGGGGCGTCACCGTGCAATCAGTCGAGATGCGTGACGTCGTCATTCCGTCATCGCTGCAGGATGCGATGTCTCGCGAAGCGCAGGCGTCGCGGGAAAAATCCGCGCGCATCATCCTCGGCCAGGCGGAAGTCGAAATCGCGAATTTGTTCAACGATGCGGCGAAGTCATACCAGAACAATCCGACCGCGCTGCACCTGCGCGCGATGAACATCCTGTACGAAGGACTGAAGGAGAAGGGCGCGCTGATGCTGGTGCCGAGCACCGCGGTTGAATCGATGGGGCTGGGCGGCTTGATGGGCGCCGCCGCGCTCAGGCAGCAGACGCTGAGCGGCGAGGACGATAGGGCGAAGGGGCCAGCGGCGGTTTAACGCGCGCTACTTAACGGCCCGCACAGTTTCAGGGGAGGAGCCCGCTCCGATTGCCGGAGCGGGTTGTCCTTCCGACAGCAGCTTCGTCACGAAGCGCTGCCCCTCGGAAATTCGCTCGATCTCGATTGCGATCGCATCGACGGAAGATTCGAGACGCTCGAGTCGCTGCGCAGTCTCGGTGAGCGCCTGGGGCGGGACGCCAGGCTTGATCGAGCGACGCCACATCGATTTCGCGATTCCGATCGCCAACGGGAATCCGATGAAGATGATTCCCAGCACGGACAGCGCCATCGACTGATTGGTGGTGAAGCTACCAAATCGCGCTGGATCCGAGGTCGATGTTATCAGTCCCGCCGATGCGCTGGACAGCAATTGGCCGGTCTGCTGCAGATCGCTCTCGAGCTGTATTTGACGAGCGTCGAGTAGCTGTAGACGCGCTTCCAGCCCTTTCACTGCTACTGGATCACCGGTCCTGCTTAGCTGCTTCATCAGGCTGGATCGTCGCGAATCCACCGACTCCAGCTGATTGGAGAGCTCGGACCGCCGGGCTTTGAGCGCGTCGACATCGGCCTGGGTCCTTGGCCCGGCTAGTGGGATGGTTTGAGTGCCCTGCGGAGTAACCACCACCGCGAATGGGTTTGGTCCCGTCGTGGCGGGTGGCGGAGTTGTCGCCTGCGGGGTAGCCTGAGCGACGACGGTGACAGCGGGCGATGGATTCTGCATATGAACCCTACGAATCAGTGCGCGGGCGGGTTACATGAGTGCGCAAATCTAGCACGATCGCGCATTCTCAGACGGCGAATCAAGTCGTAACTGCTTCGGCTGGCGGGCTGTCGAACTCGAGCGGATTCTTTGGCTGCTCCTCACCGACGTGCCCCGCGGCGATTTTTGCCTTCGCGTAAACCTCGGAGCGCACCGGCACGCCCGCCTGGCGTCGCAACACCGCGACCTGTCCGATGTGCGTGAGTGCGTCGGAGATCGGCCCTTGAAAAAGCTCCTCCGCCGTCACACCCAGCGGCGCATCGGAGGCGAGATACCGGTCGAGCGCGAGCAGCGATGCATGAAAGCGCGCGACTTCCTTTCGCCACGATTGTGGCTTGGACTGCACCCAATCCGAATTGCCCTGGGCGAGGCGCAGTCCCCAATCGAACAGGTCCGCCATGTGCGCAAATATTTCGACCGGCGTGCGCGCGGCTTTGCCCAGCTCAAAATCTCCAAAGCCCGGCGGCGCATCTCGCTCGACTTTGGCGGCGCGATACGCGACCGTCGCGAGAGTGTGCCGCAAGAAGCTGCGTTTGGGATCGCTGCTCAGTGCCAATCGGGTTCGTCGGTGAGAGTGTCGACGTGCACCCGACTCGCCGACGCTTTGCCGGAAAGTCGCTGCCACGTGCCGTTGGTATTGGTGTGCGCAACCGCGATCTCGAAGCTATCGGGCGGGAACCAGCGGGCGTGATTGAAATCCTCGTCGCAATCACAACCGCCGCCGCCCGGGCCGCGCACGACGATCGCACCCGTCTTCAGCTCGCGGACGATCCCGTACATGCCCGGATTCGACGGCGTGGTGTCTTCGCCGACATACGCGAGGTAGCGTCCGTCCGGGGATATGAGCACGTCCTGATAGGACGGCCAGACATCCTCGGGAATCGGCTGGGTGTCGAGGCTGTGCTTACCCAAGCGGAGTCGGAAGATCTGGCGCTGCGGTGTCGATGAATCTTCAGAAACCTGCACCAGGCCAAGCACCAGTGTGTCGCCGACGACAACCGGTGCTGGCGGGATGACGTCGCGAATCGTGTCGGCGCCGAACGGCGAGACCACTTCAATTCGATAAACGGTCCCCGTGTCCTGCATTGGCTGCCACGACGTCGTGTACGTCGAGTCGAGGACCCGGATGCGCGTACGCGATGCATCCTCCTCGCTGCGGCAAGCTCCACTCACAGCGGCGCCCACGACGCCGAGTGCAACCAGGACGAGACGTGCGATGCGGCTATTGATCGTCGTTCTCCAATTCGGCCGTCGATGCGGATCCGGAAGTGCTCTTCATCTCCTGTGTACTTGGTACGATGGGAGGCAAGCCTGCTTCCTTCAAGCCGGCGTTGATCGCGGGTAAAGTGATCAATGCACCGCGCATCGCGGTCAGCTGGCGGTCGAGCTGAGCCGACAGATCGTTGAACACAGTGTAAGACTGGCTCGTCGGTTTCGCATCAATACCTCCGACAACGCCAGCGAGTGCCGCGATCTTGTTGTTCAATTTGATCGGGTAATTGAGCGGATCCTGACTCGACTGATTCTTCACCTGATAGATCTCGCCCTCGATCGCCGAGAGCTTGCTGGTGAGATCGGTTGCCAACTGCTTGAATGTCGCTGCCCGTGAACCGGTGATCTTCTGCGAGTGATCGGAGAGCTGCGCCTTCACGCTGCGAATGGTCTTCACGGCGTCGTTTGCCTCACTTGTTTTGTCGCGAATGCGCATCAGCAAATCGAATTGCTCTTTCAGGTCGGCATCGGTCGCAGTGGAGCGCGGATCTTTCACCACCAGGAATGGCTGCGTATAGCTCTGTCCCCCGACGTTCAGGCGCACGGTGTATGTGCCCGGGAGGACGACAGGGCCGGCGACGCTTCCCGCCCAGAGGATCATGTTGTCGAACACCGACGCATCGGGGTAGCGCAGGTTCCAGGCGAACACGTTGAGTCCGGCTTTATTGGAGACCCGCGGCGGCGGCGGCCGGCGAATGGGCCCTTCGTCGGGCGGCGTCTCCTCGCCTCGCGCCTCAGAACGTTGCGCGGTGTCAGGCGGCAGGCCCGCACGACGCAAGCTGTCGTTGCGCGCGGTGCGAATGCTGTCGGCCCGCACCGAATCAGCAGCCTGTCGCGTATCCTGATTGCTGGTGAAGCTGCGAATGACTTTGCCGCGCGAGTCCAGAAAATCCATCGTCACTACCTGGCGTGGCTGCGCGAGGTAGTAGTAGACCACCGCGCCGTTCGCTGGATTGGCGCCGCTCGGATGTCCGCCAGCGGCACCCGTGCCACCCCCGCCGTTGAAATTCGCGCGATAGACCTGGCGCGGCTTGAACAATGTCGCGGTGCCGCGAACTGTCTCAGGATGCAACTGGCGCAGCGCCGACAGATCGTCGAGGATCCAGAACGAGCGGCCGTGGGTGGCCGCGATCAAATCGCCTTCCTTGATCGCCAGATCGTGAATCGGGACGAGCGGTAGATTGCGCCGCAGCGATTGCCAGCTAGCGCCGTCGTTGAATGAGATCCAGACGCCGCGCTCGGTACCGGCGTACAACATTCCCGCGCGCTCGGGATCTTCGCGCAATACGCGCGTGAATTCCGTCGCCGGAATCCCATTCGTAATTTGAGTCCACGTCGCACCGTAGTCGTTGGTCTTGTACAGATACGGCTTCATGTCGTCGAGCTGGTATCTGTTGGCGGCGAGGTATGCTGTTCCAGTCGCGAAATGCGACGGCTCGATCATCGAAATGCGCGCCCACTCCGGCAGCCCGGCCGGCGTCACGTTCTTCCACGTCTTGCCGCCGTCGCGAGTGACGTTGACGAGCCCATCGTCCGAGCCCGCCCAGATCACTCCGGCAGTCCGCGGCGACTCGGCGATGGTGAACACCGTCGCGTAGTACTCGACTGAAGTTTGGTCTTTGGTGATCGGTCCGCCTGAAGAACCGAGTGTGCGCGGATCGTGACGAGTGAGGTCGGGGCTGATCGCCTTGAAGGTCTGACCCTCGTCGTCGCTCTGAAAGATGACGCTGCTGCCGACGTACATCCGACTCGGATTGTGCGGCGACATCACGATTGGAAACGTCCACTGGAAGCGATACTTCGCGTCAGCCGCATCGTGACCCATCGGATTGTTCGGCCACGGATTCACGTCGCGCTCGAAGCCGTTCTTGATGTCCTTACGCGTCAGCAGGCCGCCGTACGATCCGGCAAAGACGACATCGGGCGAGTCGGCGCGCACGGCGATGTAGCCGCTCTCGCCGCCGCCGACGTCGTACCAGTCACTGATATCGATCCCGCCCGCCTTGCGGCTCGGTCCACATAGCGTGGAGTTGTCCTGCTGCGCGCCGCAAACGCGATAAGGGAAATGGTTCGTCGTCGTGACGTGATAGAACTGAGCTGTCGCCTGGTCCTGCTCGGTCCAGGAGCGGCCACCGTTGAACGAGACGTTGGCGCCGCCGTCGTTCGACTCGATCATGCGCTGTGGGTCGTTGGATGCGATCCACAGATCGTGATTGTCGCCGTGAGGCACCTGGATGGGGCGAAAGGTCTTCCCGTTGTCAGTCGACCGATACATGCCGGTGTTGAGCACGTAGATCGAGTTCTCGTCTTTGGGATCGGCGAAGATGCGGGTGTAGTACCACGCGCGCTGCCGGAGACGACGCTCGCTGTTGGTGCGCGTCCAGGTTGCTCCACCATCGGATGAGCGGAACACGCCACCGGAATCCGCTTCGACGATCGCCCACACTTTGTTAGAGTTGGATGGCGAAACCGCGAGGCCGATGTTTCCGATTACTCCTTGCGGCAGGCCCGGGTTGCGGGTGATTTCGGTCCAATGCTCACCGCCGTCGGTGGATTTGAAGATTCCGCTACCCGCTCCGCCGGAAACCAATTGCCACGGCGTCCGCCACGCCTGCCAGAACGCGGCGTAGATGATTTCCGGATTATTGGGATCGAGGACGAGATCGCTGATTCCCGTTGAGTCGTTGCGATAGAGAACCCGACGCCAGGTTTTGCCACCGTCGGTCGTTTTATAGACTCCACGCTCAGTGCTGGGGCCAAAAACGTGTCCCTGGGCGCCGACGTAAACGATGTCGGGATTGGTGGGATGCACGCGCACGCGTGAGATCTGGCGCGTATCCGTGAGTCCAACCGACGTCCACGTTTTCCCAGCGTCTGTTGACTTGAAGACGCCATCCCCGTGTGAGACGTTCCCGCGAATCGGATATTCGCCGGCGCCGACGTAGACGATGTCCGGATTCGATTCGCTGATGCCGATCGCACCGATGGTGCCGCCGAAATATTTATCGGTGACGGGTGCCCAGGTGATGCCACCGTCGGTTGTCTTGAATACGCCGCCGCCGGTGGTGCCGAAGTAGTACTCGTAAGGACGCTTGCTGGAACCGGCTACGGCGACAGAGCGACCACCGCGAAACGGCCCAATCTCACGCCACTTGAGGGCGGCGAAGGCTGAAGAGTCGTAGGTGAATAGAGAAGTTTGGGGAGCGTTAGGTACGCGCTGTGCCGCGAGCGTTTGCGAGCAAACCGCAATTACCGCAATTGCGCCGAATGGGACGCGATGCGTGCGAGATGTCACGTGGTAGGTCTCCGAGGTGGTGCATCTATGTATCTGTTTGGGGGGAGGGGGGCAAGGCTCCTCCCCGTCTCGGCGTATAGATATTGGCTGGTAGCTGGCATCTACAAATCAGAAGCTCCGAGCCTCAAGCCTAGTGAGCAGCTAGGCTGCGAGCGGCTCTACACAATCAAGCCGCAGCGCCGAGCGTGAAGCTAGCTCTGAGCTCTCGGCTGATGGTAAGTGTGGTAGCAAAGCTCGGAGCGTAGCTGCTCACTAAGCTTGGAGCTCGCAGCTTCAGTATTGAAGACGCCAGCTACGGATTACGAACTGTACGCTGAGCTATCAACGCAGGTACCTGCTCGCAAGTTGCGCCAACCTCTCATCCCCCTCCTTCTCGGCGCGCGCGAGAATTTTTTCCACGAACGGCCGCAGCTTGCGTTCGCCCCAGTAGTAACCCGTAGCGCTCTCGCCGCTGCCGGTGTCGCCCGCACGTGCTGCCTCGAGCAAGGCTTCGGCGGCGGCTTCGTCGTACGATGGGTCGTCCCGCGGCGGCAGCGAGTAACGCTTCCCCGGATCACCCCAGCTTCCAGCATCTTCCTTAACGAATGCGCGCGACATTGTTTTCCTCTCGACGAACATCGTTGAACGTCGCAGCTTTCACGCCGCTATCACGAGACTTGCAGTTCAATGGTTTGAACCGCAAGACGGAGGAAGTGTGAGACAGGAATCCTTTGAGGAAGAGCAGGAAGACCTTGACCCGCATCGGCGCGAGGAGCGCGATTCGGCGGCGCTGGAGCTGACCGGACGTATTCGACAGAAGGGAGTGCTGCTCACTGGAAGGGAGACCAGCTCTCATCTCGACGACCTGATGACGGCGATCGAGCGCTTCGAGGCCGCAGTAATAGCACGCGGCGGCGATCTCTTCATCAACACACCGACTTCCGATCCACCGGAGAACCCCGATTTCGTTTTACCGAGGCGTGTGCCGAGCGAGGATGCGGAGGCGTATGCAGCGCGCATCAATGAAGCAGCGGCGCGGCTGGAGAAAGCCGACTTTTAAAGCATCGGCGCTGTGACCAGCGCGACCACCAGGAGCATTCGCTGGGCACAGGCGGGCCTGCTCGTAAACGCGATGCTGGTCCTCGTAAAGCTCATTGCGGGAATCGTCGGCCACGCCAACGCACTGGTGGCCGACGCCGTCGAGTCGTCGGCGGACATTTTCTCATCGGTCATCGTCTGGATGGGTCTGAGCATCGCCGCCAAGCCGGCCGACGAGGACCATCCGTTCGGTCACGGAAAGGCAGAGCCGCTCGCCGCGGCCGTCGTATCGCTGATGCTCCTCGGCGCGGCGGTGGGGATTTCGATCCTCGCAGTGCGCGAGATCATCACGCCACACCATCTGCCATCGCCGTGGACGCTCTTCGTTGCCGCGGGTGTGATTCTGATCAAGGAAGGTCTTTACCAGCGGGTATCGCGGGTTGGCAAAGAGGTAGGCAGCACCGCCGTCGCCGCCGACGCGTGGCACCATCGTGCTGACGCCACCAGTTCGCTGGCTGCATTCATCGGTATCAGTATCGCTCTGTGGCAGCGCTGGCCCGCCGCCGACGACTGGGCGGCGTTGGTCGCAGCGCTGCTGGTGGCCGTGAACGGAGTCCGCACCTTACGACCCGCGATTTCCGGACTGATGGACGAAGCGCCGGATAGAACGGTGAAAGAGACCGCAATGCGCGCGGCACTGGCGGTGCCTGGTGTGCGCCACGTCGAGCAGCTAAACGTGCGAGCGTCGGGCCTCGGCTTCTACGTGGATCTTCACGTGCAGGCGGATCCGGCAATGTCCCTGGAAGACGCTCATGAGATCGCCGCGCGCGTGAAGTACGCGATACTCGATGCGCTGCCGAGCGTGGTGAACGTGCTGGTACACATGGAGCCGTTCCGCGACGATGCGCGAATCGAAGAGACTGCGCTTACCCTTCCACCGGTGTAACTGCTAGCGGAGCCAGTCTCCGCTCTTACCGCCGCTCTTCGAAATCAGTCGCACCCCGGAGATCTCCATGCGGCGGTCGATGGATTTGGCCATGTCGTAAAGCGTGAGTAACGCAACAGTCGCCGCAGTGAGCGCTTCCATCTCGACCCCGGTTCTGCCGCGCGATGAAGCCCACGATGTCACTCGCAGCCCGGGAAGACTTCTTTCGACCTGAAGATCGACGCCGACATCGGTGAGCGGGATGTTGTGACAGAGCGGAATGAGCTCCGACGTTTTCTTGGCGGCCATGATGCCGGCGATTCGGGCAGTGGAGAGTGCGTCGCCTTTGCCGAGCGAGTTCAGCTCGATCGCCGACAACGCGTCGTCGCTCATCGTGATTGTGCCTTCCGCGCGGGCGACTCGCTGCGTTTCCGCCTTGTCACCGACGTCGACCATTCGGGCGCTGCCATCGGCGGCGGTGTGGGTGAGCTCGCTCATTTGAGTGTGGATGCGAGTTGACGCACGAGACGAGACGTGATGAGCTGCGGACTGACGTTGGTCTCGGTGTAAGTCTGGGCCTCGAGCACGGCGTCCACGGCTCTGCTTGCAGCGGCAGCTGCTTTCGAGTCGTGGCGATGCAGTGCGTCACGAGCGCGCTCGCCCAACAGCTCAACCAGCGCCTCGAGGGTCTCGGAGAAATTCCCGCGCGCGCCGAATGATCCCTGCGACATCGCCACCGAATCGAGCAGCTCTTTGCGATAACCCGTCGCCGCTTCGACGATGCGACGCGCATTCATTGTCGCTTTGGCGTTTCCTTCACCGGCGAGCAGGCGGCCTGGAGCGCCGGCTGCCACGCGCACCCGTTCTGCACTGGTTGCCTTGCTGACTTTGTCGAGAATTTTCTTGACGCCAGGATCGTCCACGAATGCGCGAACTGCTTTTTCGGCAACGAGGGCAACGCGCACCGCCGCTACTCGTGAGCGAATGGTTGGCAGCAGCGCGCCGGGCTCGCTCGATGTGAGAATGATCGTGGTGTCCGCTGGTGGCTCCTCCAGCAACTTCAGGAAGGCGTTGGCCGCCATGTCGGCGCCCTCCTGCGGAACCATTCGCTCGGCGTCACCGACGATGAAGATCTTTCGCTGGCCGATGGCGGGAGCGATCGCCGCTCTCTGGACCAGTGACCGGATCGTCGCAACGTAGATACCGTCCGAGCCCGAGGGTGGCGCGTAGAGCCCGAAGTTGGCGACGCGCTCGAAAATCGCTTCCGCGTAATCGGCGCGGACTTGCTCCAGATCGGGATCCGAATCCCTGAGCCGGGGCCGCGGGAAGATCCAGTGCAGGTCGGGGTGGGTGAGCTCGGCGACGTAGCGGCAGCTTGTGCACTTTCCACATGGGGCGTCCGCCTCGCGACAAAGCACAGTCTGCGCGAGCCAGATGGCCAGACGCTGCTTTCCGACGCCGTGCGCGCCGTGGAGCAACAGGCTCGCCGGCAAGGTGCCCGCTCGCACACTGCCGCCGAGGCGCGCGCGAAGGGCTTCGTGTCCGTAAAGATCGACGATTGGCACATCGAAATATGGTGACGGAGCCTATTTGGGTCAGGTGCCTTGCACGCGTTGTCAAATGGCACAATTTCTGACTTGCTGATTACGCATCACGAGCAAAACGGACAGGAGATCTCATGGCTGGCCAGCTGCAGGGACGCAAAGTCGCATTTCTCGCCACCGATGGCGTTGAGCAAGTCGAGTTCACCGCGCCGTGGAACGCACTGAAGCAGGCGGGCGCCGAAGTGAAGCTGGTGTCGGACAAATCGGGCGAGATCCAATCCGTCAATCATGACGAGAAAGGCCAGGTCTTTCCCGTCGATGTAGAAGTCTCGGCCGTGACAGCACGGGATTTTGATGCGCTCGTGCTGCCCGGTGGGGTCGCCAATCCAGACAAGCTCCGCACCAACAAGAAGGCAGTTGGCTTCGTGCGCGAGTTCATGGAGCTGGACAAGCCGGTTGCCGCGATTTGCCACGGTCCGTGGCTGCTGGTCGAGGCTGACGCGGTGCGGGGGAGGACAATTACGTCCTGGCCCAGTTTGGAGACGGACGTCAAGAACGCGGGCGGCGCCTGGGTGGACAAGCAGGTGCAGCTCGATCAAAAGTTGCTCACCAGCCGTAAGCCAGACGATCTCCCAGCATTCTGCGCGCATCTCGTCGAAATGCTAAGTAGCGCGATCGATGAGCGCCGGCTCGACAAGATGGTTGAGCAGACTTTTCCGGCCAGCGACCCGCTGCCGGGGCCGATCTCGCTGTCATAGGGCTGACACCCACTTTACAACGCAAAGTACTTGACAGCGATCGACTGAGCGGGTAGCTTCACTCCCATGGCCTCAGTACGCCCGTTACATCGCGAGCCCGCGCCGGAACCGCCGGCGCTGCATGCGCGCGCAATGGACAACCTCGCGTTCATTCGCGATACCATGGAGAAGGCGGGGTCCTTCACCGCGGTGTCGGGGTGGGGCATGGTGGCGGTGGGCGTCATCGCGGCCGTTGCAGCGGCGATCGCATCTTCGCAGCACAGCGTACTGCGCTCGATCTACGTCTGGATCGCCGCCGCCGTGCTGGCACCGGCGGTCAGCGCGTGGGCAATCTGGCGCAAGGCGCGTCGCGCACACATGCCTCTGTTGTCCGGACCTGGCCGCAAATTCGTTCTCAGCTTCTCGCCGCCGATGTTCGTCGGCGCGCTGCTGACCGTCGTGCTATATCGCGCCGGGCTGGTCGCCGCGATTCCGGGGATGTGGCTCCTGCTTTACGGAACCGCGGTCGTTGCAGGCGGTGCATTCTCGGTCCGCCTCATCCCGGTGATGGGGATTTGCTTCATGCTCGCCGGCACGTTGGCGCTGTTCACTCCCGCGAGCTGGAACGACTGGATAATGGCGGCTGCGTTTGGCGGATTGCACATCGCGTTTGGTATTCCGATCGCGCGGAGGCACGGTGGCTAAGCACGCGTCTGCTCGCGACGACCGCCGATCGAATATGGGAGACCTACGCACCGTGCGCGGCAAGGCCGAGCCGACATTGCCTGTATCGGCACGCGCCGACGTGCTCGATAGGCTCATTCACGAGCGTCTGCGACTCGGCATCGTCAGCGCGCTCGCCGTCAACGACTCACTCAGCTTCAGCGATCTCAAGAAGTTGATGAAGACGACCGACGGCAATCTGAGCGTGCACGCGCGCAAGCTGGAAGAGGCGGAATACATCACCTGCACGAAGTCGTTCGAAGGTCGCATGCCGAAGACGGAGTATCGGCTGACCGCAGTCGGTCGTCGTGCACTCGAACGTTATCTCGATCACATGGAGGCGCTGATCCGCGCCACGCGGGAGCGCTAGCAAGTGTCCCAGAACCACACTCATTCTCACTCTCACCCCCAGCCGCGCGCGCTGACGCGCGCACAGTCGGGGCTTCACGTCGCCATCATCATGGACGGCAACGGCCGCTGGGCGACTTCGCGCGGGCGCCCGCGCACTGCGGGGCACGTCGCCGGCGCGCGCGTAGTTCGCAAGATCGTCGAAGCCGCGCCCGACTGCGGCATCGGGATGCTGACGCTGTACGCCTTCTCCGCCGACAACTGGGCTCGGCCGTCGCGCGAAGTCGCGCTGCTGATGCGTCTGTTTCGCCGCTATCTGGTCGCCGAGACCGATCGCTGCGTTACCAACGACGTCCGCATGCGGATCATCGGCCGTCGCGACCGCATTCCCTCTGAGTTGGTACGCGCCATCAACGCTGCAGAAGAGGCGACCAGGCACGGCACTCGCCTCGACCTCCGCATCGCGGTCGACTATTCGTCGCGTGATGCGCTGGTGCGCGCGGCCGCTCGTCTCGCCGACAGCGAAAGCGTGACGCGCGATTCTCTCTCGCGCGCGATGTGCGACGTCGATCGGTGGGATGGAGCGTACCGCGACGTCGACCTCCTCATCCGCACCGGTGGCGAGCAGCGCCTGAGCGACTTCCTCCTCTGGGAGTGCGCCTACGCCGAGCTCTACTTCACTGAGCGTCGCTGGCCAGAATTCACTCCCGCCGACCTCGCCACTGCCGTTGCCGAGTTCAACTCGAGGGAGAGGAGATTCGGGACGGTTCCCGAGGCCGCTGCCGGCTGAGAACTGCGGACTGCTAAGTGCGGACTGGCCGTGCTGGCTCCCTACTATTGGCGATCACAAGTAACGGGTTCCGAGTGGCCGGTAGCACGGTTCCCGGTTGCCCGTTAACGACGGTGCGAAACCGTTCGAAGTAGCCGCAGTGCAAAAGCAAAAACAAAGGCAAGGGCGCCAAGCCGCTGCCTTTTCTTTAACGCCAATCCGACGGGTTAAATGCGTAGTTTACGGGGAACAGGCAACCGTGCTACCGGCCACCCGCAACCCGTTACTCCAGATCGCCAGTAGTAGGGTAGCCGCATGGCCAGTCCGCAGTTAGCAGTCCGCAACCGTACCCTTAACGCCGCCGCCACCCCCTCGTCTAACACACCTGAGCCAACCGCACTCCGCGGCCGGCCGTTAACAGTTGTGGAGGTTTGAATGTCTGTTCGTACTCTGGCGCTTGGCGCCTTGATGCTGGTTGGCGCGGCTGGCGTTGCAGCGGCGCAGTCAACAGCTACTCCGACCCGCCCCGATAGTGGCGCGTATCGCCGCGGCCCCCGCGCCGGTGGGGAGTTCCGTGCTCGCAGAGGTGGTGGTCGTGATTTCTTCGCCGATCTCAATCTGACCGATGCTCAGAAGACCCAGATCAAGGCGATCCGCGATAAGTACAAGACCCAGTTCCAGTCGCTTCGCACCCAGCAGAAGCCTCTGATGGATGCCGCGCGCGCGGCGCGTCAGAAAGGCGACACCGCTGCTTTCCGCAGCAACATGCAGCAGGCCCGCAACCTCGCTGAGCCGATCCGCACTCAGGAAATGAACGAGATCCGTAACGTTCTGACTCCGGAGCAGCGCGCCAAGTTCGACGCTCGCCAGAAGGAAATGACTGATCGTCGCACGAATTTCGGCAAGAAGGGTTGGAAGAAAGGCGAGAAGGGCGAGAAGGGTGAGAAAGGCGAGAAAAAGTCGGCATAAGTAAGTCAGCCGATCGACGTTTCTCGTTAGAATCAGCAAGCAGTTTCACACAAAGAGCCTCCGGTGCATTGCGCATCGGAGGCTCTTTGTTTTCCCGCAAGGCTTCCAGCCCAACTGAGCGAAAACTAACTTTGCGAAAGTCGGGTCGTTGACTTCATACGCATGCGCTAACGCGCTGGAGTGCTGCTAGATGGCCTCGGAAGTTGTGCAGCTCACCCGCCGCGGCTTCGGTCAGACGATGCGCCGCGACGCATGGTGGGTCCAACCGCTGGTGGTGTTCCTCATCCTCACTGCGTTCCTCGTGTACGCAACGTGGGCCGCGTTCCAGAACCAGTTCTACGCGTTCGGCAACTACCTGTCGCCGTTCTATTCGCCGCTCCTTTTCGCCGACTCCCCGCACGCCTGGATCCACGGCGGAAGACCAACGTGGCTACCGAGTTTCATTCCGTTTTCGCCGGCGCTGATCATTCTGCCGTTTCCGGCCGGATTCCGCCTCACCTGCTACTACTATAGGGGAGCGTACTACAAGAGCTTCTGGGCCGACCCGCCCAACTGCGCCGTTGGCGAGCCGCGCAAAAGCTACCTCGGTGAGCGCTATCTCCCGCTCGTGTTGCAGAACGTTCACCGCTACTTCCTCTACATCGCCCTGATTTTCCTGGTGATCCTCGCCAGCGACGCATACAAGGCGATGTGGTTCGTCGATGTCACCGGACGAGAGCATTTTGGGATCGGACTCGGCACCATCGTCCTCACCCTCAACGTCATTTTCCTCAGTGGCTATACCCTCGGCTGCCACTCGTTGCGACATCTCGTCGGCGGATACCTCGATCAGCTGTCGCGCGCACCAGTGCGCAAAACGTCGTACGATTGCGTGAGCTGCCTCAATCGCGGCCACATGCGTTGGGCGTGGCTCAGTCTGGTGTGGGTCGCTTTCTCTGATGTCTTCATTCGTCTGTGCGCGATGGGGATCTGGCACGACGTGAGGCTGCTGTAGTGGCTGAATTCCAACGCCACGAGCACGACGTGCTCGTGATCGGTGCCGGCGGCGCCGGACTGCGCGCGGCGATCGAGGCAGCGCACCAGGGAGCATCGGTCGGTCTCGTCTGCAAATCACTGCTCGGTAAAGCACATACAGTGATGGCCGAAGGCGGCGTTGCCGCGGCCCTCGCGAACGTCGACGATCGCGACAACTGGCGCGTGCACTTCGCCGATACAATGCGCGGCGGCCAGTATCTCAATAACTGGCGGATGGCGGAGCTACACGCGAAAGAAGCTCCCGATCGCGTTAAGGAGCTCGAGGCGTGGGGGGCAGTCTTCGATCGGACGCCCGATGGCAGAATTCTCCAGCGCAACTTCGGTGGCCACAAATATCCACGGCTCGCACACGTCGGAGATCGCACCGGTCTCGAGATCATTCGTACGCTGCAGGACTACGCGGTCAATCAGCCAATCGAAGTGCATATGGAGTGCACTGTCGTCTCGCTGCTGAAAGATGGAAACCGAGTCGCTGGTGCAATCGGCTACGACCGCGAGCGCGGACGCTTCAAGCTCTTCTCGGCGAAGGCAGTCATCCTTGCGACGGGAGGTATCGGCCGCGCCTTCAGCGTCACGAGCAACAGCTGGGAGTACACCGGCGACGGACACGCTCTCGCGTACAACGCCGGCGCTTCACTGCAGGACATGGAGTTCGTGCAGTTCCACCCGACCGGCATGGTGTGGCCGCCCAGCGTGCGCGGGATCCTCGTCACCGAAGGCGTGCGCGGCGAGGGTGGTATTCTCGTCAACCGTGAAGGTCGGCGCTTCATGTTCGCCGACATCCCCGAGAACTATCGGAATCAAACTGCTGACAACGAAGAAGAGGGCTGGCGCTACACCCAGGGCGACAAGAATGCGCGTCGCCCGCCCGAGCTGCTGACGCGCGATCACGTCGCACGCGCGATCATGAAAGAAGTGCGCGAAGGTCGAGGAAGTCCCCACGGCGGAGTGTTCCTCGATATATCCTGGATCAGCTCGAAGCTCTCGAACGCCGAGGAGCACATCAGGAAGAAGCTCCCCAGCATGTATCACCAGTTCAAACAGCTCGCCGACATCGACATCACCAAAGAGCCGATGGAGGTTGGTCCGACCACTCACTACGTGATGGGTGGAGTGCGGGTGGATGGCGATACTCAGATGTCGACTGTGCCCGGACTGTTCGCAGCCGGTGAAGTCGGCGCAGGATTGCATGGTGCCAACCGTCTCGGTGGCAACTCACTTTCTGACCTGTTGGTGTTCGGGATGCGCGCCGGCAAGTACGCGGCTGAGTTCGCCGCGCGTCAGGCGGCCCCCCGTGTCGACGCGCAGCAGGCTGATGCAGTAGTGAACACCGCGCTCGAGCCGTTCAATCGCACGAGCGCCGGCGAGGGCCCGTATCAAGTCGAGCACGATTTGCAGGCGATGATGCAGGAGCTGGTCGGTATCGTGCGTCGTGAGGACGAAATAAGAACGGCAATCGAGCGCCTCAAATCGCTGCGCGAGCGGGCGCGGAAGGTTTCGGTGACCGGAAACCGCGAGTACAATCCAGGGTGGCACACCGCGCTCGATCTGCAGAATCTGCTAACCGTGTCGGAGATCGTCGCGCGCGCGGCGCTCGAGCGGAAAGAGAGTCGCGGCGGTCATTTCCGCGACGACTATCCGGAGAAGGATCCGACCTACGCGAAGTTCAACATCGTCATCAAGCGTGGGGCTAACGGCGAGATGCAGGTTATTCGTGAGCCGATTCCAGAGATGCCCGATTACCTCAAGCAGGTGATCGAGGAGAACAAGTGAGCGACGATTCCCGTTTCTTCAGCGAGGAATAGAGCAGGTATGGCCACGGAAAACCTGGCGCGTAACGTCGTCGAGAGCGGTCAGCGCGCCGCCGCGCGCAGCGAAAGCAGCGCCGGCACTCAGGCGCGCGCGGCAACCTTCCGGGTGTGGCGCGGGAGCGCCGGTCAAGGCAAGCTGACCGACTATCCGACCCAGGTTTCTGAAGGCATGGTCGTGCTCGATGCAATCCATCGGATCCAGGCCGAGCAGGCGACCGATCTCGCCGTGCGCTGGAACTGCAAGGCAGGGAAGTGCGGCTCGTGCTCTGCCGAGATCAACGGTGTCCCGCGCTTGATGTGCATGACGCGTTTGAGCGAGCTGGACCTGTCCGAGCCGGTCACCGTCGAGCCGATGCGCGCCTTTCCGCTCCTCAAAGATCTGGTCACCGACGTGTCGTCGAACTTCCGGGCGAAGAAACGGATTCGGAAGTTCACCCCCCGTGCGCCTGACGCGCCGGACGGGACCTGGAGAATGACGCAGTACGACGTCGACCGCGTTCAGGAATTCAGAAAGTGCATCGAATGCTTTCTCTGCCAGAACGTCTGCCACGTTTTGCGTGATCATCAGCTCCACGAGCAGTTTGTCGGCCCGCGTCTTCTGGTACATGCGGCGCAGCTGGAGATGCATCCGCTCGACGTTCTCGACCGCCGCGACGAGCTCAAGGAAAACCACGGCATCGGCTACTGCAACATCACGAAGTGCTGTACGAAGGTCTGCCCGGAGCATATTACGATCACCGACAACGCGATCATTCCCCTGAAAGAACGGGTGGCCGATCGACACTACGACCCGCTGCGGAAACTCGTGCGGCTGATCAGGGGTAAGAAGGCGAGAGGCGAGAGGGGAGAGGCGGGAGGCGGGCGGGCGGACGCGGGAGGCGGCGCATCGTGAGAGAGCAATTCAAGCTGAAGCCGATTTCGAGAGAAGCGATTCCGCGCGCGGTGCAAAAGGCGGAACGGTATCGGTTGATCAACCAGTCGTGGGCTGCGGAGAGCATTTGCCGCGACATCCTCGAGATCGACGCGAGCAATCAGCAAGTATTGGTGATGCTGGTGCTCGCCCTGACCGACCAGCTCGCAGAGGGACACGCGACGGTCATGAAAGAAGTCAAGGAAATCTTGCCTCGTATTACTGATCAATATCAGCGTTTTTATTACACGGGAATCGCATCAGAGCGTAGTGGTCAGGCGTATTTGCATCGTGGCGGCATGGGCAGCGGAGGCATGGCCTACGACGCCCTTCGAAACGCGATGACCTGGTATGAAAAGGCCGAAGAGATGCGGCCCGCGGGAAACGACGACGCAATTCTGCGTTGGAACACGTGCGCGCGACTGATCAACACTCATTCACATTTGGCTCCTCACGCGGAGTCTGCATACGAGCCAGCGCTGGAAGACTGATGAAGCTGCACACGATTCAACGCATTTCTTTTTTCTCGCTCGCTTTGCTGATCGCCGTCCCGCTCGGAGCGCAGCAGCGCCAAACCATTCTCGGTCGCAAAGAGGCTGAGAAAAAGCTCCCCGCGAAGAAAGAACCTCCGAAGGACACCGTTGTCACCGTTCCGACTAAAAGCGGATTGGCGGAAATCACCGGACTGCTCGTCGACAGTCTTCACGGCACCTACCTGCGTCACGCCGAGGTAATGGTCGACGGCGCGCAGCAGACCGCGACCAGCGACTCGGTCGGCCGTTTCAAGATCAGTGGCCTGAAGCCGGGGACGTATCAGGTTGGCGTATTCCATCCCGTGCTCGACTCGCTTGGCCTTTCGCTCGCCACCAAGAAATTCTACGTCGGCGCGGATAGCTCGAGCTTCGTGATGCTGGCCGTCCCTTCTGCGACCACGATCATCAAAACATCCTGTCCGGTAGTGGGCCTCCGCCCGCAAGGCACCTCGGCGGTGATCGGTCGTGTCACCGATCCGGAATCGATGCTGCCGGTGAAGGGCGCCGAGGTCTCGATTGCATGGTCGCAGCTCGAGGTTTCCAAGGAAATCGGAGTCCGTCGCACGCCTCGTCTCTTGCGCGACAGCACGAACGCAAATGGCGAATACAGGATTTGTGGCTTGCCGAATGACATGAAGGCGACGCTGCAGGCGCGGATGGGCAGCGCGGTGACTGCCGAAGTGCCGATCGCACTCGGCACCGATGACAGCGAGCTGTTCCTGCGCAACATGTTGCTGTCCAAGGTCGACTCGGGCGCCAAGACGGGCAACGCGGTAGTGAGCGGCACCGTGATTCTCGAAGGGTCGCCGTCGAATGCAGGCAGTCGCGTCGAGCTGGTTGGAACGAACATCGTCGCGATGACCAACGACAAAGGTCAGTTCACCATGCGCAATCTGCCGTCGGGCAGTCACGTGCTACTCGCTCGGCATCTTGGCTTCGGCGCGGAGACAGTGCCCGTCGATCTCACATCCCGCGAGCCGAAGCAGGTGACGGTGAAGCTGCCGAAGTTCGTCGCGACGATCGAGCCTGTCGTCGTCACCGCAAAACGCGCCGCCAGCCTCGACAAAGTCGGATTCACGCAGCGTCAGCGAAGCGGTATGGGCTTCTATCTGGGGCCGGAGCAGATCGAGCGCCTCGCACCGAACTATCTGACGGACATTCTGCGTACCGTGCCGGGTCTCCAGGTCAGTTATGGCCCGCAAGGCGAGGAGGTGACCAGCAGGCGCGGTGTAACGAGCCTGAGTGGCGCACCGCCATGTGTTCAGTACTACGTTGATGATTCGCCGTGGCAATCGTTGATGCCGGGCGATGTCAATCAATTCGTCAATGGCCGCGAAGTTGTAGGGATTGAGGTTTACAACGGTCCGGGAACGCCGCCCCAGTACACCCAGCCCGGTCAGGGCGACTGCACTACGATCGTTGTGTGGACGAAATTCAAGATTCGTAGTTAGCGCGCGGAGTCGGACTCCGCGGCTAAACCTTCACCGGAGTCTGCCATGAGCGTGCGAAGCGGATTGGTTTCGGTTGTCGTAGTTCTCACTCTGATTGGCTCTGCCTGCTCGACCGCGACCCGCATGCGAAACGCAGCGGCGCGCGCCGAAGCGGTTATGTACAACTCCAGCGGCGCCCCGGTTGGCACCGCTCAGCTATGGCAGGCCGACAACGGCGTGGTAAATGTCGAGATCTCCAGTCTCGCGCTTCCGGCCGGCACCCACGGAATCCATTTCCACGAAGCAGGGAAGTGCGAAGGCCCCGCTTTCACGACGGCCGGTGGCCACTACAATCCGATGGGCATGGAGCATGGATTACAGAATCCGCGCGGACCACATGCGGGAGACAACCCAAACATCGTGGTGCCCGCCAGTGGCGTCGCCAACGTCTCGTTCTCTACTGATCGCGTGAGTCTGACGCCCGGTCCGCGGAGTTTGTTCGACGCTGATGGCAGCGCGCTCGTCGTGCACGCGGCGGCCGATGACCAGACGACGAATCCGTCAGGGAACAGCGGTGCCAGAATCGCATGCGGGGTAGTGCGCGCGCTGCCCTGAGGCGAGCGCTAACGCGAAAGAGCTTGCGAGCGTCCCCGACCGCGCTTCTGCTCGTATAGCGCGGTGTCGGCTTGCGCGAGCAGGTCGGCGAGCATCGTACCCTCTGCCTTGGATCGCTTGGCTCCCACGCTGAGCGAGAGCTCGTAGTCGCGGTCGGCCTCCGCATTATGGAGGTCGACCCGGCTCTTGATTCGCTGGCAGACGATCTCCGCCGTCTGATCGGAATTCACTGTCAGCAGCGCGACGAACTCGTCGCCGCCAAGACGGGCAATGATGTCTGCCTCGCGGCAGCTTTCGCGCAGAACACGGGCGGTATCGATCAGCGCGCGATCGCCGGCGAGATGGCCGAAGGTGTCGTTGATGTATTTCAGATGATCGACGTCGATGAAGATCATCAAGACATCGCGCTCCAGTCGCGACGCGAGCTTCAGCGCCTGCTCCGACAGCGTGATGAACGCTCGGCGATTGGGAAGACCTGTCAGCTCGTCGACCAGCAACAACGCCTTCAGCTCGTCCTCCGCGCGCTTCAGGGCCGAGATGTCATGGTACATCGCGTAGACGCGGCCAGGCTGATCGCCGACGCCGAACGGAGTCGCGGCAATCGACACCCAAATACTGTGTCCATCCTTGTGGCGACGCAGCGCTTCGGCGGTGAGCTTCTCACCAGCAGCGACGCGCGCGGTAAGACTTTCCGCGTCCTGCACCAATGGTGGCGGCACGATCAGGTCGTTGATATTGCGGCCGACCGCATCATCCTCGGTGTAGCCGAACATCGCAGTGAACTGACCGTTGATGCGAATGATCTGGTCCTGCTCGTCGAGAATCGCGATCGCTTCCGGTGCGCTCTCGAACAGCGCCGCGAAGTAGACGTTCTGGGTGTGGAGCGCGTCGTACAGACTCTTTCGATCTGTAACGTCAATCGCGATGCCGACGGTGCCGGTGATCCGACCATCCGGCCCGCGCAACGGCTCGACACGTGTCTCGAACGAGCGGCCGCGCCAGTTGATCTCGTAGCGAACGAGCTCGCCCTGCAACGCGCGGAGATGTGCGGCGAGCGGTGTCGTTCCCGGGTCGCGGGTCTTGAGGACCTCGTAGAGTGTCATGCCGACCTGCTCGTTCGCGCTGGCGCCGATCAGGTGCAGACCTGCACCCTGTGAGAAAGTGATGTTCAGGTGCGCGTCGGTCGACCACAGATTGACCGGCACCGACTCGAGCATGAAGCTGAGACGACGCTCGCTGTCGAGGCCCGGCGCAGGCGCAGCGACGCGCGCAGGGGTTTCCTGCGCGCTCTCTCTCCTCAGCAGTTTTTTCAGGCCGGCGGCGAGCGGCTTCAGTCGGCCGAGCACAGCACCAGCTCCCTCAGCGCGAGGTTCCGCGATAGGTGATCTTCCAGATGTTGCCGCCGGTATCGTCGGTGACATAGAGAGAGCCATCGGGTGCCTGGGTGATACCAGTCGGCCGTCGAGTGCCTGGCGCTGCTCTTCCGGGAGCCGGGGTTGGATTGAACCCGTCAGCGAAAGTCACGTACGATCCCACGGGACGGTTGAACCGAAACGGCGCAAAGACGACGCGGAATCCCGCCTGTGGCAGCGGCGCCCGATTCCACGAGCCGTGGAATGCGATGAACGCTCCGCCGCGATACGACGCCGGGAACTGGTTCCCCGTGTAGAACACCATTCCGTCGGGCGCCCAATGCCCCGGGAATGCCATCAAAGGTTGCACTTTTTTGTCGCATTGCCCGATCGTCCGGCCATTGCCGCCATACTCGGGCGCCTGCACTAGTCTTCTGCGATCGAAGTCGTAATAGCAATACGGCCACCCGTAATCGCCACCGCGATCGACTCTCACAAATTCCTCGCCTGGGTTTTCCGCGCTTTTTTCGGCGGTGAAGAGAGTCGGCCAGTTGTCGAACAACTGATCGCGTCCGTGGATTGTCGCGTAAAGATTTCCGTCGAGGGGATTTCTCGTGAAAGCCACGGAGTTGCGTAAGCCAGTGGCGAATCGGCGTCCGTCGTCCGGGTGCTGATTCAGTCGGTTCGCATCGAATTCCCAGATCCCGGCCCGCGTATTCAGCTCGGTGCAGGGATTGTTGCCCGGCGACGCAGCCCGACGATCCTGCCGCTGGCACGCGTTCGACGCGGATCCAATGTTGACGTAGAGCGTGTGATTGTGGACGACGAAATTGTGCGAGTGATGCGACCCCGTCATCGGCAGCTCCGTCACAATCGTCTCCGGCGCGCCAGTCGGCCGCAGTGACCCTGGCGCGAGGCGATAGCGAACGATCGAGTTGTTGGCCGTCGCGTACACGTAGCCGTCGTCGAGGGCGATGCCGGTGCCACCCGGCCCGCCCCAGCTCTCCCTGACGTCTGCCTGTCCGTCGTGGTTGGTATCCCGCAGTAGCAGCACACCGGGCGAGCTGTTGCCGCCGAGGTTGACCAGAACATCACCATTGGGGGCGACCACGACGTGTCGAGCACCCCGAACATTGTCCGCAAACAGTGTGGCGCAGAAGCCTTCCGGCAGCTGCAAACCGGCCGAGCAGTCCGACACTCGCAATGCGGGGGCGGGCAGGCTCTGGGCGCCGGCAAGCCCCGCGAAAGACGCAAATAATGCCAGTGAAATCGTCGCCTTCTTCATGGCTGTAATGGTGGCGTTGGGGCTCGGTTTTCGGCAAGTCTTGCACAGATTGCCGGACGTCGCCAAAGCCGCCATCTTGGCACCGCCCCAATTCCTCCCGAAGGAGGTTCTATGATCCTCGTTGCTGGCGCCACCGGAGTGCTGGGCTCAGAGATCGTGCGGCGGCTCACCGCTCGTGGCGAACAGGTACGCGCACTCACGCGCGTCACATCTGCCCCCGAAAAAATCGAGCGCCTGAAGCGATTAGGCGCCGAAATCGTGCAAGGCGATCTGCGGGAGCCGCGATCGCTGCTTGCTGCGTGCGCGGGAGCGGATGCCGTGATATCAACTGTCACGACGATTCTGACTTCGCAGCCGGGCGACTCGTTCGAGGCGACTGACGGAGAGGGGAACAAGTCGCTGATCGATGCGGCGCGCAAAGCCGGAGTGCGCAACTTCGTCTTCGTGTCGTTCGACACCTCGAAGTCCGCCGACAATCCGTTGAGTCGCGCTAAACAGAACGCGGAAGATTTTCTGAAGCAGAGCGGCCTCGACTACACAATTCTGCACCCCACTTTGTTTTGCGAAAGCTGGCTCGGACCGATGCTCTTTTGCGATCCGGACGCGGGTACCGCGAAAGTCTACGGAAAGGGAACTGACAAGCTTCGCTACGTCACCGTTGGCGATGTCGCCGAGTTCGCCGTCCAATCGGTGGACAATCCCAAAGCACACAACGCGGTGATTCCGGTTGGCGGTCCCGAGGAGATCAGCCAGCGCGACGCGGTCAGAATTTTCGAGGAAGCGTTTGGCCGGAAATTCAACGTGATCGAGGTTCCGGAGGCGACACTCGAGGCTCAGTGGAGCGCGGCCGAGAATCCGTTCGATAAGACCTTCGCCGGTCTCATGCTCGGCGTCGCTCGCGGATTCGATTCCGGAATGCAGCCCGCGTTCGCGGATTTTGATGTTCCGCCGACTTCGCCGCGCGAGTACGTAAAAAATCTCGCGCGCGAGAAGGGAGTGACGGCGGCATCGACACCAGTGCGCGAAGCGCAAACCTCAAACGGACACGCCGAGCTTCGCTAAACTACCTGCAAATGCAAAGGGCCGGCGATCTTCGCCGGCCCTTGTTGTTCATGCTGCTCCTTCGTCAGCTGCCGCAGGTGGTTCTGACGCGGGCAGCGTCACCCGGCATGTAGATCGCCAGCGCACTCGCTTTCTGGGTAGCGGAGTTGGCGCCGATCGCTTCGCCGAGAACCTTCACTGCTGACTTCGACTGCTGCACCGGATTGACGATCACGGCATTCGCGCCGACCTTCGCGGCGCCGTTACGAATCTGGGTTTGCAGTTGGTTGTCGGTCGTCCACACCGAGTTGCCTTCAGCCTGGATCCAGGCGAGCTCGTAGTAGTCGTACGGGACATCAGCGCGGCTGTTGTAAACCGCGATCGCCTGAGCGCATGTCGGTGCGCGATTCATCGCCGGATTGATGTCAGTGGTGGTTTTCTTGACTCCGGCGCAGGCGGCACCGAGTGCGAGCACGGACGCGAGCGCGAGTCCGTTGATGGTTTTGGTTGTATTCATGGTTGCTCCTGCGAGAATCTGGGTGGGTGGCCCGCACGGTCGGTCAGGCCACTCCCGCTACTTGCAAACAGAGGGCCGACAAGCGTCACAAATCTTGGCTCATCCTTGGCAGGCGCCTGACAGCTGCGATTACTGGTTCACGCCGCTGGCGAGAAAACCGCCGTCGACGGCGAGCAAATGCCCGGTGATGAAGCCCGCAGCATCCGACGCGAGGAAAACCGCCGCCCCGCCAAGCTCCTCTGGCTGTCCAAAGCGCCGCATTGGTGTGCGCATCAAGAGCTCGCGTCCACGATCGGTCCCGTCGAGCAGGCCCTCATTGAGCGCGGTGCGGAACACACCGGGAAGAATCGCATTGACGCACACGTTGTATGGCGCCCATTCGACGGCGAGCGATTTTGTCAGCGCTGCGACGCCGGCTTTGCTCGCCCCGTACGCGGCGACTTCCTGTAGCGCGACCATCGATGTAAGCGAACCGATGTTGATCACGCGGCCGTAGCGGCGCTCGATCATGTGCGGGCCAAACGCGCGACACGCGCGCAGCATGCCGTTGAGATTGGTGTCGATGATCGCGTTCCACTCGCTGTCGGGGACATCGACAGTCGCTCGGCGCACGGTGATTCCCGCGGCATTCACGAGAATGTCGACCTTGCCGAACTGCTCGATGACCGTGCGCGCAAGCTCGTTGATAGAGCTCGTCGACGTTACATCGCTGGTGACAACGAGTGATCGTCGACCGCGCGCCTCGACCTCTCGCGCAGCGGATTCGACCATGTTCCGGCGCCGACCGCTGGCGATGACATCAGCGCCGGCGTCAGCGAGCGCGAGAGCGATCGCTTTACCGATGCCGGACGTTGCGCCAATCGCGACGGCGACCCGGCCGGTTAAATCGAAAGGATTAGAGGGCATCGGCGCTACAAACCTATCGTCTCGAAGCCTGTGCGGAAGCGACCCGTACTGCCGCTGGTGGCGTCTCGTCGCAGTTCGTAAGATTTCGCATGCATCTGGTAACGCTTGGCGAAGCGATGATTCGCCTTACTCCGCCCAATTTTCAGAGGCTCGAGCAGGCGCACTCGCTCGACGTTTATGTCGGTGGCGGCGAGCTCAACGTCGCAGTTGCCGCCGCCCGGTTCGGGACTTCGTCGCTCTGGATCTCGCGCCTCCCCGACAATCCGCTCGGACACGTGATCGCGAATCGCGCCCGTGAGCTGGGAGTCGAGACACGCATCGAGTGGTCGCAAAGCGACCGAGCGGGATTGTATTTCGCCGAGCTCGGCGCCGCGCCGAGACCAAGCAGCGTGCTGTATGACCGGTCCGGATCTGCTATCGCCGGCATCGAGCCGGGAACCGTCGACTGGAAGGCGGCATTTGCCGATGCGCGCTGGTTTCACGTCAGCGGTATCACGCCGGCACTGAGCAAATCGGCGGCGAAGGTTACGTCAGAGGCCGTTCAGGCGGCGAAGAAAGCGGGGCTGACCGTCAGCTACGATCTGAATTTCCGGCGCAAGCTGTGGAAGCCGGATGAAGCGCGCGCAGTGCAGGAGCCGTTGATGCGCTACGTCGATATTCTGATCACGACTGAAGAAGACACCCGCGTCGTTTTCGGCATCGGCGGTCGGAACCATCAGACCTACGAAAGCGTCGATCCCGACGCATACGCCAACGTCGCGCGGGAGCTGATCGACCGGTTCAATCTCAGCGCGGCGGCCATCACGCTGCGGGAGAACCCGCGGGTTCTGCTCAATTCGTGGAGCGCGGTACTCGTGGCCGAGCGAAAGGTGTATCGTGCGCCAAAGTACGAGGTCGAGGTAGTCGATCGAATCGGAGCGGGCGACGCGTTCAGTGGCGGTTTGATCGCGGCGCGGCTGCAGAACAAGAGCTGGGACGACGCACTCCGGTTTGCCACTGCCGCATCCGCGCTCAAGCACAGCGTTCCCGGCGATTTCTGCCTCGTCTCCCGAGAAGAGGTTGAGCAGCTGCTGAAGGGTGGCAGTCTGCGCGTCGCGCGATGAGTCGCAGCAGAAGATCACTCGCGTGCTGACGTTCCGCTGGTTCGGGCCGGGTGATCCGGTCACACTGGGCAAGATTCGGCAGATACCGGTGGTGCGCGGCATCGTGAGTGCGCTGTTCGAGATCCCGGTTGGAGATGTGTGGTCGTTCGAGAGCGTGGAGCGGCTGCGCGACGAAGTCGAGCGGCACGACTTGCGGCTCAGCGTGATCGAGAGCGTTCCCGTCCACGAGGACATCAAGCTCGGTCGCGCGACACGTGATCGTTACATCGATAACTATTGCGAGAGCATCAGCAACATCGGTCGGGCCCGGGTGCCGGTGCTGTGCTACAACTTCATGCCGGTGTTCGACTGGGTAAGGACGGATCTCGCGCGTGCGCTGCCGGATGGATCGACTGCACTGGCGTTCGAAGATAGCGCATTGCGGCAGATCGATCTTTCCCGCGGCACCGCTGACTTGCCAGGGTGGGCAACTCGTTACTCGGCTGCCGAGCTGTCGAAACTGATCGATGCGTATCGCAGTGTTGACGAAGAAAAGCTCTGGGACAATCTCGCGTATTTCCTCGAGCGAGTCGTGCCGGTGGCGACCGCGGCCAATGTCGCGATGGCATTGCATCCGGATGACCCGCCGTGGTCGGTGTTTGGCCTGCCGCGGATAATCACCAGTGGACGAGCTTTCGAGCGCGTTATCGGGATTGTGGACGCGGAAGCGAACGGGGTCACGTTCTGCGCGGGATCTCTGGCAGCGGATCCCGCAAATGATCTGGTTGAGATCATTCGATGCGTCGGTCGGCGGATTCACTTTGCCCATTGTCGCAACATCAAGCGCACCGGTCCGCGCGCGTTTCAGGAGACGGCACATCCGTCCGACTCGGGCGACGTCGACATGCGGGGGGTGATCGGCGCGTTGCGCGAAGTTGGATTCGACGGACCCATCCGGTCAGATCACGGCCGCATGATCTGGGGCGAGGCGGGACAACCGGGCTACGGCTTGTACGACCGTGCGCTCGGCGCGACGTATCTGCATGGACTTTGGGAGGGTGTTGGTGGCGATTAGCTCGCGGGCATCTCAGCCGTCTGAGGCCCCATCGTCAGCTTCTGCCGATGTCGAGCGACCGTCGTCGTATCGCTGGACGATCTGCGCGTTGTTGTTCATCGCCACCACAGTCAACTACATCGATCGTCAGGTACTCGGCGTCCTCGCGCCGACCCTACAGCGGGCGCTGCACTGGAGTGAGTCGGACTACGGCGACATCGTGTCGTGGTTCAGTTTCGCGTACGGCTTCGGTTTTCTCTTCGCCGGCCAGATCATCGACTGGCTCGGTGTGCGGCGTGGACTCGGCGGCGCCGTCGTCGCCTGGAGCGCCGCGGCGATTGGTCACGCCTTTGCGCGAACGGTGGGCGGATTCTCGTTCGCGAGGGCGCTGCTCGGTGTCAGCGAGTCCGCGATTTTCCCTGGATCGATCAAGGCAATTGCGGAATGGTTTCCACAGCGGGAACGGGCGCTGGCGACGGGGATATTCAACGCCGGCACCAACACCGGCGCGATCCTCACACCATTGCTGGTGCCGTGGATTGCCCTGACGTGGGGTTGGCAGTGGGCGTTCGTTGCCACTGGCGCGCTGGGCCTTCTCTGGCTGGTCGTTTGGATTCCGTTGTATCGGGATGCCCCGCGTGATGCGGAACGTCAGCCGGACCGCAGGATCCTTGTCGGGAAGCTGTTTGCGCGCAGGCAAACCTGGGCGTTCATCGTCGGCAAGTTCATGGCGGATCCAGTGTGGTGGTTCTACCTGTACTGGCTCCCGAAGTTTCTGGACGCGAAATACGGCGTCAAACTGGCGCAGGTCGCTGCGCCACTGATCGTGGTTTATCTGCTCGCTGATGCGGGCTCTGTCGGCGGCGGCTGGCTGTCGAGCACGTTGATCAAGCGCGGCTGGTCCGTGAACCGCGCACGCAAGACAGCAATGCTGGTGATGGCTTTACTGATTGTGCCGACGACTTTGGTGTCCCGGGCGCCCACGATGTGGACGGCAGTGCTGATCGTAGGAGTCGCGCTGGCGGCGCATCAGGCGTGGTCCGCTAATGTCTATACGCTGGCGAGCGACATGTTTCCGAAGTTCGCGGTAGGCTCGGTGGTCGGCATCGGCGCATTCGGTGGCGCGATGGGCGGCGTGCTATTTCAGCGGATCACTGGTCGTGTCTTACAGGCAAATGGGAGCGATTACACGCCGATTTTCATCGTCTGCGGTCTTGCTTACGTGACGGCCTGGCTGATTATTCATTTGCTGGCGCCGCGTTTGGAGCCGGCGCGACTCTAGGCGGAGAATCGATGAAGTATTCGACAGCAGGTTTGATCTGTGCCGCGCTGTTCCTGGCGTGTGCCTCACAGCCCAAGCCGACACGCATCGGGGTGCCGATACGCAGAGCGAACGAGGCGTATGATGCGTCCGCGCTGAACGTGCTATCACCGAGTGAAAAGCGTGATGGTTGGCGGCTACTTTTTGACGGATCGACCTTCAACGGCTGGCGTGGCCTCGGCTACGACACGGTACCCACCGCGCATTGGAAAATCGAAAACGGCACGATAAGAAAGCTCGCGGACGGCGACGTCCCGCGGTTGCCCGACGGTCAACCGGCCGCAGGCGGCGACCTGATGACGAAGGACACCTTCCGCGACTTTGAGCTCACGTGGGAGTGGAAGATCAGTCGTGCTGGCAACAGCGGCGTCAAATACAACGTCTCCGAGGAGATCTCGATGGCTAACGCGGCCAACCACGCCGCGCTGGGCTTCGAGTACCAGATGCTCGACGACAGCCTGCACGAAGACAACAAGGTTCCGTCGCATCGCGCGGGCGCGCTCTACGACCTTATCGCGCCAAGTGCGGCGAAACAGCTCGCGCCCGTCGGAGAATGGAACTTCTCCAGAATCGTATTTCGCGGCAATCACGGCGAGCACTGGCTGAACGGCCGCAAAGTGGTCGAGTTCGAGCTCGGTACGCCGCTGATGGACTCACTGCTCGCGAAGAGCAAATACCACTCGATTCCGAACTTCGCCCAGAAGCGCGCCGGCCACATCGTGCTCCAGGATCACGTCGACGAAGTTTTCTTCCGCAATATCAAGATCCGTCCTTTGTAAATCGGGGAGTTGTCATGGCACCGAAGGATTCGCTCGATCGTCGCGACTTTCTCAAGAAAGCAACGGCAGTAGGCGTTAGCGCGCTCGCTGCGTCGAGAAGCGCGTCACCGTTGTTCGCGATGGAGGGATCGCCGGCGGAGAAAATGGTCGTCGCCGTCATGGGATTGAATGGCCGAGGCATGGTGCACGCACATGGCTTCGCGCGCGGGGCGAACACTACCGTCGGCTACCTGATAGACGTCGACTCGACTGTGTTGGCGAAAGCCGCGTCCGAGACGACGCCGTTGCAGCAAACTGCGCCAAAACTGGTGAGCGATTTCCGGCGCGCGCTCGATGACAAGAGTGTCGATGCTTTGGTTATCGCGGCGCCGGATCACTGGCATACGCCGGCGACCATCCTCGCCCTCGACGCCGGCAAGCACGTCTACGTCGAGAAGCCGAGCGGCCACAATCCGCGTGAGGACGAGCTTATCGTTGCGGCGGCGCGCAAGCACCCGCGGCTCAAGGTGCAGATCGGCACCCAGGCGCGCTCGGGTCCTCATTTCATCGAAGCGCTGCACATCGTGCGCGATGGGCTGATCGGCACTCCATACCTCGCCCGCGGATGGTACGCGAATACCCGCGCCAGCATCGGTCGCGGCAAAGTGGTTCCAGTGCCGCCGAATCTGGACTACGAGCTTTGGCAGGGGCCCGCGCCACGCACGCCGTACCGTGACAACGTCATCCACTACAACTGGCACTGGTTCACCAACTGGGGAACCGGCGAGATCTGCAACAACGGCACGCACGAGATCGACGTCGCGCGCTGGTTGCTCGGCGTCGACTACCCGACGAGCGTGATCTCAACCGGCGGACGTTTTCATTTTGCCGATGATTGGCAGTTCCCGGATACCCAGGAAGCGACGTTCGTCTTCGATGGCGGCAAGAGCATTGTCTGGCAGGGACAGAGCTGCAACGGACTCGAGCTCTATCAGCGCTCGCGCGGCACGACGGTCCTCGGCACCAATGGGAGCGTCGTCGTCGATCGCGATGGATACGTCCACTACGATCTCAAGAACAACGTCATCAAAGAGGTGAAGGCTGCGCCGAAGGGTGATGCGCTGAACACTATTGGCGACGACTGGCTGACGGCGCTCCACATTGAAAACTTCACCAACGCGGTGCGCACGGGGATCGCGCTGTCGGCGCCGATCGAGGATGGCGCGAAGACGGGCATGCTCTGCCACCTCGGCACCATCTCGCAGCAGATTGGTCGGAAGCTCACCACGAACCCCAGCAATGGGCATATCGTGAACGACGCTGAGGCGTCGCGTCTGTGGAATCGCGAGTACGATCCGCGCTGGAAGCCGGTGGTGTGACCGAATTCCACGAGGATCGATACTTCGATCCTGATCCGACAACGAGAAGCTACGCGCGCGAGCTTTACGAAGGCACGCGACAACTCCCGATTGTCTCCCCGCATGGACACGTCGATGCGGCGATGCTGGACGCCGATGTGGCGTTCAGTGATCCAGCTTCACTGATCGTCACGCCCGACCATTACATCCTGCGGCTGCTGTACTCGCGCGGTGTGTCCCTCGAGTCGCTTGGAGTGCGCCGAGTCGACGATGCGAACGCGGCGGTCGAAGCGGATCCACGAAAAATCTGGGCGACATTCGCCGAGCACTGGCACTCGTTCAGGGGGACGCCGACGCGCGCGTGGATCGAGTACGAGCTCACCGAGGTGTTCGGCGTAAAAAAGAATCTGAGCCCCGACACCGCGGGCGAGATCTATGATGCGATCGTCGAGCGACTGCAGTCGTCGGAGTTCAGGCCGCGCGCGCTGCTCAAGCGATTCAACCTCGAGTTTCTCGCCACCACCGATGGGGCGAGCGATTCGCTCCACCACCACGCGAATCTGCGCTCGACTGAGATCGCGACGCGCATCGTGCCGACGTTCCGACCCGACGCGCTATTCGCCATCGCGTCGAGCAACTGGACCGCGGAGCTCAAACGTTTTGGAGAAGCTGTCGGAAGTGAGATCAAGACTTTCGGCGAGTTCATAGGCGGCATCAGGAAGCGTCGGTCGGAGTTCAAGGCTGCAGGCGCGACTGCGACCGATCACGCAGTGGTTACTCCGCACACCGAGCGGATGGTGGACGCGGATATCGAGCGCATGTTCACGAAGGCCGTTGAAGGGAAGGCGAACCGGCACGACCAGTCCCGGTTCGAAGCCCACATGCTGATGGAAATGGCGTCCCAATCGACGGTTGATGGTCTTGTGATGCAGCTGCACGCTGGTGCGCTGCGAAATCACAACGAGTTGCTTTACAAGCGATATGGGCCGGATCGGGGCGGAGACATTCCTGTCGCGTCTGAGTTTACACGCAATCTGCGTCATCTTCTCAACGACTACGGCAACGACCCGCGCTTTCGGCTGATCGTATTCACTCTCGACGAGTCGGCGTACAGTCGCGAGCTGGCGCCCCTTGCCGGACACTATCCGGCGATGCTACTCGGCGCGCCGTGGTGGTTTCACGATTCGACCGAAGGGATGATGCGCTTTCGGCGCGGGACGACGGGGACCGCGGGGATCGAAAACACAGCCGGTTTTACCGACGACACCCGCGCGTTCTGTTCGATTCCCGCCCGACACGATTTGTCCCGCCGCGTCGACGCCAACTATCTGGCGGGGATGGTCGCCAGGCACATCATTAGTATGACCGACGCGCGCGAGATGGCGCGCCACCTGGCTTACGATCTCGCAAAACGAGCTTACCGCATCGATGAGGCTTCGCAGAGCAAATGAGTGATCGCAGCTTTTCGCGACGGGAGTTCTTGACCACCGGCGCGGCCGCGGCTGCCGCTGTCGCGGCTTCGCGAGCTAACGCCCAGCCGTTCGTCGCGACGCCCTCGCCGGCCCACGCGGATGCAACAGTGCCAAAGCTCGGAATCGCGAGCTACTCGCTGCGCAATTTCTCGCGGGAGCGAGCGATCGAGATGACACGCAGCCTCGGCGCGCGCTATATCAATTTCAAATCAGTCCACTTGCCCTACGATGCCTCAGCGGCGGAATTCTCAACCGCACGATCTGAGCTGGCTACCGCTGGGCTGCAGCTCGTCGGCGGCGGTACAATCACTTTCGAGACCGACACCGACGACGGTGTGAAAAGGTATTTCGACTACGCCAAAGCGGCCGGAATGCCGACCATCGTCTGCACTTGCAAACCCGCAGTGTTACCACGCATCGAGAAATTCGCCAAGGAGTACGACATCAAGATCGCGGTGCACAATCACGGGCCCGAGGACGAGAACTTTCCTTCACCGTACGATGTGCTCAAAGCGGTGCGCGGAATGGATCCACGCATGGGACTCTGCATCGACCTCGGACACACCGTGCGCGCGGGAACGGATCCGGTGAAAGCCGTGGCGGACGCCGGCCCCCGCCTCCACGACATGCACGCCAAGGATCTGCGCGACTTCAAGACCGCCGAGAGCCAGTGCATCGTCGGGGAAGGGAAGATCCCGATCGCCGACATCTTCAGGCAGCTCCGCGCCATCGGCTATCCGGGATATGTGAACCTCGAGTACGAGATCGAGCCCGAAAACCCACTGCCTGGGATGCAGCAGTCCTTCGCTTTCATGCGGGGAGTGGTAGCGGGGCTCGGCGCCGCGCGCTCGTAATCCGGCGCATACAATTCGTGCCGGCGAAGTGCACCTCACAACAAAAGGCATCTTTCTTCCGTATCAGCTGATAAATCTCAGAGCGCGATCGACGACCAGCGTCGATCCAGTCTCAACTGACCAGCGAGGAAAGACCTTAATGAGCAATCAGTCGATCAGGCGCGCATCGATGATCGTTGGTGTCTCGGCCACAATTGTCGTAGCATGCACCAGCGGAAACTCGGAGACGGCCTACGCCCGCGCGGTCGATACTACCGTCACCGCACAGAGTACAACTGCGGCAAGGCCGGCGAGCAAGGCAGCCCTTCGTTATGTGCTTGCTCCGTCCGGGAACGCAGCACGTTACCGCGTCAGAGAGCAGCTGATGGGTCACGACTTTCCGAACGACGCTGTTGGCGAGACCAAGAGTCTGACCGGCGCGATTGCGTTCGATGCAAGCGGAAAAGTCATTCGCGACGAGTCGAAATTCACTCTCGACGCCGGGACCTTCGTCAGCGACCAGAATCGGCGTGACGGCTACGTCCGCGGCAGATTGCTGGAGTCGGACGACTATCCGACGATCACCTTCGTGCCGACCGAAGTGAGCGGAGTAAAGCTACCCGTGGCGACCTCGGGCTCCGCACAGATTCAGATGCTCGGTGACCTCACGGTCCACGGCGTCACGCGTCCGACGACCTGGAACGGAACCGTCCAGTTCAACAACGCTGGTCTGACCGGCAATGCCTCGACCGCATTCACCTTCGAGGACATTCAGCTCGATCAGCCGCGCGTGCCGGTATTGCTCAGCGTCGCAGACACCATCAAGCTGGAGATCAACTTCAACCTCGTGCGGCAGTAAGCGCGGAGGTTGGAAACGAAAACGGGCACCCGAATGGGTGCCCGTTTTTGCTTTACGTGTTGGGTCTTATGACAGCTCCCGAGGAGGGACTCGAACCCCCGACCCGGTGATTAACAGTCACCTGCTCTACCACCTGAGCTACTCGGGAATAGCTCCGAAAATTAGCCGCTTGAGACCCTCGAATCAACCGAGCCCTACCTGCGCTCACAGGTTGATTCTCACGAAATTCCGGCCATTCTAAAGTCCCATGGCTTCGAACAACAATGGCTCCGGCCGCAGGACAGCGCTGATTACCGGCGGCTCCGGCGGGATTGGTCTGGAGCTCGCAAAAGTTCTCGCCCGCAACGGTTACGACATCGCCCTCGTCGCCCGTAAGAGAGACACCCTCGAGGCCGCGGCTGGCCAGCTGGAAGGGAAGTTCAACGTCACCGCTCACGTCTTCGCCGCCGATCTCCGCCGCGAGGAGGCGCCGCAGGCGATCTTCGATTTCCTGCGCAACGAGAACATTCCGATCGAGATTCTCGTCAACAACGCCGGGTTCGGCCTCGGCGGCGAGTTCGCGGAAACCGATATCAGCCGCGAGCTCGAGATGATCCAGGTCAACATTGCTGCGCTCACCCACCTGACGAAGCTGTTCCTGCCGGCGATGATCAAGCGGAAATCGGGCCGGATCCTGAATCTCGCTTCCACCGCCGCGTTCCAACCCGGACCGTTGCAGGCTGTCTACTACGCCAGCAAAGCGTACGTGCTGAGTTTTTCGGAAGCGCTAAGTGAAGAGTTGCGCAGCACGGGTGTCACTGTCACTGCGCTTTGCCCGGGCCCCACGCGCACCGGTTTCGCATCGACTGCCGGCGTCGGCAACTCTCGGCTCTTTACGCTGTTTGGTGTCGCGGCCGCCAATGACGTCGCTGAGTACGGATTTCAGGCGATGATGGCGGGAAAACGCGTCGCCATTCCCGGATTCAGGAACAAGCTGGTGGCGCAGGCAAATCGTTTTTCGCCGCGGACCCTAACGACCAAGGTCGCGCGCTTTGCTCAGGAGAATCGTTAGCTGCTACAGCGCCAACTGGCGGCCGGTATCAGCGTCGGCGCGATCGAACGCAACGCGCGGAGAGATTGACGGTGCGCTCTCGCGAGGGTGAAGTAGCGGCGCCAACCAGCGTCCGGTGTACGACTCTTCAACTTTCACGACATCTTCCGGCCGGCCCATCGCCACCACCTCGCCGCCGGCATCGCCGCCTTCAGGACCGAGATCGACAATCCAGTCCGCCAGCTTGATCACGTCGAGGTTGTGCTCGATCAACACGAGAGTATGCCCCTGCTCGAGCAGTCGGTCGAACACTTTCGCGAGTTTGCGAATATCCTCGAGGTGAAGACCAGTGGTCGGCTCGTCCATCACGTACATCTTGCGACCTGATTTCTTGCCCGCCTGAGTCAGCTCGCGCGCAATCTTGATGCGCTGCGCTTCACCGCCAGAAAGTGTCGTTGCCGGCTGACCAAGGCGTAGATAGCCGAGTCCGACCTGCTGCAGCTGCCACAGTGCCTGACCGAGTTTCTCTTCGCGTGGGAAGAACCGAATGGCCTGATCGACGGTGAGGTTCAGCACTTCGTAGATGTTCTTGCCGCGCACGGTGACGTCGAGCACCTCGGGCTTGTAGCGCTTGCCTCCACACTCCTCGCACGGGACGTAGACGTCGGCCATGAAAACCATCTCTACTTCCAGCGCACCCGCGCCCTCGCACTTTTCACATCTGCCACCACTGACGTTGAAGCTGAAAGTGCCGGCGGTGTACTTGCGCTGCCGCGCGAGTGGAGTGTCGGCGAAAATGTTTCTGATCTCGTCGAATGCTTTGACGTAAGTCACCGGATTCGAGCGCGGTGATTTTCCAATCGGGCTCTGATCGATCAGCACGACGTCCTCCAGTGCGTCGAACCCGGTGATCGTATCGTATTCACCGACGCGCTCGCCGAGGTGCACCTTGGCGCTGTGCTCTCCGACGAGATGGGTCTCGAGCGCGCGATAGAGAACATCGTGCACCAGGGTGCTCTTCCCGGAGCCCGACACTCCGGTCACGACCGTGAGCGCGCCAATTGGAACGCGGATATCGACGTTCTTGAGATTGTGCTCCCGTGCTCCGCTCAGTGTGATCCAGCGCGGCCCGAGGCGACGGCGTTCCTCTGGAAGCGGAATCGATCGCCGACCAATCACGTACTGACCCGTGAGCGGACTCTCGGCGATGCGCGACATAGGTCCGGCGAAAACGACGTTGCCGCCTGCTTCGCCGCTGCCCGGGCCCAGCTCCACCATGTAATCGGCCATCTCGATCGCCGCGATATCGTGCTCGACAACGAGCACGCTGTTGCCCGAATCACGCAGTCTCTTCAGCAGTCTGAGCAGCCGATCCATGTCCCGCGGATGCAAGCCGATCGAAGGCTCGTCGAGCACGTACAGGGTGTCGACGAGCTGGGAGCCGAGGGAGTTCGCCAGACCAATGCGCTGCGCCTCGCCACCGGACAGCGTGCGCGTCGCGCGATTCATCGAGAGATAGCCGAGTCCGACGTCGCACAGGAAGGCGACGCGATCCCGTGCTTCCTTCAGAATCATCGCCGCGACCTGCTGCTCGAATTCGCTGAGCTTCAGCTCATTCAGCCAGACCACCAGCCGATCGACTGGCATGTCCGCGACCTGCGCGATGTTGACACCGCCGACGCGAACGTTCAACGCCTCCGGCTGCAGCTTGGTCCCGTGGCAACGCGGACATTCCTGCGCAGTCTGATACTGCCGCAGGAAGACGCGGATGTACTGCTTGTAGCGTTTCTCCTCGAGGTCCTTGAGAAACGGGAAGATTCCCTTGTAGCCGCGAGTGCGTGAATGCAGCAGCAGCTGTCGGTGTTGTGAGCTGAGCTGCTCCCACGGTTTGTCCATCGGGATGCGCTCGCGCTTCGCGAACTCCGCCAGCTGCCGACGCTTGTTGTCGTAGCGCGGTTTCGTCCAGGGATCGATCGCGCCGTCCCGGAGCGATCTCGTCGGATAGGGAACGACCAGCGATTCATCGTACTCGAGTATCGCGCCGAATCCGTTGCACTGAGAGCACGCGCCACGCGGATTGTTGAATGAAAAAAGCTGCGGCGTCGGCGCTGGCAGCACGGTGCCGTCGTTCGGGCATTCGAATCTTTCGGTGAATCGAAGCTTGGTCGTCGGCGCGCCGTCGATCGGAGAAACGGCTTCATCAGCGAGCAACACCACACAATCACCTTCACCTTCGGCGAAGGCAGTGCCGACTGCATCGCTCAACCTCCCGACGCTTTCAGGCGAGGCCGATAGCCGGTCGACGACGACAAGCAGCTCTTTCGAGCGAGTGATGTCGCGCTTTGATCCAGCCAGCTCGTCGAGATGAAAGACGACGCTGTCGAGCGCCACGCGCAAAAATCCCTGCGCGCGCAGGTTCTCGACGACCACGTCGTGGGTCACCTTGTTCGAGAGGCGAAGCGGGAAGGTGACATAGAATCGCGTGCCGAGAGGCAGCTTCATCACCGTATCGGTCACCGACTGGACGGTGTCCGGCTTGATCTCTCGACCGCAGCTCGGGCAGAACGTGTGTCCTACCCGCGCCCATAACAGACGGAGATAGTCGTAGATCTCCGTCGCCGTTCCAACCGTCGATCGCGAAGTCTTGGTTGGATTCTTCTGCTCGATCGCCACTGCCGGCGAAAGACCTTCGACCAGATCGACGTCCGGCTTCTCCATCCGCTCCAGAAACTGGCGGGCGTACGACGAAAGCGATTCGACGTACCGCCGCTGCCCCTCGGCGTAGATGGTGTCAAACGCCAGCGACGACTTTCCCGAGCCCGACGGCCCGGTGACCACCGTCACGGTACGGCGTGGGATTTCGAGGTCGAAGCCTTTGAGATTGTGCTGCCGCGCACCGCGGACGACGAGACTGTCTTTCACACTCGTAATGTAAACGTCGCACCGAAGATGCGCCGAATTGACGAGAGGCGGGAAGCGAGAGGCGAGAGGCGGGAACTACGAAAAAGCTCTTCTACAATCGTCGGATCAGTCGGCCGAGGAGGAGTAGAACGATGGCGCCGACGGTCGCGATGCCGATGGAGCGGAAATCAAGAACGCCCGGGCCCGTGATAGTGCCCCAGCCGAAGAATCGCGTGCCGAGCCAGCCGCCGATGAAGGCACCTACGATTCCCAGCAAAATGGTGATGATACAACCAGAAGGGTCCCGCCCTGGCACCAGAAACTTCGCCAGTGTTCCGGCAACGAGGCCGAGCAGTATCCAGTAGAGCCAGAGCGGCAAACCCTTGTCCTGCTAGAGCAGTGCTACTTACGGAACGCGCGTCGTCGTCCGTCCTCTGGTGGCCATGCGATAAATCCAGAGGAGGATCAGCGCGCCGATTACTGCCAGGACGATACTCCAGAGAGAAAAACCGTTGAGTCCTGCGCCAGTGAACATGTTCCCGAGGAAACCGCCGATGAACGCGCCCACGATGCCGATGATCATTGTCACGATGATGCCGCCGGGATCATTGCCCGGCATGATGGCCTTGGCGATCGCGCCGGCGATCAGGCCAAGAACGATCCATGCGAGAATTCCCATCTTCCCTCCAGTATGGTGAGTACTTCAGCCGACAGGATGGAACATCGGTGCCCCGAGCAGGTGCAACCTGCGTACCATGGGTGGATTGGCGGCGTAGCGTCGCACTTGCAACACGGCTAGGATACGGCTCAATGACTTTACCCGCAAGCCACGCGCACGAAGACGATGTACTAGGCAAAGCGTACGACGGACGCTTGATGCGTCGTCTGTTGGTTTACACGCGACCTTACCGCTCGCTGATGTACGGCGCATTCGCGCTGCTCTGCATCGAGGGCGGCATTCAGGTGGTCGGTCCGTTATTGACGCGTCGTGTAATCGATGTCGCTGTGCCTGCTCGCGATGTACACACCGTAATTGTCTGCGCGTTTCTCTTTTTCGGCGCGCTCGTTATCGAGTTCATTACATCCTATGGGCAAACGTGGCTCACGAGCCTGCTTGGTCAGCGGGTGATGCGCGATCTGCGCATGGAAATCTTCGAGCATTTGCAGCGCTTGTCCGTCACCTACTTCGATCGCAATCCGGTAGGACGACTGATCACCCGCGTGACATCGGACGTCGAAACTCTCAACGAGCTGTTCACATCGGGCGTCGTGGCCGGACTCGGCGATCTATTCACGCTCGTCGCAATCAGCGTCGCGATGTTGATCATGGATTGGCGACTCGCGCTCTGGTCGTTCGCGGTGATTCCGTTCGTGCTCATGGTATCGGCGGCGTTCCGCAAGGGAGTTCGCGACACCTATCGCGACATCCGCGTGCGCATCGCTCGCATCAACGCTTTCCTGCAGGAGCGGCTGACCGGGATGCGCATCGTTCAGCTTTTCGGCCAGGAGGGTCGCGAAGCGAGGCGCTTCGACGATCTCAATCGCGAGCATCTGGACGCGCAGCTGAAGTCGATTACGGTTTACGCGCTCTATTTTCCGGCGATTGAGTTACTGACGTCGATCGCCCTGGCGGTGCTCATCGTCGCCGGCGCGTCGCGGGTTCACGCCAATCTGCTGACGGTTGGAACCGTCGCGGCTTTTCTTCAGCTGGTAAGGCGATTCTTCCAGCCACTGCAGGATCTCTCCGAGAAGTACAACATTCTGCAGACCGCGATGGCGAGCTCAGAGAGGATCTTCACACTTCTCGACACAGTTCCGTCGGTACCCGATCGTGGCCGGACTACCGGCGTCCTCGGGCGCGGCAATGGCGTCGAGGTCCGATTCGAGGATGTCTGGTTCGCCTATGACCTGGCCCATCTCGCCCGCCAGAAGGCGGGCGCGCCAGTCGAGAACGTCCCGACCGAGTGGGTGCTCAAAGGTGTCAGCTTCACCGCGCGGCCGGGCGAAACGATCGCACTCGTTGGCCACACCGGAGCCGGCAAGACCACCATCGTCAACCTCCTGATGCGATTCTACGATCCGCAAAAGGGACGTATCACAATCAACGGTGTCGATATCCGGGAAATGCCGCTGCAGGAGCTGCGCGCGCTGATTGGCTACGTGCAGCAGGACATCTTCCTCTTCGCGGGCGATGTCGCCACCAATATCCGTCTCTCGAATCCGTTGAGCGACGAGGATGTCGCCGGCGCCGCGAAGCGGGTCGGCGCCGACCGAATCATCCGTGGTTTCCCGCAAGGCTACGGACAAGTCCTCGCCGAGCGTGGTGCGTCGATCAGTGTCGGCGAGCGGCAGCTGTTGTCGTTCGCGCGCGCGATTGCTGCCAACGCGCCGCTGTTGATCCTCGACGAGGCCACCAGCGCCGTCGACAGCGAGATCGAAGCGGAAATTCAGGCAGCGCTGAGTGAGCTGGTCGCGGGGAGGACGACGATCGCGGTGGCGCATCGCCTCAGCACCATTGCAAACGCCGACCTCATTCTCGTCCTTCATCACGGTGAAATCGTGGAGCGCGGCACGCACCGTGATCTACTGGAGCACGGTGGGCTTTACGGCAACCTGTGGCGCCTGCAGGCGGGCGATGCAGAGCCACTCCGACGCGCGGGGTGACGCTTGCCGCTCTTTTCCCGCTTCCGTACTTTGAGGCAAGAAGGTCCTTCTAAAGTTGGATTTACCCAACAGATAGTTCAGATCGTTCATTCAAATGAGCAACCGCTAGTGCACCTTGCTGTTGCGGCGCGCACCGACGTGGGCCGAATCAGAAAGGGCAATGAAGACTCGCTGCACGCATCGGCTAACGCTTATCGCGGGATATTTATCGTCGCGGATGGGATGGGTGGGCATGCCGCCGGTGAAGTCGCGAGCGAGATGGCAGTGGAGATGGTCAGCCATCAACTGGCCGACCTGAACGATCTCCAGGCATCCGAAGCCCACAAGCGCGTGGCCACCGCGCTGCGCGCCGCCAACCGCGCTGTGTACGAGCGCACCCGGACTGAGCGCGACAAGCTCGGAATGGGAAGCACCGTCTCCGCACTGCTGCTCTCGGAGTCGCGCTACCTGGTGGGTCACGTCGGAGACTCGCGAATCTACCTCGTTCGCGACGGTCAGATGCGACAGCTCACCAAGGATCATTCGCTGGTCCAGGAGCAAGTCGATGCCGGGCTGCTCACCCCGGAGCAGGCGCGGCGCCATCCACAAAGCAACGTCATCACGCGCTGCATTGGGATGGCGGACGACATCGATCCCGATGTCTTCGACGGCGAAGCGCGCGTCGGCGATTCGTTTCTGCTCGCCAGCGATGGACTGACGGGCATGGTCGAGGACCGGCGCATTCAGCAATTGCTGCTTTCGCGCGCAAAGCCAGAGCGGATTGTCGACGCGCTGATCCAGGAGGCGAACATCAACGGCGGTAATGACAACATCACCGCCGTCGTCGTTCGCGTACTTGGCGCGGACGTGCCGCCCGGTGGCGGCAACACCGACCGCGAAGTCACGCCGATCCCTCCACCTCCTGCACCGGCGCATGGGTGACGACAGCGAGACCGTTGCTTCAGTCGCTCAGCTCTACCTCGGCAACATCCTCTACGCCCTCGAGCTGGCGGCACTGAGTCTCGATGATCAGCGTAAGCCCACCGACGCTGCATTTTATAGAGCAATCGCCAGAAAACTGGCGGAGGCGAGAGGGAAGGAGACCCAACGTGACCGTTAGAACCCTTTTCTTGTTGGCAGCAGTCGCGGCCTGCTCATCAAACAACTCTACCGCGAAGCAGAGCGCGCAGACGTCGGATTCTGCGTTCACGAAACTGCAGCAGCGCGGCGAGACGGTGATGGGCGTCGATCAGTACACCTCGCAACACGTCTTCGAGCCGCTGCCCAACGGTGGGCGAATCGTTCTGCAACGCAAAGAGGCCGATTCAGCAGGCGAGGCAGTGATCCGCGAGCACATGCGCACCATCGCCAAGGCTTTCGCCGCCGGCGATTTCACGCTGCCCGGGGTGGTGCACGCCATGAAGGACGTCCCCGGCACCGCGCAAATGCGTGCACTGCGCAAAGACATCACCTACACTCCGCAGGATCTTCCGCGGGGCGGTCAGGTCGTGATTGCGACGAATAACCCGCAGGCGGTTACGGCAATTCACGACTTTCTCGCTTTTCAGCGAATGGACCATCGCGCCGCGATGCACATGGACTAGGCGGTGCCGGCGAACAAAGCGAAGCGCAGCAAGGTCGCAAAAAAGACGAAGCGCAGCAGAGCCGCCGCGAAAAAGAAAAAGGCGACCGTAAAAGCCAAGCCGAAAGTCAAAGCAGCGCCCACTCCGGTTCGCGCATTCAAGGCGCAACAGGATTTCGAGGAATGGCTCGAAAAAAACCACCACCGTCCGGAGGGCGTCTGGATTCGATTCGCGCGCAAATTCTCGGGAATAAAATCGGTGTCGCATCCGGAGGCCCTGGAGGCGGCGCTGTGCTTCGGGTGGATCGACGCGCTGAGGCGCCCCGAGAGCGAAACCACGTATTTGCAGCGATTCGTTCCGAGGCGGTCGAAGAGTCTGTGGTCGCAGATCAATCGCGCCAAAGCCGTATCGCTGATCGAAACCGGGCGGATGCGGCCGCCGGGCCACGCCGAGGTTGAGCGCGCAAAGCAGGATGGTCGCTGGGACGCGGCGTACCCGTCCCCGGCGAATGCCAAAATGTCACCCGAATTCGAGAAAGAGCTCGAGCGGCACCCGAGCGCGAAGGCGTTTTTCGAGACGATCAATCGGGTGAATCGCTATGCGATACTCTGGCGCCTTGCGACTGCGAAAACGCCGGAGAAGCGCGAGCAGCTCACTCGCAAGTTCATCGACATGCTGGAGAAAGGCGAAACCATTCATTAGATAGCCAGCATGTCGACTGAGCAGCGGCTGGTGATTCGCATCAAGAAAAACGCGGACGGCCGCAGCTCGCTCAGTTGTACGCGACCGGACGGATCTACGACCTGGCAAAGCATGAAGAACGCGCAGGCGGCGTTCTTTCCGCGGCACGATCTCACCCACTACGCCGTCGAGACGGTGCTGGGCCATCGCCAGGGATTCTATGGGCTGGTCGCAGACGGATGGGATCTCACCGATTTCGGCACACCATGGCCGCGGGGGCGTGTGCCCAACGAATCGGTGCTGTCGGAGATGATCGTCGGCTTGCTGGATCTCGAGCGCGCTACCGGCCAGCTCGTTCAGTCCGAAGACGTCAACAAGCGGCTTCGCGATTTCTGTGGCGATAATGGGCTGGCCGACCCACCCCTCGTGACCGACGATGACCTTTGGAAGGTCAGACAAAGGCGCGGCGAGCTGTTCGCGATGTGGGAGGCTGTGAAGCCGGGCGACGCGCTGGAGCTTCCGTTCGACCTCGTCTGAACACTCCCCGCTGAGGCGTCCAATTTGCTAATTTAGAGTTGACCGCCCACCGCTCTTCCGCAGGAACGGTGGCCGTCACCATAGTGTAAAAGCCGCATATCAACATCGCGTCGAACCGGAGAAGTCATGGGAACCGCGACACTTACGGCACCTGAGCAGGTCACCGACACGTTCCCGATCAATGGAACGGATTTCATCGAGTTCTACGTCGGTAATGCGAAGCAGGCCGCGCAGTTTTATAGAACAGTTTTCGGCTACAAGATCGTAGCGTATCGCGGGCCCGAGACGGGCACTCGCGATCGTGCCAGCTACGTCATCGTGCAGGATAAAGTCAGGATCATTCTGACCACTGCGTTGCGCCCCGACAGCGACATCGCGACCCACGTTCATAAGCATGGCGACGGCGTAAAGGATATTGCGCTTTGGGTGGACGATGCGCGGACCTCGTTCAAGCTTGCCGTCGAACGTGGTGCTCAGCCGGCCTACGAGCCAAAGGGACTGAGTGACGAGAACGGCGAAGTGGTCATCGCCGGAATCAGGACTTACGGCGAGACGATCCACAGTCTGGTCGAGCGCAAGAACTACCGTGGCGTCTTCATGCCCGGATTCGTTCCGTTCGCTGGCCGTGGCGACGCCGACGGCGTCGGCCTCAAGTACGTCGATCACTGCGTCGGCAACGTCGAGCTCGGCGCGATGAACAAGTGGGTGAAGTACTACGCCGACATTCTCGGGTTCAAGCAGCTGATCTCCTTCGACGACAAAACGATCTCTACCGAGTACTCGGCGCTGATGTCGAAGGTCGTCGCCAACGGCAACGGGCGCATCAAGTTCCCGCTCAACGAGCCCGCTCAGGGAAAGAAGAAATCCCAGATCGACGAGTATCTCGAGTTCTATCAGGGCCCGGGTTGCCAGCACATCGCGATTGCCACCGACAACATCGTCGACACCGTCACCAAGCTGCGCGACAACGGCGTGGAGTTTCTCAGAGTGCCGGGCACCTACTACGAAACCGTGGAAGAGCGCGTCGGCCACATCGATGAAGACGTGAAGAAGCTGCGCGAACTGGGTATTCTGGTCGATCGCGACGAGGAGGGTTATCTGCTGCAGATCTTCTCGAAGCCGATGGAGGATCGTCCGACTCTCTTCTACGAGATCATTCAGCGCAAAGGTGCGAAGAGCTTCGGCGCTGGTAACTTCAAGGCGTTGTTCGAGGCACTCGAGCGCGAGCAGGCGCTGCGCGGGAATCTTTGAGCCATGCCGATCTATCACACCCTCGGAAAAATCCCACGCAAGCGGCACATCGCGTTTCGGAAACCCGATGGCGGTATTTACGCCGAGGAGCTGGTAGGTCACGAAGGGTTCACCGGAACGGCGTCGCTGCTCTATCACATCCATCCGCCGACGACGGTGAAGTCCGCGCGGCGGATTCGCGAAGTGAAATTCGAGGCGGATCCGGATCAGACCCTGCGACACCGCCACTTTCTCACGTCGCGCGTGAAGAAAGGTGGCAGCGCGACGCTCGATCGGATTCCGCTGCTGTTCAATCAGGACATCGCGATGCTGTACGTCGAGCCCGATGAGAACGACGCGCATTTCTACCGTAATGCGCAGGCCGACGAGCTGGTGTACATCAGCAAGGGAAAGGGAACGCTCGAGACGTCGTACGGGACGCTGCCCTTCGGCGAGGGAGACTACCTCGTCATCCATCGCGGCATTTTGCATCGCTATCGTTTCGATCTAAGTGGTGAACAGCCCAAAGTTCTGATCTTCGAGAGTCGCGGCCACGTTCGCTTTCCCAAGCGCTATCGGAACGAGTTCGGTCAGCTCAAGGAAGGCGCGCCCTATTCCGAGCGCGACATTCGGCTGCCGACTTTCACTGAGCCAATCGACAAGATGGGCGACTTCCCGATTCTGGTGAAACAGTACGACGGCATCAACGAGATCGTGCTCGATCACCATCCGCTCGACGTCGTCGGCTGGGACGGCTACTTCTACCCGTGGGCGTTCAACATCAACGACTTCGAGCCGATCGTCGGCCGGGTGCACCAGCCACCGCCGGTGCATCAGACTTTCGAAGGCGATGGATTCGTCGTCTGCTCGTTCTGCCCGCGACCCTACGATTTCCATCCCGAAGCCGTGCCGGCGCCGTACAATCACAGCAACGTCGACTCTGACGAAGTGTTGTACTACGCGTCGAGCGAGTTCATGAGTCGGAAGGGAATCGAGTTTGGCAGCATCACCCATCATCCGGATGGAATTCCGCATGGCCCGCATCCGGGGCGCGCCGAGGCAAGTATTGGCGCCAAGTACACCGACGAGCTGGCGGTGATGATGGACAGCTTCCGTCCGTTGAAGGTCGCCAAGCCGGCGCTCGAGATCGAAGATCCGAATTACCACAAGTCGTGGCTACAGGGCCAGCACGCCCAGTTCAATCCGCCAACTAGTTAAGGGCGAGGCAAAGCTGCAGAGATGAGCGACGCGCTCTGGACCCCGTCACAAGAGCGCATCATCAGGGCGAACATGACCGAGTTCCTTCGCTATGTGGAGGAGCGCGGCGGTCCGCCGGTGCCCGACTATTCTCCCGATTCCTACTGGGAGCTGCATAAGTGGTCGCTCGACAACCCGGAGCGCTTCTGGTCGCTGACCTGGCGTTTCTGCGGGATCATCGGCCATCGCGGCACTGGTGGCGGTGCGGAGCGCGTTGGTGTTGGACTGGATCACATGGGACCGCCAGATCCGGAGAAGGGACCGAAATGGTTTCCCGATGCGAGTCTCAACTTCGCCGAAAATCTGCTGCGCTTCTCAGACGACGAGCCCGCACTGTCGTCGTGGAACGAGGAAGGCCATCAGCGCACGATTTCATATCGTGCGCTGCGTGAGGCAGTAGGCACTCTCGCGCTCGCGCTCGATGCAGCTGGTGTGAGACCCGGCGATCGCGTCGCAGGCTGGCTGCCCAACATTCCCGAAGCCGTGATCGCGATGCTGGCCGCGACATCACTCGGCGCGATCTGGTCGTCGTGCTCGCCTGATTTCGGCGCGCAGGGAGTGATGGACCGCTTCGGACAAATCGAGCCGAAGGTGTTGTTTGCTGCCGACGGCTATCTGTACAACGGCAAGGAAATCGATCTGCTGCCGCGGCTGCGCCAGATCGCATTCCGGATTCCGTCGCTCGAGCACGTCGTCGTCACTCCGTATCGCCGACAGATGCCCGATCTGGACGGAGTGCGGAAGGGAATTCTGTGGTCGCGGTTCATCGCCGCGCAGTACGCGGTCGCGGTGAGTCAGAACACGCCGACGGAAGGATTCAGGTCGACGCCGAGCGATGCGTATCGCCGGACACCGCCCGGCGGAATGAGAGCGCTGGATCCATCAACCGCGCGGACGCCAATCGGCGGAATGCGCGCCATTCCGTCGCCGGTGCCCGAAGCTCCGGACCCCAAGGCATTGCCGTTTGAGCGTTTTCCCTTCGATCATCCAGTCTACATCATGTATTCGTCGGGAACGACGGGATTGCCGAAGTGCATGGTGCACAGCGCCGGCGGAACGCTGCTGCAGCATCTGAAAGAGCTGATTCTTCACACCGATCTCAAGCGCGAAGACGTCATCTTCTATTACACGACGTGCGGCTGGATGATGTGGAACTGGTTGATCAGCTCGCTTGCGGTGGGTGTGAAGGTCGTGCTTTACGATGGCGCACCGCTGGCTCCGTCACCGACAGTGTTGTGGGACATGGTCGACCAGGAAGGAATCACCGTGTTCGGCACCAGCGCGAAGTATCTGTCGCTGCTGGAGAAGTCGGGTGCGGAGCCGATGAAGACGCACGGCCTGGCGAAGCTCAAGGCCATCTTGTCGACCGGCAGTCCGCTCGCCGACAGCAGCTTCGATTACGTCTACAGGAAGGTCAAGAAGGATGTCCACCTCGCCAGCATCAGCGGCGGCAGCGACATCATCTCGTGCTTCGTGCTCGGCAATCCGATTTTGCCCGTCTATCGCGGAGAAATCCAGACGCCGGGACTGGGAATGGCGGTCGATGTCTGGGACGATCGCGGACGCCCGGTGCGCTTGATTCCCGGCGAGCTTGTTTGCACTAAGCCATTCCCAAGTATGCCGGTGGCATTCTGGGATGATCCTGATGGTGCCAAGTATCGCGCGGCGTACTTCGATTACTACCCTGGGATCTGGCGTCACGGCGACTGGGCCGAGATCACGCGTCACCGCGGCTACATCATTTACGGCCGCAGCGACGCGACGCTCAATCCTGGTGGCGTGCGCATCGGTACCGCGGAGATCTACCGCCAGGTCGAACAGCTGCCGGAAGTGATAGAGAGCGTGGCGGTCGGGCAGGAGATCGACGGCGGCGCGCCGGGCGACGTACGGATCGTGCTATTCGTGAAGCTGCAGCCCGGCGTGAATCTGGATCAGGAGCTGTGCGACAAGATTGCGAATCGGTTGCGCGAGAATACGACGCCGCTGCATGTGCCGAAGAAGATCATCCAGGTCGAGGACATCCCGCGCACGATCTCGGGGAAGATTAGCGAGCTGGCGGTGCGGGAGGTCATCCATGGGCGGCCGGTCAAGAACACGGAGGCTTTGGCGAATCCGCAGGCGCTGGAGTTGTTTGCGAGGTTGCCTCAGCTCAGGGACTGAACTACAAACTGAAAACTACCAGCTTGCCGCTGGCGGCTTTTGGCCGGCGGCGCTGAGCTGAGAAAAAACGGCCAGCAATCCCGCTGGCCGTTTTATGTATTTGACCGGCTCGAAGCCGCAGGCTGAAAGCAGCCAGCCGCCAGCTGGTCGTTTTCAGTTTAGCAGTAAAAAAGAGCCGCCCGAAAGGGCGGCCTTTTTCGTGACCGAGAGTTTAGTGCTGCGCGACGACCGGTTCTTTGCGCGCGGTGGTAGCCAGCGCCTGCACCATATCCTGCAGCTTCGGTCCGCGGCCCGGCTCTGGCGTGCCGAAGGAAAGCGCAGTTTTGTAGTGCGAGACACCATAGATGGTGCCGGAGCGGCGCTCGACGGTGATTCCCCAGTTCTCGCTGTCGTCCTGCGTATCGGCGGAGCCCGCGGTCGACTGAGGGAGCGCGTGCGCCTCGACTTCAGCCAGGAAGGCTTTCCAGTCGGGGTTGCCCTTCAGATTCGCCTGGCAGATCGAGCTGATCCAACGATCCTCGCCGAACTGCGAGTCGCGCTTGGTGATCGGGCCGCAGTCGTAGCCGTTGCGCACGAAATTGTCGACGCGCACGTCGGCTGACTTGGGCGAATCCTCGTAGTACTGATCCCACCACAGCATCAAACGGCCGGTGACCGTCGCGCCGCTTTGGTGGATGATTACCAGGTACTGTGGGTTTCCAAATGCGGAATACCAGATTCGTACTTCGCGCTCGCCTTTGCGGAGATCCGATTTGGCGAGCGGGCGCAATCCGGCGGTCATGACCGCGGCGTCTTTGGTCTCGAAGATCGCGTCGGGTGAGGGACCGCTGTCAGCGGATGCGAAACCTGCCTGCTGAGCGATTGCCGGAGCTGAAATGGCAAGCAGCAGGGCGCTTGAGAACGTGAGTCGGCTCATGCCCATAGGACGGTACCAGGCACGAGGAGGTCACATATTTTAGCTCAGCTTGGGGGAACCGCGTAACTACTTTTGTGACACCCACTTAGGCTGTGAAAAAGCCCTCAGAAAACAGGCGTTCCTAAGCTCTACAGTGAGCCGCCGACCATCATCTGCCGGCCAAATACCTGGCAGTAATACAGGCCGCCGGTCGCTGACCGCGCTATCGCGATTCCCGTCTCAACCACGCCAGCATCGAGAATGTTTTCGCGATGCCCATGCGAGTTCATCCAGCCTTCGACGACCGTCTCCGCGTTTGGATAACCCAGCGCTACGTTCTCGGCGAGGCGCATGAACGGATAGCCGACGTAGTGAGCACGATCGCCCAGGGTTGGCAACGTCGCGTTCGGTAGAACGTGCGCCATCTTCTGATAGTAGGCCATATTCTGCGCCTGAATTCGCGCCATCTGATTCAGCTGCGCGTTGAACACCAGCGGCCGCAAACCCTGATGCCGCCGCTCGGCGTTGATCAGATCGAAGATGCGCGCTTCAGTTGCTCCGTATGCAGATCCGGTCGCACGCGCTTCCGCACCGGACGCACCGGGCGCGGACGGACGGCCAACGCCGGACGATCCAGTCGACGTGACCGGATAAGCGCAGGCGAACACTGGCAGCAGGGAAGCTGCTAGAAGTGCTTTGGAGAACCGCATGCTCTTTATATCGCACTATCAGAGCGATCGTTCCAGCGCCTGTCGGAGCTTGCCGGCATCCAGGTTGGTTCGGCGGGCGGTGAAGACCCGTAACCACCGTGCGCTCTCGTAAAGTTCCTCGGACAGCGAGGGGAGATTGATGGTGCCGATCCAGCCCTCGCCCGTCAGCCGTTCGACTTCGCCGTTTCGACGCAGCACGGGAATGTCGAGGCCGAGCATTTGGGTCTTCTGCGGATAATCGAGCAGCAGCTCTCCATCGCCAAGTCCAAATTCTCGAGCCAGCGCTGACTCCGCTCGCGCGACGCGACCGCGATCGGTAGCAATCCATTCGAGCTTCTCGCCGTCGAGCTCCGCCGCCGGCCACTCTGCGCCCCGTTTGTACAACCGCCTCTCCTTAAGCGCAGACAGCAATGCACTCGGCCGTGCGCCCTCCAGGCGATGCATCAAGCCTTCGTCGGTATACGTTGCGAGTGTGTGCACATCGACGATCGAATCTTTAACCGCATCTTCAACCAGCCGCTTGTACATCGCCGTCGCGCTGCGCACGGCGTGGTGCCAATAGACGTTGCGGTACATCTGATACTTGGCGAACAACAATGACTCGAGCGCCGACAATGCTTTTTCGCGGACGCCGAGTGCGCGCCGTCCCGTTTCGGGATCATCGACGAGCACCATCGAGTTGGTGAGCCGATCGACGTCGATCTCACCGTACGGCACGCCGCACATGAACGCATCGCGCTTGAGATATTCGATTTTGTCGAGATCGAGCGAGCCGGAGATCAGACCTTGCAGCGCGCTGCTACTTCTGCCGCTTATCAGCTCGAACACCGCCAGCGGCGCGTCGTCGCCGATGTACCTGGTTAGCAACTCCGCTACGCTGCCTTCCGTGACGAGTGAGCGCGCAACGTCTTCGTGGTGCAGCGCGCCGATTTCCTCGAGGGCGTGCGAGAATGGGTAGTGCCCGACGTCGTGTAACAGCGCTGCAGAGCGAACGATCGCCTGATCTTTCTCACCAATCGAGAGTGACTCATCGGATTCGCACAGTAGCGCCAGCGTCCGACGAGCGAGGTGATGGGTGCCCAGCGCGTGCTCGAACCGGGAGTGGGTAGCTCCCGGATAGACGAGATACGTCCAGCCGAGCTGGCGAACGTAGCGGAGGCGCTGAAAGACCTCGGTGTCGACGAGCTTGAGGGTCAGCTCGTCGACGCGGATGTTATTCCAGACGGGGTCGCGCAGGATCTCGAAGCGGACCGACCGTCTCGTAGTCAGATGCGAATCAGGCTTTCGGACCGGCGTTTCTGATCGCCGCGTCGACGGTTCCAAACTTCGCGAAGTTCTCGCGGAACATCGTCGCCAATTTCTGCGCCTGCTCGTCGTAGGCATTGCCATCCGCCCACGTCGCGCGCGGATTCAAGACTTCCTGGGGCACGCCTGGAATCTCAGTCGGCACGGCGAGACCGAAGACTCCGTCCTGCTGCGTCTTCACGTTGTCCAGTTTTCCCGCCAGCACTGCGTTGGCGATCGCGCGAGTGTAACTGAGCTTGATGCGCTTGCCTTTTCCGTACGGCCCGCCGGTCCAGCCGGTGTTGATCAGCCAGACGTTCGACTGATGCTTCTTGAGCAGATCGCCGAGCATCTTGGCGTACTTCACCGCCGGCCAAACGAGGAACGCCGCGCCGAAGCACGCGCTGAACGTTGGCTGAGGCTCCTTCACGCCGCGCTCGGTGCCGGCGACCTTCGCCGTGTAACCCGAGAGGAAGAAGTACATCGCCTGTTGCGGCGTCAGCTTGGCGATCGGAGGAAGCACACCGAACGCATCCGCTGTGAGAAAAATCACGTTGCGCGGATGTCCGCCGCGTCCGCCTTCCACATAGTTCCTGATGTAGTGCAGCGGATATGAAGCCCGGGTGTTCTCGGTGATCGACTGATCGGCAAACCGAACTTTCTTCGTCGCCGGATCGAGCACCACGTTTTCCAGCACTGTCCCGAACATCTGCGTTGTGCGATAGATGTCGGGCTCACTCTCCGGCGATAGGTTGATCACCTTCGCGTAGCAGCCGCCCTCGAAATTGAAAACGCCGTCGGATGACCAGCCGTGCTCATCGTCGCCAATCAGTCCGCGGTGCGGGTCGGCGGACAGCGTCGTCTTGCCGGTGCCCGACAAGCCGAAGAAAAGCGCGGTATCGCCATCCCTGCCGACGTTCGCCGAGCAATGCATCGGGAACACGCCCTGCTTCGGCAGCAGGTAGTTCATCACGGTGAACATCGCTTTCTTCAGCTCGCCGGCGTAGCGTGTTCCGCCAATCAGAATGGTGCGCTCAGCGATGTTGAGTACGATGAAAGTGGTGCTCCTGGTGCCATGACGAGCAGGGTCGGCCTGGTACTCGGGCGCGTGCAAGACCGTGAAATTCGGATTGAAAGTTGGGAGGTCGCTCAGCTCGGGCCGAATGAACATGTTGCGTACAAACGCCATGTGCCACGCGTTGGGCGAGATGTAGCGGACCGACAACCGGTATGCGGGGTCGGCGCCACAGTAAAGGTCTTCCACGAACAGCTCATCGAGCCCGTTCAAATACTTGCGGACGTCGCCAAGCAGGGTCTTATAGTGATCGACGGACATCGGTTGATTGACCTTGCCCCAGTCGACGTCGCTCTCCGACGTCGCCTCCTTGACCACGAATTTGTCGTTGGGCGAGCGGCCGGTATGCGGCGAGGTGACGGCGACGAAGGGGCCCATATCGGCAAATTCACCCTCATTACGTCGGGCCGCCGCCTGAAATAGCTCGGGCGCAATCAAATTCCAATGGACCACGCCGTTCGGCGTCAGTCCCTGTTTAGTCAGATCCATTCTGCTCTCGCGCGGAACTGCGGTCCGCTGCGGTTTCATCTCGGTTGCCATTAACTACGCTTTCCTCTCACTAATCCGCTGCTGCGCGTCGATGACGGCGACTGCGGCCATGTTCACGATGTCCTGGACGTCGGCACCCTGTTCCAGTACGTGAACGGGAAGATTCATACCCAGCAAAATCGGCCCGATTTTGGTCGCACCGCCGAGATGATGCAACAACTTATAGGCGATGTTTCCGGCGCTGAGGTTGGGGAAAATCAAAACGTTTGCCCGTTCCTTCAGCACGCTGAACGAGTACGCGGTGCGGAGAATCTGCTCGTCCATCGCAGTGTCCGCCTGCATCTCGCCATCAACGACGAGCGCCGGGTCGCGCTTCCTCAGGATCGCGACGGCCTTCGCGACTTTCTCCGCTTCCGGGTGCCGAACCGATCCGAAATTGGAGAACGACAGCATCGCGATTTTCGGATCGATGCCGAAAGTGCGAACGATCCGGCCGGCGGAGTATGCAATCTGAGCCAACTGCTCCGCTGTCGGATCGATGTTGACCGTCGTGTCTCCACAAAAGATAACGTGCTTCTCGAACACGAGCATGTAGAGACCGCTGACGATCTCCGCTTTCGGATGAGGCCCGATGACCTGGAGTGCCGGGCGAATCGTCTCGGGGTAATGCATGCCGACACCTGAAAGGAGCGCGTCGGCGTCACCGCACGCGACCATTACCGAGCCGAAATAATTGGTGTTGAACAGCAGCTGGTGAGCTTCGCCGTGGCTGAGTCCTTTGCGCTGACGGCGTTGCCACAGATAGTCGGCATACTTGTCACGCTTGTCGCACGTCGCGGGATCGACCACGGCAATGTCGCGCAGTGAGATGTGGTTCTCGTTCGCGACGCGGTCAATCGCGGCCCGCTGACCGAGAAGGATCGGCGACGCGATGCCTTCGTCGACGAGCTGGCGTGCGGCGCGCATGATCTTCGGCTCTTCGCCCTCGGGGAAGACGACGCGCTTCGGATCGCCGACAGCGCGGTTGATGATGCCGCGCATCAAGCCGCGTGCGCGGCCCAGCCTCGCCTCGAGCTGCTCACGGTAATTCTCGAGGTCGATCATTTCCTTCGCGACGCCACTGGCGACGGCCGCCCACGCCACCGCCGGTGCGACCCATAGCAGAACCCGTGGATCGAACGGGAAGGGAATCAGGTAATCGGCGCCGAACTTCACCGAGCGTAGACCGTACAGACGCGAGACGCTTTCGGGTACGTCTTCCTTAGCGAGGGCCGCCAGTGCGCGCGTCGCCGCCATCTTCATCTCTTCATTCACCTGGGTCGCGCGCGCGTCGATTGCGCCGCGGAAGATGAACGGGAAGCCGAGTACGTTGTTGACCTGGTTCGGGTAATCGCTGCGACCGGTGGCGATGATTGCATCGCTGCGCACTGATCTCACCTGGTCCGGCAGAATCTCCGGCTCCGGATTGGCGAGAGCGAAGACGATCGGCTTCTTCGCCATCTTCGCCACCATTTCGCCGGTAATTGCGCCAGCAACGGAGAGACCAACGAAGACGTCCGCGCCGACGAGGGCATCGGCGATCGTACGCGCCTTGGTCTCGTGCGCGAAGCGAGCTTTATAGGGATCCATCTCGCCGGCTCGACCCGCGTACACCACGCCCTGCCGATCGGTGAGTATGATGTTCTGGCGCGGCACACCGAGTCGCACGTAATGCTCGGCGGTCGAGATCGCGGCGGCGCCGGCGCCGGAGAAGACGACTTTGATCTTCTCGATTTTCTTGTTGACGATCTCGAGCGCGTTGAGCAGTGCCGCGCCGGAGATGATCGCAGTGCCGTGCTGATCGTCGTGGAAGACGGGGATCTTCATCGTCTTCCGCAGAGTTTCCTCGATGTAGAAGCAGTCGGGCGCGCGAATGTCCTCGAGATTGATGCCGCCGACTGTAGGTTCGAGGAGCTGGCAGAAGCGGATTACGTCGTCGGGATTCTCGGAGCCCACCTCGAGATCGAAGACGTCGAGATCAGCGAACTGCTTGAAGAGATTTCCTTTGCCTTCCATCACCGGCTTGCCGGCGAGCGCGCCGATGTTTCCAAGTCCGAGGACAGCGGTGCCGTTAGTGACTACAGCAACGAGGTTGCCCTTGGCCGTATACCGGTAGGCATCCTCAGGGTTGGCTTTGATCTCGAGGCAGGGAAGCGCTACTCCAGGAGAGTAGGCGAGTGCGAGATCGCGCTGATTATTGAGCGGCTTGGTGGGGACTACCGCGATTTTGCCGGGTCGTCCCGACGCGTGGTAGTCGAGGGCATCTTCACGCTTCATGGAACGTGGAAAAATGCCATGTGCACAATCCAAGTGCTACCCTTTTAGGCTGTCTCGGGTACTTTAAGTACAGAAATGAAGCGCGGTTACCTGTTCAACAGATCATCCGACAGGCGTTGGCGCCTGCTGGCGGTTCTACTGGTCGTGATCGGCCAGCTGGGGATCGTCAGCGCTGCGCTCACCTTGGCGCGCGATGAGTCGAGTGCGATTTCGCACACCGAAGAGAGCGGGACGAACCTGCATCACGGGCACAACGAAGCGACCTGCCCAACCTGCGCTCTACTGTCGATGCAGTCGGCGCTCAACCACGCGCCGCCGCCGCTCGCACTGCTGGCGCTCCATCATGTCGCCTTCGCGCGACTCGCTGTCGAGCGCTTTTCTACACCACAGCTCCTACCCAACTCCTGCCGAGCTCCGCCTTCCCAAGAAGTCTGATCAACTGGCTGTAGTCAGTCTCACACTTCTTAAGGGAGGAACATGTACATCAAGCAGACGTTCAGCGCACTCGCGCTCGCGGTCTGCGTAGGCTTGCCGGCACGGAGCGACGCACAAGTACCCGCGTCAAAATCAAAGCAGGATTCAATTGCGCGCGCAGATAGCATTGCGCGTGCTGATTCGATAGCGCTCGTCAAGCAGCTCGAGAAGGAGCTCGGCGCGCAGACCACCGATACGTCGGGCGCCGCCGCTGCTGCTCCGGCGCAGGGCCCCGGACCGGTCGCGACCGGGAGCTACATGAACATCGGCTTCGTTGCGCTGACCGACGCCGGCTGGTCGACTGCACACGACATCGGGAAGATCGAGCGCGGCGATCACGATCCGAAGGTCAACGGCTTCACGATTCCAAATGCGGAGATCTCGCTCGACGGAAACGTGGACCCGTACTTCAAGGGCTTCAGTAACATCGTCCTCAAGATCGATTCTGCCGGCAACAGCGGCATCGAGCTCGAGGAGGCATACGGTCTGACGACGTCATTGCCGTGGAACCTGCAGCTCAAATTCGGACAGTTCTTCGCCGAGTTTGGGCGCCAGAACCCCCAGCATCCGCACTCGTGGGCGTTCATCGATGCGCCGCTGGTGTTGACGCGAATGTTCGGTCCTGACGGATTGCGCAGTCAGGGTGTTCGGTTGTCGTGGTTGCTGCCAACGCCGTTCTACACCGAGGCGCTGGTGGCGGTCATGAATGCGACCGGCGAGACCACCACCAGCTTTCGCTCGCCCGAGTCTTCTGAGATCCACGGCGGGGTAGTGGATGATCGGCCAGTCACCAACGGCTTCGCTGATCTTTTGATCGTTCCGAGGGTGAACACTTCCTTCGATCTGACCGAGACCCAGACCGTGGTGCTCGGCGTGTCGGGAGCGTTCGGGCCCAATAATTCCGGACCGTCGGCGAAAACCCAGATCTACGGAGCGGATCTCTATTGGAAGTGGAAAGCGGCCAACGCGCAGGCAGGGTTCCCGTTCCTGTCGCTACAAACCGAGGCGATGTGGCGGCGCTACGACGCGGCAGCTCGCGCCTTGAACAGCAACGTCTTCATAAACCTGCCGAGCGAGGTACTCAAGGATCGCGGTGCCTACGCGCAGGTGTTGTGGGGCATCAAACCGCGCGTTGTCGCGGGTCTGCGGGGCGAATTCGAGCACGGCGATCCGGGCGCGTTCGCGACGGATTTGCGTGGAGATCAAACGCGCTGGTCCCCAAACCTTACGTGGTATCCGACCGAATTCTCCAGAGTGGGGATTCAGTACAACTATGACAATCGCAAGGCGATTGGGACCGATCACTCGCTGTGGCTGCAGCTGCAGTTCCTGATTGGCGCTCACGCCGCGCACAAGTTCTAACCATCAAACCAACATGAAATCCAAAATGATCAATAAGATGGCAGCGCTCGGTCTGGGCGCGATTTCCTTCATCAGCGCGCAGGCAACCGCGCAGCTCAAAGTTGTTGCGACCACTCCCGATCTGGCATCGGTGGCGCGCGAGATCGGCGGAGACAAGGTGAACGTGGTAGCACTCGCCAAGCCCACCGAGGATGCGCACTTCGTCGATGCCAAGCCGAGCTTCATCGTCACGCTCAACCGGACTGACGCGTTGATCGAGGGCGGCGCCGAGCTCGAGCTCGGTTGGCTGCCGCCACTGCTCGAGAACTCGAGAAACTCGAGGATCGCGGCTGGCGCGCCGGGTCGTATCGTGGCGTCGGAGGGCATCAGGCTGCTTGAGATTCCGACCAGCTTCGATCGGTCCAAGGGTGACATTCACGCGCTCGGAAACCCGCACTACATGGTCGATCCAGCCGCCGCAAAAGTCGTCGCGCGCAACATCGCGTCGCATTTTGCGCAGCTCGATCCGAAAAACGCAGCCACGTACAACGCCAACCTCGCGCGCTTCAATTCGAAGCTCGATGCGAAGCTCGCCGCATGGCAGAAGGAGCTTGCTCCTTATCGCGGCGCAAAGATCGTCACCTACCATCGTGACTTCATTTACTTCGCTGACCGGTTTGGCTTGTCGATCGTCGATGAGCTCGAACCAAAGCCCGGCATTGCGCCGTCGCCGGCGCACCTTGCGCAGGTGATCGGCGAGATGAAGCGTAACAACGTGAAGGTCATCTTGGTGCAGCCGTTCCAGAATCGCAAAACCGCGGAGACCGTCGCGCGGCAGACCGGCGCAACAGTCGTTGACGCACCGCAGCAGCCCGGGGCGGCCAGCAATAGCGCGACTTACTTCGACAACATGGACAACCTGGTGCGCGCGATCGCGAGCGCACTTGGAGGCGCGAAATGAGCGGCGATTTCGGCCTGGCGTGGGAGGTCATGAAGTGGCCATTCGTGGCCTCCCTGTTGTTCCCTCCGCTGCTCGTCTACCTCGGACTGCATGTCGTCAAACGCGAAGTAATCTTTGTCGACCTCGCGCTTGCTCAGGTTGCAACGCTCGGCACGTGCGTCGCGCTGCTGATGGGATACCACTTCGAAGATCGAATCACGTTCTGGATCTCGCTCGCCGTCACCTTCCTCGGCGCGGCGTTCTTCAGCTGGACACGCAGTCGAACCAGGCAGGCGGTGCCGCAGGAGGCCATCATCGGCATCACCTTCGTAGTCGCCGCTGCGGCGGTGATTCTGCTGCTTAGTCGCGTTGCCGGCGGCAAGGAGGAGCTGGAGCATCTCCTGACGGGAGACATTCTGAACGTCACCAGCGGTGATGTCGGACAGCGTGTGCTGGTATTCGCGGCGCTCGGCGCGTTCTACGGCGCTTTTCACAAGAGGTTCGTGCTGATTTCCTCGGATCCAGAGAGAGCGTTTGCCGAGGGGGTGCGCGTGCGGCTGTGGGATTTTCTCTTTTACGCCGCGTTCGCGCTCGTCGTGGTGAGTTTCGTACGACTCGGCGGAGTGCTCCTGACCTTTGCCTACCTGATCGTGCCGGCGGTGTGCGCGACGATTCTCTCCGCTGACTGGAGAAATCGACTCATCATCGGCTGGGCGATTGCGACGATCGCGAGCGTGGTCGGTTTGTATTCCTCGTACAAGTTGGATCTGCCCACTGGCGCGGCGATCGTGGTCGCTGCGGGACTACTCCTGGCGATCGTGGGAGGAATCAACGCGGCCCGTCGGACATGATCGGCGCGGCCCGGGACCACTGAGCTTCAACCTTAACGCCCGCTGATAAGAGCGCGGAAACGAGCAACGCCGACGGCGAAATTCCCGAAACGCTCATCGGTCTAATTCGTTTCTCCTGAGGCAGAAGCGATCGAAAGAAAGTCACCCACGAACTGTGTCCGTGATCGAGATTTCGCCCCATACAATTGCACAGCTCCTCTACCTCGTTCACAGCGATCCGGAGGAGCTGCAGGAAGCGCTCGGTGAGCTGCGCGCGCCGGATATCGCGGAGGCATTGAAAGAGCTACCGCCCGACGCAGCGGCCAAGGTCATGGCAGCGCTGCCATTCGATCTGGCGGTGCAGGTTTTCGACGAGCCCGAGCTCACGCGCCATCGCTGCGCCATCATCCAGCGCATCGACCCGGAGCGCGTCGGGTTGCTGATCGAGGCGATGTCCGCGGATCAACAGGCGGACCTTTTCCGCGAGGTTCCGGCCGCCGAGCGCAACGCCTTGCTCGCGCGGGTGCGCGAGACGACCAGAGTCACGCTGCGAAAGCTGCTCAAGTACCCGGCCGAGACAGCCGGTGGAATCATGACCACCGAGTTCGTTAGCGTCCCCTCCGACTGGAGTGTGCACCAGGCGCTGTCGCTCATTCGCGAGGTCGGCGGCAGGAAGGAAACGGTCTACGCGATTTACGTCGTCGACCAGGACTCACAGACCCTGGAGCACGTCGTCTCACTGCGAGAGCTGATGACGTCGGATCGCGAGGACAACGTGCTCGAGGTCGGCAGACGCCGTCCGCCGCTGACGGTGAAGCCGGAGACCGATCGCGAAGAGGCAGCGCGGCTGATCTCGAAGTACAACCTGCTCGCGATTCCGGTCATCGACGACGATCGCCACATCCTCGGTATCGTCACCGTCGACGACGTGATCGACGCGCTGGTGGAGGAAACGACCGAAGACGTTCAGCGGTTCGGTGGTATGGAAGCACTCGACGCGCCGTACATGGAGATCGGCTTCGTCGAGATGGTGCGCAAACGCGCGGGGTGGCTGTGCGCGCTGTTCCTGAGTGAGATGCTGACCGCGACGGCGATGCAGCGGTTTCAGAGCGAGATCGAGCGGGCGGCGGTGCTGGCGATGTTCATCCCATTGGTCATGAGCTCGGGCGGCAACAGCGGCTCGCAAGCGACGTCGCTGGTGATTCGCGCGCTCGCGTTGCAGGAGCTCAAGCTGCGTGACTGGTGGCGAATTGCGCTGCGCGAGCTGCCGACCGGTCTGCTGCTCGGCGGAATCCTCGGCGTCATCGGATTCGTGCGAATCGTCCTTTGGCAGAACATGCACATCTTCAACTACGGCCCGCACTACATGCTGCTCGCCATCACGGTTGGATTCGCGCTGGTCGGCATCGTCGCGTTCGGGTCGCTCGCCGGCTCGATGCTGCCGTTCCTGCTCAAGAAGATCGGCTTCGACCCTGCGAGTGCGTCCGCACCTTTTGTTGCGACCCTTGTCGACGTGACCGGACTCGTGATCTACTTCAGCGTCGCGTTCCTCGTTTTGCACGGGACGCTTCTTTAGCGAGAGGCGAGAGGCGGGAGGCGAGAGGCGGCAGGCGAGAGGCGAGAGGCGAGAGGCGGGAGGCGGGAGTTTAGAGAGCGCGTTTCATTTTGGTGATCATCCTACTGATCGCATCGCAATGCTCGAAGGCTTCGCGCAGCATAGGTGATTCCACATAGCCCAGACGCTCAGCTAGTGTCAGTTGAACCTCCAGCTCTGCCAATGAGCCCCGCGCGATCGATAAAAAGTTCTTGTACTCTCCGCGATTGGTACGGGAATGACCTTCCGCAATATTCGACGGCACCGAAACAGCCGCGCGCCGCAGCTGTACGGAAAGCCCGAAGCGCTCGGATGTCGGGAAAGCTTCCGTGATTCTATAAACGTCGAGCGCGAGAGACATCGCTCTCTCCCATACTCGTAGGTTACGATAGTTCCCACCGAGGGTTCGGGCTTCCACGCGATCTCAAATCAATCGCACACGACCCACCGCTGCATACCCAAAAGGCGGCGCAGAGAACCGTCTGGTCGCCGTCCCCGCCTCCCGCCTCTCGCCTCCCGCCTCTCGCCTCCCGCCTCTCGCCTCCCGCCTCTCGCCTCCCGCCTCTCGCCTCCCGCTATCGCGCCGCCCGCAGCCAGTCGGCGGGATCCACCGCGGGTCCACCACGTCGGATCTCGAAGTGAAGATGTGGTCCGAGCGCGGGATCACTGACGCCGACGGTCCCGATCGCCTGACCTTTGATCACCCGCGCTCCTTTGCGCACGTCCATCCGACCGAGAGAGCCGTACACTGAGTAGTCGCCGCCGCCATGCTCGAGGATGATGGTGTTGCCGTAGGTGCCCATCGGTCCCGCGTAGGCGACCGTTCCAGCTGACACCGCTTTGACCGATGTGCCCGCAACGGCGGTGATACCCACGCCGTTCCAGCGAGT
>DASTGU010000073.1:0-15364 GCA_035718845.1 Gemmatimonadaceae bacterium | reverse complement strand
GTCATTGCCGCGAAGGGTGAGCAGCAGATTCAGGACGCCGCCGCGGCCGACGCGGCGAAGATGGCGTCAACGAATGTCCCCGCCGCGCAGGCACCGGAGCCTTCGGCACCGACCAGTGCCGATCCTTCTCGTTTTACGAGGCCTTCGCGCATGACCAGCAGCGACCCTTCACGTTTGAGCAATAAGGACGTAATCGCCTTGCTGCAAGCAGGTCTGTCCGACCAGATAATCATCAGCAAAATGCGAACATCGAAATGCGCTTTCGACACATCGCCCAACGCATTGATTCAGCTGAAGAAGGCCGGCGCCAGCGACGCCTTGATGCTCGCGGTTACAAACGCACAATGCGGCGGCTAGCTCGATGCCGTAAGCTCGTCCACGCACAGGCAACTTGCACGATCCCGAAGACGTTTGGAGCGTTGAGAGGAGCCACACCAGTGGGTCTCCTCTTTGAGGCGTCCGATGGGACCATTCGCCTTGTTGATGTAGACAAGAACAGCTGCCCGCTTGAAATGACCATCCAACGGCGGTGACATTAAGGATTGACCTTGCGCACCCCGGTGGTGGATCCGACCTAAGCTTCGGTCGGCTGATTTATTGCGCGCGGTTGTTGTAGCACGCTCCAGATCGCGATGGCGATGCTCCCGACACACATCAGCCACGCGATCATACGCATCCATCGCGCGATCTGGGTGTCGTGCTCGAGCAATCCCCAACGATCGAGCAGGTTGTACCAATCATGCCCGTCGCTCTCCTGGCCGGTCAGCCCATCGAGCAGCATGAGCTTGCCAGCGCGTGAGTCGGCGCAGTAGATCGCGGTGCCGAGCAGGCCGATCGCCGACCACCAGAGGCATACCATTGCCGCGAACACGTCGCGGCGTTGCCCATCCTCGCGCTTGCGCAGGAAGTACGCGACGAACAGCAGCGGGAACGCGACTTCGGTGAGCGATCCGCCGAGTATTACCATTGTGCGGCCGAGGATCGGGATGCCGAAGGGCATGAACAGCATATGCCCGAACTCGTGTATGGCGGTGCTGACGTCGGTGACGATCGGCACGCTGCCGTAGGTGTCGTGGAAGGCTCCCCAGGCAAGCCACGCGAGCAGTAATGCGAAGGCCACGCGCGCGTAGGTCTCCAGCGTTCGCGCGGAGTCGGTGTCATCGAGGGTCGAGGGCGTTGCGTTCGCCCGTGCGGTTTCGCCACTGCTTGAAAGAGGGAGAGGCATCCAACTGAGGACGCATCCGCGTGCGACGGGCAACTCCGCCGCCCGCTAGACCTTCAACGAATTCGACCCAGGCTCGGTGTGTATGCTGGCTCGAGGTCTGAATTTCTGAGCGCGAGATAAAGCGCCAGTAGCATCGCCGGAATCTCCACCGAAGACCAGTTGTAGCATCCGCAAACGAAGACGCCAAGCGTCGCGAACAGGATAGCGGCGGATTTTGTCATCAAGTAGCCGGAAGGTGTGGAGCAGCGGCCATCGTCACCTCTACCGCCGCGACTCGCGCCTCAGCTCGCGACGGAAAGCGTCGGCTTTTCGTTCTTCAGATTCGGAGCGTACCCGTCGAAAAAAAGCTTTGCAATCAGAGCCTTTCTTCCGCGCACACCCAGCTTCTCACACGCGCGATCGATGTGCTCAGTGACAGTATGCGGCGACACGCCCAGACACGCGGCAATCGCCTTCGTCGACTCGCCGCGCGCAACTGCCGCTATCACCTCGCGCTCCCTCGCTGAGAACCCGTAGAGCTGAGTTAGTATGGTCGCGACTTCGATCGGCATCGCCGGCCTGATCACCACCACCACCGAATTGTCGCCGGACACACTCGGCAACGACAGCGATGCACGGAGCGTGTACCAGCGGCCGGAAAGACCGCGCGCGCGAACGTGCACTTCGGAATTTTGGCATTCCGATCTGCGAAGCCTGGCGGCGAGGCTGATCACCGAGAGCGGCACATCGTCGGGCATCGCCATGCCGAGGTCTCGCAGATCGGCCAGCCAGGTCGTCGCCCTGCCAGTGCGCAACGTCGGACGATTGGCTGAGTCAAGAACTATTACACCCGGTCCACTCTCGGCGGGCGAAGAATTACGCTCGGCGAGCGCGCGATCAATCAGCGCCGCCGACTGCAAGCCACGCGCGATGTGGGGCGCCAGCCGCTCGAGAAATGCAAAGTGCTTCTTTGCGGTCATCGTGGATGGAGTGGAGCGCATGAGGCACCACGTTCCCCACAACCGGCCTGCGCCCGCGACGGACACGTGCACTTCGTCGCGCATACCGTGACTGCGAAAAACGGATCCGACTACCGGATGCTCGTCGGCGATCGAAAAAACCCTCGCCGGGTTCCGCGCATCGTGCGACCGCGAGTGGAGCACCACTTTCGGATAAAGCATCTCGACGTAGGTGCGCCCCAGCACCGCCGGAACCCCCTCCGACACCGTATGCGACATGATCGCGGTGTCGGGATCGCAGGTGCTAAAGGCGTAGGCATCGAACGGCACCGCACACGCCACCCGATTGGTGATTTCCCGGCGCAGCGCAACTGAATCCAATCCCGCATAACAGGCGCGCTTCGCGGCGTTGAACGCTCTTTCCATCAACAAGCTCTCCAGTAGAGGTCCCTCTTTTTGGGGACTGCGCACACACGGGCAGGCGCCGATTGTTCTGACGCGAGCGGGAACGCACGACAGTCAACGCATTGTTACGCCATTCCCCGCCATGCGCAAGCGTGACGTCCGCTGCGCACACTCAACAATGCCGAATCAGCAAACACTCTACGGGGGATTCACCCAGATGATGTCGTACAATGTGACGCTCGGATTACTCGGCGTCGCTCTCACCGCAGTCGGCGTACACCACGATTCAGCGCGCCCTATCGAGCCCGCAGCGCCGCACACAGTCATCGTCACTGCTACCGACTACACGTTCGCGATGCCGGGCAGCCTCCCCGCCGGCCCCACGAAATTTCAGCTCGTCAATCACGGCCGCGAGCTTCACCACCTCTTCCTCGTGCGACTGTCCGACGGAAAAACGGCGGCAGATCTCGCCGCGGCGATGAAGAAACCAGGTCCGTTGCCGTCATGGGCGGTCGAGGAAGGCGGCCCCAACGGCGTCGACCCCGCGCGAAGCTCACTCGCGACTATCGTCGATCTCGACCCGGGGCGTTATGCCGCGCTCTGCATCATCCCCGGACCCGACGGCGTGCCACACGTGATGAAGGGAATGATCCGCGACATCACCGTGCGTCCGGCCGCGCATCGCTTACCAGCTGAGCGGACGCCAACGACGACGATATCGCTCGTCGACTACGGCTTTCAGCCGACGAAGCCGCTCACCGGCGGCCATCACCTCGTGCTGGTGAGAAACGACGGTAAGCAAACTCACGAGCTGGAGATTGCGAAGCTACTCCCCGGAAAGACGCCGCGCGATCTCGCAGCTTGGGCGGAAAAAATGTCAGGGCCGCCGCCCGCGCACTTCATCGGTGGTGTCAGCCCGATCGGCCCGGGCAAATCCAACGAGCTCGCGCTCGATCTCGCGCCCGGCCACTACGTGTTTCTCTGCTTCGTCCCGGACGCAAAGGATGGCAAACCCCACGTTGCTCACGGAATGGTCAGCGACTTCGTGATTCGCTGAAAACTCAAAACATTTTCCAGAGGAGATCGTTCATGTTGGTGTTACACAACCGCGCCTTGCTCGCCGGGCGCGGATTAGCTGGTGTCTTGACCGCTGCCGCGATCTGCGTCGCGACGGCGTGCAGTGATAGCATCACCCCGCGCGAGCTCGAGCTGCAGGGCGCATCAGTAAATGTCGGCAACGGCACCGCGCGCACCTTCGTGCGTGAGGCGAACGTTACGCACCCGACGGCGATCGGAGTCGAGCTGTCGGCGTCGGCTCTGGACGGGCTGCCAACCGATATGGCGGAGTGGGTGCTACCGCTTCCCGCCGGTGTTGCAGCCTCGCCGTGGGATCACGTCGGCCTTAACTGGAATCCGCAGGGACACGAGCCGGCGGCGATATACGGCGTCCCGCATTTCGATTTCCACTTCTACGATGTGCCGACCGCGGAGCAGATGCAGATTCCCGGCGGCCCGGACAACACCCCGGTACCTGCGGCGAACATTCCCACCGACTACGCGTCACAAGTCATTTCAGTGCCGATGATGGGCGTGCACTGGGCAGATACCCTCGCGGCCGAGTTTCATGGCTCGCCGTTCGACAAGACCTTCATCTACGGCTTCTCTCAGGGGAAGATGGTATTCGTCGAGCCGATGGTGACGCGGGCGATGTTAATCAGCCATCCGGACGTGACCGTCCCGGTAAAACAGCCACAGTCATTTCAGCAGTCTGGTTTCTACCCCGTTCAATACAGCGTTCGGTACGATCCGCAAAGCAACACGGTGCGTGTGATATTGGAGACGTTGCAGGCGCATCCGTAAAACCAGACAAAAAAAGCGGGGACATCGACAGATGTCCCCGCCTTCCTTCGAGGATGAGCGAGCTCCAGCCAATCACGTGCAGACGATCGCGCCGGTGGAGTTGTCGCACGTCTTGGCTGACTGTGAGTGCGACGCGGTGGCCGTCCAGCTCTGGGGCGGGCCGGCTACGATCGTAGCAGTGATCGTCACGTTCTGCGACGGCGTGAAGCCGTTGAGCGGGGTCGCGCTGGTCGCAGTGCCGGCGAAATACGCACCCTGATTGTCGGCAGCATACTGCTCTTCATAGGTCGCGAGATTTCGCAGGTCCGACTTCATTGCCGCGACGTACGCCTTGTCTTTGGTGTTCGCGAATTTCGGGATCGCGATCGCGGCAAGGATGCCGATGATGACGACTACAATCAGAAGCTCGATGAGCGTGAAGCCCTTTTTATTGGTGCGCATTGTTTGAGTCCTTGTTGATTAATTGAGACCCGGACAACATGCGCGCGCCTCTATGAAGGGTTCATGACGAGTCCATGACGAGCTTGTCATGGTCGAGCGAAGGCCATGCAGATTAAGGGTTTCCGCCGACTAGCGCGCGACCTGCGCGGTCGCGGTTGGATAAGGCTCCTCGAGCGCGGGTGAGCCGTTCTCCAACAGCGACTTCAGATTGGAGATGACTTTCGGCCAGCCACCCGACACTGCGACGATCAGTTTGGACGGCTCGACTTCCACCGTGTGAGTGATCGACAGCTTCACCGCCGATCCGCTCGGCTCCAGCGTCATGGTGCACAGCGAATCGCCTTCGGCCTTGAGCTCCGGTTTGTCGACGTGACGCCAGCGAATCACCAACCGGCGTGGCGGCTCGGCGTCGACGATCTCGCCAGCGTCGCTGATGTTGCCGTTGGCGTGCACCATCTTCCACTTCGAGCCGGGCGTCCAATCGCTCTCGCAGTGCACACCGAACCAGTATTGCCTCATGAACTCCGAGTCGTCGGTCAGCGCTGACCACAGTCTCTCCGGCGTGGTGCGGATGTAGGTGACGTAGACGAAGGTCGATCTAGGCATTGGTCTTCTCCAGTTTGCGTTTGAGATTCTGCAGCGCCTTGAGGCGCGGTTTCTCGAACTTGGCGATCCAGCGCTCGTAGATCTCCTGGAGCGGCACCGGATTCAGGAAATGCAGCTTCTCGCGACCGCTGCGAACGGTAACGACGAGGTTGGCCGCCTCGAGCACGTCGATATGCTGCGTTGCGCCCTGCCGTGTCATGTCCAGATGCTGGCACAGCTCGTTGAGCGTGCGTCCATCGTGGGCCTTTAGCAGGTCGAGTAGCTTCCGCCGACTCGGGTCGGCGAGGGCTTTGAACAACCGGTCGGTGTCAGGGCGGCGCTCAGGCATAGGCAAGCAATTCCTTGCCTATCAATATGCAAGCTTTCGCTTGCCTGTCAAGACTGAAAGATGAGACGTAGAGGTAAGGCTGTTCTTTCGGCATATCCGACGATGCCTCATTCAATTGCCCAAGCCGTTTTGGGTGCGTGTACACAAATGGCCCGTTTTCGCTTGACAGCGTAATAGCCCGCACCATAGTTAGGTCCGCGTTCGTTACCGGCGAGGATACATAGTGGAACTCTGGCTGTCAGCGATCGACGAAGGTCGGTACGAGGCGGCCTGGGCTATCATCGCGGAGAAGTACAGCCGACTCATCCTCGCGACGATCAGACACCTCGTGCGGGACGAGGACGACGCAATGGATGTCTTCTCCGACGTCTGCGTCGCGTTGTCCGAGAAAGATCTCGAGCGCATCAGGCAGTTCGTCGCGGATCCTCACCGCGCGAAATTTTCAACGTGGCTCGTCGTCGTGGTCCGCAACCTCACTATCGACTGGCTGCGCAAGAATTACCGTCGTCCGCGGCACATTGTGCCGGCCACTCTATCTGGACTACAGCGTGAGGTCTACGAGGCAGTCTTTCTGGAAGGCAACTCTCACGTCGAAGCCTACGAAATAATTGCCTCTCGTCATGGATCACTGGACTTTCGCGCCTTTCTTCGGGCGCTCCGCGATGCCTATCGACACAAGGCTAACGTTTTTGACGGGGGACACCACGAAGGTGGGTTGAGCAATGAGTTCATCGCGCCAGCGACGGATGCCGTGGCCAATTCCGAGACGGCTCGCCGTCTTGCCGACGCCCTCGCCACCTTCCCGCCTGCGAACCGGCTCGCCCTGGAGCTGTTCGTCATCGACGGCATGTCGGCCACACAGGTGGCGAAGGCCGTCGGTTGGCGCAACGCCAAAGCTGTCTATAACAACGTGTACCGAATGCTCGAGGCGCTTCGCGTCATGCTCGAGCGTGCTGGCGTCACGTCGGAGGATCTGCCGTGAGCAATCTCGGACAAAAAGGCCGTGACATTCTTCGATAGCGTCACCGACGGCTGGAGACCTCCGAGCCGCGACGGCGACGGCAACCCAATTTCGGATGAATGCCCAACCGACATGAACCTGCTGATGCTGGTGTTCGATGACCGCGACATGTCGAAATCGGCACTCGATCACTTACGGTCTTGTGCCTCGTGTCAACCGAGACTTAACCGGCTTCGCAGCATACTTGCCGACGTTGCCGCGCGCACAAATGCGAGCGCGCCGAACACGCCACACCTGAACGAATCAGATCTGATGTGCCTTGCAGAGGGTGGCGGCGGAGCGCCCGAGCAGATAGCTCATCTCGCTGCTTGCGTTCACTGCCGCGGTGAGCTCTCATCCCTCTCCAGTTTGTTCAGCGACCCGCAGATCGAGGCAGAGATCCGCCGAGCTGAAGCGCCGCGCGCACTGGCAGCGGCGCGGAGCCGACAGGTTGCATTCAGGGCCGGCAGCCTCATTACGCTTGCTGCGGCGGCCGCTTTGCTGTTCGTGGTCTGGCCGCACAACCAACCTCTGTCTGCGCCAGCCCGACAAGCCGTCGGACCCAGCCCCCACCGGGCACCAACCATCACAGTCTCAGGGGCTCCGATCCCGACGTCACCAATCGGTGATATCGAGGCTCGTCCAGCCTTCAAATGGAGCTGGATAGCCGGCGCCGATCGATATCGCCTCACGCTCTACAACGAGTCGGGAGAGGTCATCTTCGAATCGCAAGTTGTCGGTACGACCCTCACGCTTCCCGATTCGGTGATCACGGTTCCAGGCCGCTCGTATGTCTGGCAGGTGGAGGGACGCAATGGCGTCGATCGCTGGACGCCGTCGGAATTGGTCGAGTTCAGAATAGTGGCGCGAGCGCCATGATCGTTCTCGGACTGACCATCGCGTTCGCCGGCATGTCGTCGGCGCACACCGATTCACTTTATCTTCGTGCGCCGGATCTCTCGGATTCAGCCCTGATTGCGGAGTCAAAAAGAGATCCACTTGCGGCTCGGGACGCAGTCAATGATCTCCTTGCGCACGCGGTGCGCGATAGCGCGGCTACGAGCGAGCGAGACATAACGCAGGCCCGCCGAATCGCCACCGCATACTCGATCGGGTGGACCGATTCGATTCTTGTCAGGCAAGTCGAACACTTCGCTGCTTCCTCGCCACGTTGGAGAGCAGCCAAGGTTGCCTGTGACAGCATCAGGCGGCTGGGCGTAATCGAATACGGCAGTCGAGGTCCGCGCGCAGCCATCTCAACGTGGCGCCACGTCCTTGCCCGTGAGATTGCCATCGCTGACTCGGACGGCGAGGCGGCCACGCGCGGGAACATCGGGGCAGCGCTGGCGCGGCTCGGAAAGTTGGACAGCGCTGCACGCTATCTGAAGCACGCACAGCGACTCGCTTGGAGCGTCGGTGATACGCGCGTCGAAGCCAATGCGCTCGCAGAGCTCGCAGGAATCAGCGAAGCCCGTGACAGCATTCCGGCGGCGCGAGACGCCTACGCCAAAGTGATTACTCTCCGCCAGCGCATCGGCGATACGCGCGGCCTCGCCGCGGACTACAACAATCTCGGCATGCTGGCGCAGCAAGTCGGCGACATGGATGACGCAAGTCGAGACTTCGAGGCAGCGCTTTCGCTCAACCGGGAGGAGGGACGCGACGTGATTGCCGCGACCAACCTGGTTAATCTTGCTGCGCTCGCGAGCCGTGCTGGCGACCTGAGTCGCGCCGATTCGCTCTATCACGAAGCGCTGACGACGTGGCGCGCGCATGCGCAATGGAGCGAAGCGGCAGACGCGTTGCGAGGGCTGGGAGAACTCGATTTGCGCCGCGGCGATTATCCCGCCGCGCGCGCCGAATTGGTGCAGGCTCTCTCATCATACGAAAACGGCGGACTCGTGAATGACGCCCTCGCGATTCGCCAGGATCTCGCCGCTGCACTTGCGGGCGCGGGCCAGCTGCAGAGCGCCCTCGATACGGTGCGCAGCGCTCAGCGGCTCGCAGATTCCAACAAGGCCACGCCGGGAGTGCGGGCCACGCTCGCCCTCGGCCGTGCGGATCTAAGCGCACAGCTAAACTCGCGCAGCGAGAGTGAACGGTGGTATCGCACCGCGCGAGCTCTCTATCAACAAGCAGGCGATAGAGCCGGAGAGGCTGAAGCGGTACAAGGCCTCGGACTGCTCCTGCTCGATGCAGACGATCCTTCACGCGCGCGCAGACTGTTGACCGAAGCGCTGAACGGAGAGGTTGCAACCGGCAACGCACACGCTGCGTCAGTGACGCGCATGTTCCTGGGAGAACTAGCCCTGGCCCAGCGAGATACGGCGGCAGCGCGACGCTCATTTACACGGGCCGCGTCGGAGCTAGATCACGAGGGCGATCCCGTCGCATCTGCGACCGCCGTGGGCGAGCTGGCAAATCTGGACGCGGATGCCGGTTTGAATAGTGTCGCAGACACCCTGTACGAAGCGGCGCTATCTCGAGTCGGTGGGCGTACTGCGCCGCACGTCACCTGGCGACTTCGCGCGGGCCTGGCGTCACTCCGGGAGAAGAGCGGGAGGCTCGACGAAGCCGCAAGCGAATTCCGTGCGGCACTTTCCGATGTTGAGCGAGCGGGCAACTCATTGGCACTTGCCGAACGTCGCTCGGAATTCTTATCGGACAAGATGGATACTTACGCGCAGCTCGCGCTGGTTGAGCGCGCGCGTAATCAGATCGCCCAGGCGTTCGATGTCAGCGAAGGTGTGCACGCTCGGGAGATGCTCGAGCTTCTCGCGCGTGGGCAGACCGCCGCGCAGGGCGACACCGCAGCTGATTTGATACACCGCGAACAGGACCTTCGCCATCGCATCGCGGAGCTCACCCGCCAAATCGAGGGAGGGACCGAACCGTCCAGTCCACTGCGTGGACCAGACATCTCCAACGGGAACAACATCCCCCGTGAAGAATTGGTCAAAGCACAGAATGCATACGCCGAGCTGTTGCTGGAAGTGCGCGAGCGCGCGCCTCGTCACGCCGCGCTCGTGTCACCTCCGCACACGAATTGGCTGGCCGTCGCGCACGCTCTCGCGCGCGACGAGGCGCTCATCGAGTACCTCGTCAGCGATTCTGGCTCTCTGGCGTTCGTCATCACCGCCGATACCATCGCTGCCGTCGATCTCGCAGCGGATCGCTATCATCTGTCAAAGACCATCACGTTCGTGCGCGGCGTGCTCGAGCCGCGTGATTCACCGCGCTTCGACGGACTATGGCGTGCGCCTTTGAGCCAGCTGCGTCGCGAGCTAGTCGAGCCGATCGAAGAGACGGGTCTACTTGCGGGGAAGAACCGACTCATCGTTGTTCCCCACGCTGAGCTGCACTACTTGCCGTTCGCAGCGTTACTGGATCGTGAAACGGGTCGATTTCTCGTCGAGCGCTATGAGATCGCCGTGACGCCGTCGGCAGCAGTCTGGCTCAGTCTCCGCTCGCGAATTCCCCAGCATGCAGCAGTGGGGCTCCTTGCTCTGGCGCCTGTTCCCGACCTGCTACCGGACTCGCGCGGAGAGGTCGAATCGATCGCGCAACTCAATGGGCAAACAGCACGCACACTCATCGGAGCCGCCGCGACCAAGGACGCATTTCGTAGAGATGCGCCGAACAGTCGCGTGCTGCATCTCGCGACGTACGGAATTCTGAACAAGGTTAATCCCCTTTTCTCATTCATCGAGTTGGCGCCGACGGCGACCGACGATGGCCGCCTCGAGGTCCATGACGTTTTTGGCTTGCGCCTCGCCGCGGATCTCGTCGTGCTCTCGGCGTGTCAGACCGCTCTGGCATCTGGTGCGCAGAGCGATGTTCCGGCAGGCGACGATTGGATCGGCCTCGCTCGCGCATTTCTGCATGCGGGCGCAGCACGAGTGATCGCCAGCCTGTGGCCGGTGCAGGACCGGGCGACGTCGACGCTGATGGGACGCTTCTATCGAGGGTATCGAACCGGAGTTGCGCCCGCGACGGCACTCGCCGAGGCGCAGCGATCAATGTTGTCCGAGGCGGCTACAGCGAACCCGTTTTATTGGGCGGGGTTCGAAGTAATCGGGCAGCGGTAAAAGGTGTGAGCAATTTGCGGAGCGTAGGACGTGTAACGAGCACGCAACTGCAGATCGACGGTCATCTCGCTTGGTGATCAAGCGTGGCTCCAAAAACGGTGGGTTATATGCGAATAGCTGCTGTTCTTATGATGGTGGCCGCAGCAGGCTGCTCCGACGCCACGGCTCCACGCGAGGCTGCCCCGACGGAAACGCCATTCGTGATTTCAACGTCGCAGGGCGCGCTCACCGGTAGTTATTCCGTCGCTGGGTCGAACGTGGTGACGTTCACCCGGAGCTCCTTCGCATACATCGCCCTGCCATCCGGGAGCATCGCCGGGGCAGACTCCGTGACAATTCGCGTGCAGTCGACCGGGGTCGTCGTGAAAGCCGCCGCAGTTGATGGCGGTCTCGACCCGGTTGCGGTTCCCGCCGACGTGGGTGACCGGTTGTCGATAACCGTTTCCAAAGCCGGTGGGACTGCGCCATTGATCTACAACGTAGTGGTTCCCAAGAGGGCACGGCCTGTCGTTGTCCGCACGCAGCCACCGGCTAACAAGCGTGACGTACCGCTCAATTCGGTGATCCTCGTCGAGTTCAGTGAGCCGATCGACTCCGCTTCTCTGACGCCGGCCGCGATCACACTCAGTTTAGGCAGCTCCATCCCCGCGCATATCTCTTTCGGAGATTCGGAGCATTTGTCAGTTGTTCTGACGCCCGACCAACCGCTCCAATATGAATCCCTCTACACGCTCACCATCGGTGAAGGGATCAAAGATCTTAACGGAGACGCGCTTCGCAATTCAGCGTCGATACAGTTCACCACGGTGAATCGCCCGGTGCAACAGGGACCAGCGCTCCCACCGGGCCCGGATCCGAATCCATACCATGTGGCCGGGATCGTGACTGACGATGCCGGTGCGCCTTTGCCCGGCGCACGTGTCGAACTCGACTACATCCCCACCTCTAACCCGTACCCTCAAGCGATCACGCAGCTGCAAATTATGACCGACGCCGACGGCAAATTCAGCACGGATATAGTCGCGGTGCCATTCCGTGATGGTCAGGCTCCGATGAGTGCCGCCTTCGGAATGGTCCTGACGGTCGGACCCGCCGACCTGTCGTACCAGCAACCCATGACTTACGACTGGGATTACCATTACCTCGAACCAGCCCAGGCATCTGATCTCCACATCCAGTTGCACCGGAGCCGGCAAATCACGCCAGGTGATTCGCTCGAAGTGACGATTGTGACTGGCGACGTCTCAAAGCCCACGGATGCGATTTGCCTGAACAACGTCACTGACATGCATCCATGGCCAACCGAAACGGTGTGCCGCTCCTTCTACGTGATGCCAAATGCGGATGGAGTGCTCAGCATTTGGGCTGGGACGTGCGAGGTAGCGTGTTCACCCGTGGGGATCGAGGCGGAGTCTACCGACTGGAGCACGTATGATTGGACGAACTACCCAGCGGGCACGCTGCAGACGTCAGTGAAAAGCGGCCTCCCCGTCCGCGTGGATGTCAATGTCCCTTGGACGCCCGGGTACTCGAGCCAAACCTTCATGCTACATACCTCGCTCGCGCCACCGCCGTGACCTAAAGAAGGCTTTAGCACGTTCAGCGCGGTTGGATCTGGTAATCATCAGGAGGAGAAATATGAGAGGCACTGTGATGCACGCTGTCATCCTTGGCGTGGCGGTCGCCGCATGCGCTGACAATCACGCGACGACAATTACCGGCCCCTTACCGTCTACAAGAAATGAGGGAATCGGTCGGCTGACGGCCGCAGATTACGATCCCGGCGTACCACTAGCGTACTACCAGCTGGCGCTGCGATTCAGCAAACAGACCGCGGGCTTCACGCCACCGGTGCAGGCGCGCGCGTTCGGGTACATGGGGCTCGCCCTCTACGAGTCCGTCGTTGGCGGGATGCCCGACAATCAGTCCGTCGCGAATCAGCTGAACGGCATCGGTCCGTTGCCTCAGGCGAACGGAATTCCCTACAACTGGGCGCTCGTCGCGAACGCGGCGCTGGCGGAAGTGATGCGCGGACTGTGGGGCGATCAGACCAACATGGCCGCCGCGAACATCGCCGATCTGACCGCGCTCGAAGCCAGCCTCGCGTCGCAGTACGGCGACGGCGTGCCGCCGGGGATCGCCCGACTATCGAGTGACTTCGGTCACTCGGTCGGCGCTGCAGTATTCGCGACGTCGCGCGACGACGGTGCCGATCGATCCTATCTCACTAATTTCCCGGCCTCATATGTGCCGCCAGTTGGCCCCGCGTTCTGGGCACCGTTCCCGGCAGCGCAGGTAGCGATGCAGCCGTTCTGGGGCAACACCGTTCGAACGCTGGCGTTATCGAATTCCGGCGAGTGCGATCCGGGTCCGCCACCGGCGTACTCAGAGGATCCGAATTCGCCGTTCTACGGCGAAGCAAAGCTCGATTACGACTTGTCGAAGAATCTTTCTTTGGGTCAGGATACGATCGCCCGCTACTGGGCGGACGGTCCAGGTACAATCTCCGGCCCCGGCCACTCGCTGGCGATCGTGAACGAGATCGTGCAGCAGCAGCACGCGAATCTGGCGCAGGCGGCGGAGGCATACGGTCGCGCGGGAATCGCCGACGCCGATGCGCTGACCGCGATCTGGCAGGCAAAGTATAAGTACAATCTGGTTCGTCCGGTCACCTACATCCGCCGCGTGATCGACCCGACGTGGACGCCGCTGCTGCCCACGCCTCCCTTCCCCGAGTACGTGTCAGCACACTCCGGCCAGTCAGCTGCAGTGGCGCTCACCGTCGAGGCGCTATTCGGCGACAACGTCGCGTTCGTTGATCATGCGCACGACGCAGACGGTTTCGCGTCGCGCTCATTCAACAGCATTTTCGCCGCGGCCGAGGAAGCCGGGATATCGCGATTATACGCGGGGATCCACTTTCAGTCGGGGAATCTCAATGGGCGCGCGCTGGGACGTTGTGTTGCTGCCAAGGTGAATGCGCTGAGCTGGAAGCGCTGAGTGCGCTTCGCGCTCTCAGGATCGAAGCGAGTCGAAGGCCGGGCGTGCTTACGCACCCGGCCTCGTGCTTCATTCGTCGAAGTGCTTCTCCATACAGCTCGGACAAATACTATGGCTGAACAAGGTCGACGTGTGCGCTGAGATGTAGTTCTCGACGGTGTCCCAGTAGTTCTCGTCGTCGCGGACCTTTCTGCAGTAGGAGCAGATCGGCAGAATCGCCTGGAGATTTCTCACTTCAGCGAGCGCGGTCTGCAGCTCGCCCACCAGACGCTCGCGCTCTTCCTCGGCGCGTTTGCTCTCCGTGATGTCGCGGGCGACCGAGTAGATGACGCTCCACGAATTGTCCGGCGTGGCGTTCCAGCGAAGCCAGCGATACGAGCCGTCCTTGCACCGGTAGCGATTCTCGAAGCCGAGTGCCTGGCCGCCTTTTCTGACGGCGGCGTTCTGGTTGAGGGTGCGCTCGCGGTCGTCGGGATGTACGAACTCGATGAACGGGCGCGCCATCAGCTCCTCGCGGGTGAAGCCTAGGGTTCGCTCCCACGACGGGCTCAACTTCTTGAAGTAGCCGTTGAAATCCAGGCAGCAGAGCATGTCGATCGAGAGATCGAAGAACCGCTCCTCGAGCTCGGTTGGACGCGTCTCGGTTGGCCGCATCTGGGTTGGACGTGTGGCTGTCATCGAGTTAAGGACGATTTGCGGCGCATGGAGGTCAGGTCAGGCTATTTCAATGTCGCGGAGTAGATCCGCCACTGCCGCTGCTCGGGTGTTGCCCCGTCCACCATCGAGCGCCGCAGCGTGTATGTTCCGACAAAATGCTGGTGCTTGCCGTCGATCGTGGTGGCATCGACCACGACCGGCACCGTGGCATACTGGGATCCGGCAGCACCTTCGATGCTTACGCTGTCGCCGACGGAGATGTTGACGGATTGTGTCTTCGCGAATCCGGCGGCGAAATCTGGCTCTGATTTACCGCTCGCTTTGCCGGATTGCGACCAGAGCACGTATGCATCGCGATACGCTCGCGAGTTGATCGCCGAGTAGTAGCGGCGCACTGTGCCGGCGGGAGTGGTATCAGCAAGGGTCGGCTCAGTGGTCTGGACGCTCGGAGTTTCGGCGGTAGTCGAAGCAGTCGTTGAATGTGGCACGTCAGGCTGAGCTCGCTCGCAGGCATTTTGCGATGCGACCAGAGCAACAAGAACGAACAAGTAATACGGCTTCTGCATGACATCCTCTGCTTCCATAGATGTACGTCAGATGTACGTCGCTCAATCAAATAACCTGACATCGCGCATTCGATAGCGTGAGATTGCTCCTCATTCTGGCGCTCGGTCTCGGCCAGGGACCGGACTCCACCGCGATGCAGCGGGCCGTGCTCGATTCGCTTTACGCCCACCGCGACACTGCTGCACTCGTCGCCGGGCTGCGCTCCTGGAATGGACCGGCCAGCGCGCGCATCGAGCTCTACCGCGGCGT
>DASTGU010000072.1:0-39863 GCA_035718845.1 Gemmatimonadaceae bacterium | reverse complement strand
GGCGGCGCAGCTCCGGGTGCGGTTCCCGCGGCGGACTTCAGCAAGGGACCGTACTACGTCTTCGTGCCCGGCGGATCGGAGAACACGCCGAACACGATCTCTGATGCGAAGATTGGTTTGAATCCGCTGGTTGGCGACAGCGTGCAAGCCGGCGATACCAGAGCCTCGAAGATCGTTCCTCGCACCGCGTTGAGTGGATTCGGTCTTAGCACCAGCATCACGTACGTCGGCGCAGTGGCCAGCACCGCAAATCAGGCCAAGCCTCTGGGTATTCTGCGTGACGAGGAGCTCGTTCTGCTCCGCGCTCAGGCAGAGATCGAAGCCGGTCAGCTGGCCAACGCGCTGCTGGACATCAACAGCGTGCGCACAAACTATGGCCTGGCGCCGCTCGCGCCCTTTGCAGACAAGACAAGCGCGATCAACGCTGTGCTGTACGAGAAACGCTACTCGCTCCTGTTCGAAGGGCCGCAGCGCATGGACGATCTTCGCGAGTACGGGCGCTTGAACTCGACGTACCTCCGGAAGGAGACATCGACCGATCCGTACAACGCCGCGCTGCCGATTCCGCGCGCAGAGTTGAACGCACGTGGTGTGACGACAAACCCCGCCTGCACGCCGTGATGCTTGCGCAGGTCGGATACAGGTAGTATGAACTGGCTCGGTGAAGACCGAGCCAGTTTTTTTTCGGGCTTGGATTATGCGTTTTGAATCGCGAAAGTCACACGGAGTCTGGAGGACTTATGGTAGCGCGCTGGGTAACTGCGTTGACCCTCGTCGTTGCAGTCGCATGCTCGCATCCGAAACTCGGACCCGGCGAAGCGTACGACCCGCAGGTAATCACGGAGGATGAGATAGTCGCGTCGCATGCCACAAACGCGTTTGACGTAATTCACAAGCTTCGCTCGAATTTCCTGACGAGTCGCGGCCAAACCGAGCTCAATCGGACGTCGGGCAACACCTACCCCGTCGTCTATCTGGACGACCAGGAGTTTGGGCCGATCACCACGCTGTCGAGCATCCCCGCTGCGCAGATCTCGATGATTCGGCTCTATCGAGTATCAGAGGCAAACGCGAAGTATGGAACGCATAACCTCACCGGGGTGATTGCAATTACAACCCGGCATTAGCCCCCATAGCCGGGACGTCTGGAACCACCGAGGTGGCTGAGATGACGAGTTTGCGGAATGCACTCCTGATTGCGCTCACGGGCACCTACGCGGCATGTACTGCGCCCAACGTCACTCCAGTTGCTCCTGCAGATTCGCACATCATCACCGAGGACGAGATCGAAGCATCTCACACCGCCACGGCCTACGAAGCCATTCAAAAGCTGCGCGCCAATTTCCTCAGTTATCGAGGCGAGACGAGCTTCAGCACAAAGAACTCGCAGCCATATCCAATGGTGTACGTCGACGGTCAGGAATTCGGTCCCATAAGCAGCCTTCGCTCCATTCCCGCGTCGCAGATTGCAACGATTAGACTCTATCGCTCCTGGGAAGCCACCACAAAGTTCGGCACCGGCAACATGGGTGGGGTAATCGCCATCACAACCCGACAATAGTCGAGGTGCTGCCTCCTAGAAATCCCTGAGCAACTGCTCAGGGATTTTTCTATTGCCAGCCTTCCCACCAAGTCATACGTTTTTTCTCCCGTCCTAACCGCGGCGTGATGTCGCCGCACTCACTCTCGACGAGGAGTTTGAGCATGGATCTGCAGTCTGGTTTTTCTTCGCAGTCGCCCCACAGCGCCAAACGATCTATCAAGATCCTTACTCTGCTGTGCGCGCTTGGCACTTTTGTAACCGTAACTGCCCCACTCCCTGCTTTTGCCCAGGGCAATACGATTTCGGGCGTTGTTCTCGACAGAAATCAGGTTCCACTCGAGAACGCCCAGGTGACTGTTCGCGGAACATCGCTCGGCGGTCAAACGGATGCGAACGGCCGCTTTCGCATCTCCGGCATCGCCGGAACTACTGCCACTCTCGACATTCGCCGACTTGGTTATAGAGCCACGTCAGCGACAGCCTCGGTTGGAGCCGAGACGCGCGTCAGCATGGAACCGGCGAGCGTCAACCTGGATGCTGTCGTCGTCACTGGACAACCGGGCAGCACCAATCGACGCACCCTTGGCGTCGACATCGCCCAAATCGACGCGTCAAGCATTACCGCAAAGGCCCCGATCAACAACGTCCAGAACCTGATCAACGGGCGTGCACCGGGCGTAACGATTCTGCAGAACTCGGGCGTGATCGGGTCGGGGGCAACGGTGAGAATACGAGGCGTATCGAGCTTTGCGCTCTCAAATCAGCCGCTGATTTACGTGGATGGCATTCGCGTTGACAACGCTCAGGGAACGGGACCACTCAATCAATCATTCGGCGCCAGTACGACAACGCGCTGGAACGATTTCAATCCCGACGACATCGAGAGCATCGAAATCGTCAAAGGCCCCGCTGCGGCAACACTGTATGGGACGGAGGCCGCGAACGGCGTAATTCAGATCATCACCAAGAAAGGTGCACAGGGTCGTCCCGCCTGGGATGCGACTGTGCGCAGTGGCACGAACGAGTTCGCCAATCAGGATAGCCGCTTATGGACGAATTACGGAATCGACCCTGTCACTGGCGACACCGTAAGCCTCAACATCGCCAAGCGTGAAGCCGACGCCGGTCATCCGATCTTCCAGACGGGACACATGCAGTCCTATGATCTTGGCGTCTCGGGCGGCACGCAGAACTTCCGCTATCGCGTCAGCGGCGACTACAAGAGGGATGGCGGAGTAACTCCCACGAATCTTCTGAAAAATTACGGCAGCCGGGCGAATTTCACGCTTACGCCGAGTGACAAAATCCAGATCGAGAGCAGCATGGGATATATCACCGGTCGGACAGATCTCGCCGCCGAAGCCGGCTATGGTGGGACGACATGGACTACTTACTACGCGACGCCTGAGAACCTGCACGACGCCAGCGGCAACCCGCTCCCGAACAACGGATTCTACAGCGCGCTACCCTCTGCTTACTACAAGCAGTATCAGATGTACCAGGACATCAGCCGGTTCACAGGTAGTCTCACGTTCACACACACGCCTGTCACCTGGTTCACTCATCACCTGGTTCTCGGGACCGACCAGGGTTACGAGGATAACGAGGAGCTTTCGGCAGTGCACAACGATCCGAACTTCTCTTACTTCTTCGGCTTCGACGCGGATTCAGGATACAAGGTCGTCGACACCAGACAGAACTCGCTATCCAGCCTGACGTACGGCGGCACCCTAAAGAGCGTATTTCGCGCGTTGACTTTCTCTTCGTCTTACGGTGTCGATTTCTTCCGGCGCAATACGAAGTACGTCGATGCCTACGGCCAGGACTTCCCGGGACCCGGGCTCACTGCGCTGGCATCGACGACAGCGCAGCGTACCGGTTCGGAAAACAGCGTTCAAAACAACACCGTTGGCATTTACGGGCAGGAGCAGATCGGATTCCGCGACCGGTTATTCCTGACGGGAGGCATCAGGTCCGATAACAACAGCTCGTTCGGGTCGAACTTCAAGCGAGTGACATATCCGAAGGTGAGCGCTTCGTGGGTTGTGAGCGAGGAGCCATTTTACAGACTTCCGTTCGTCAACACTCTAAAGTTGCGGAGCGCGTACGGGCAGACTGGACAAGCGCCGCTTCCGTATTCTGCGGTACCCTACTTCACCGCGATTGCCGGTCCCAACGGATCGGCGGCCGTAACGCCGGCGTCGAGAGGCAACCCGGACCTCGGGCCGGAGCGCGGCTATGAAACCGAATTCGGGTTCGACGCTGGATTTCTGAGGGACAGAGCCGGGATCGAATTCACCCACTTCACCGGCGGCACGCGCAACGCGATCCTCGATCGGCCGGTCGCACCGTCGAGTGGCTACCCGGGGACGCAGCTCGTCAACGCGGGGAAGATCGCAAAGCATGGCAACGAGTGGATGCTTCGCGCCACGCCGCTCGTCACTCAGAGCGCCAGTTGGGATCTCACGTTGAGCACGAGTACGAATCACACCAAAGTCGTCGATCTTGGCGGAGCGACGTTCATCAGTCCGTCCGCGAATATCCGGCACACCGTAGGTTATCCGGTCGGAGCGTGGTGGGGAAAGAAAGTCGTCGACGCGACCATCGATCCAGTGACGGGCAACGTCGCAAAAGTTGGCGGAGTCAATCAGGTTTTCTGCGACCCGGGACCGGGCGGTGGGAGTACGCCGATTCTCTGTGCGAATGCACCCCTGGTTTTCCTGGGCAACACAACGCCGACTTCCGAAGGCGCATTCACTTCGACGCTCAACTTCCTCTCGAACTTCAGTCTCTATACGCTCGTCGACTTCAAGGGTGGCTACAAGAAGCTCGACGGCAATCGTCGCGTGAGATGCCATCTCTTCATCGAGTGTCGCGAGAACTACTACCCGAAGGAATTTTCACCGGCAATCGTTGGCGCTGTGAGCAGCAGCGCGTACGTCAGCGATCTCATCAACGACGCCAGCTACACCAAGCTTCGCGAGATCTCACTGAGCTACAATCTGCCGTCGTCTTTCTCGTCGAGGCTCGGCGCTGCGAGAGCATCTGTCAGCATCTCGGGTAGAAATCTTCACACCTGGACCAACTACAAGGGACTCGAGCCTGAAGCTTCTTTCCAGGGCGGGACACGTGGATTTGGGCAGTGGGAGCAGGACGTCACGCCGCAGCTCCGCACCTTCGTCGCCACTCTTCGTTTGAACTTCTAATGCTCGAATCTCTCAACGGACATCTCACCGGCTACATGCGGAGACACTATATGCAGTTCACTCGCGCCGCGAGAAAAATCGGACGCACCATCGGGGCGGCAGCACAATGGCTCACAGTCGCCGCGCTGTCGACTCCGGTCGTCAGCTGCAACATTCTTGACAAGGGACTGGAGGCCACTGCACCCGACAAAATTCAAACTTCTTCACTCGAGGTCCCGACAAACGCCGGCCTGATCGTCAACAGCGCGATCGGGAATTTCGAGTGCGCCCTCGGCGCCTATATCGTTGATGCAGGCATGGCGAGTGGCGAGTTGATGGACGCCACTCCCACGGCTGCGAACTGGGCGTTCGACCGACGCGATACCGATCCCACCGCGGACACTCGCTATGCGACCAACGGCTGTGACGCGTACGGGATCTACACACCGATTCAGGTCGCCAGAGGTACCGCCGACCGTGCGCTGGAGTTGTTACAGGGCTGGACAGACGCCCAGGTTCCGGGCCGTCAGGATCTGATTGCGAAAGCGGCAGCATACGCCGGCTATGCCAGGATCCTTCTTGGCGAGGGCTTCTGTGAGGCGGCGATCAATCTCGGTCCGAAGCTGACATCGAACGACGTGTTCGCATCCGCCGAGTCGATGTTCACCACCGCTATCACCGCCGCGCAGACCGCCGGCGACCAGCAGATATTGAACATGGCCTACGTAGGTCGCGCACGTGCACGACTCGATCAGGGGAACAAACAAGGCGCCGCGGCTGATGCCGCGCTGGTCACGCCAGGGTTCGTTCAGTACGCATCGGCGGAGTCGTCTCCCTCGACGAGACAGAATCGCGTTAACGTTCTGAACATCGGCGGAGCGGTGAGTGTCGCTCCCGCCTATCGCGGCCTTACGGTCACCGATGCAAACGGCAATCAGGTGCCTGACACGCGTGTCGTCGACACATCGGCAAAGAACGCGAACGGAACTCCTCGCAACGGCAACGACAACAGAACTCCCTGGTTCATACAGACGAAGTATCCAACCAGCTCGACTCCGATTCCGATCGCCAGCTACAAGGAGGCACAGCTGATTATCGCGGAGGTGCAGGGCGGTCAGACAGCGGTGAACATCATCAACGCACTGCGCGCGTCGCATGGGTTGCCTGCCTTTTCCAGCAGCGATCCGACGGCGATTTCCAACGAAGTAGTTGAAGCGCGTCGTCGGGAGCTATTCCTCGAAGGGCAGCACCTGTACGATGTACGGCGGCTGAATTTGCCGCTGGTGCCGGCGGCGGGCGTGCCTTACTCCACCGTTTACCTGAAGGGCGGCACCTACGGAAGCGAACGCTGCTTCCCGCTGCCGGATGTCGAGACGTTGAACAACCCGAACATCTAGCAGCCATTGCAACGTAAAAGGGATCGCGAAAGCGATCCCTTTTTTTTATGGCGTTGCCGCGCTTTCCCGCTTTGGAAAGAGTGGCGCACCTTTGCTCACCTTCCATCCGCTCGGATCGATCGAGTCGGCGCGCCTGAAGTTCATCTCGTTGAGACTGCCGGGCGCGCCGAGTGATTTCCACAGCTCCGCGGACTTTCCGGGCATGAACGGAAAGAGATACACCGCGTGCCGCGCCAATTGGCGCACCAGCGTTGCCAATGTCGACTCGAGGTCGCCACGCATTGCCGGATCCTTGGCGAGCTTCCACGGCGCTTGCCGATCGACGTACTCGTTGCCGCGAGAAACGGTCTGCCACACCGCCTTTAGCGCGTCGTGCAGCAGAAATCCGCGCGGTCCCATCGACGCGTGGTACCCCTCGAGATCCTTTGCGTCGGCGTCATCGACCTCGTTGCGTTTGCCTTTTGGCACAACTCCGTCGCAGTAGCGCTCGACCATTGAGATGGTCCGACTCGCGAGATTGCCCAGTGCATTGGCTAGATCGGCGTTGTAGCGTTCCTCGAATCTCTCCCAGGAGAAATTGCCGTCGCCGTCGAACGGGACCTCGCGGAGGAGGAAATAGCGGAACGCGTCGGCACCGTACTCACCAATGGCCTCGCGCAATTTGAGATTGCCGCCGGCCGATTTGCTGACGCGCGCGCCGCCGACCAAAACCCAGCCGTGCACCCAAATGCGCTTCGGCACCTCGAGGCCAGCCGCCATCAGCATCGCCGGCCAGATCACCGCGTGAAAGCGCGTGATGTCTTTGCCAATCACATGCAGATCGGCAGGCCACAACTTGTCGTAGTCGGGACTCGGGAAACCAGTCGCCGTCAGATAATTGGGAAGCGCATCGAACCACACATAGGTCGTCTGGGTCTCGCCGCTGGATGCTTTGCGCGGGAAGGGAACGCCCCACGAGAAGCGGCTCCGACTTGCCGAGATGTCTTGTAGCCCGGAATTGACCAACGACAGCATCTCGTTGCGCCGTGATTTCGGCTGGAGAAATTCATCGGTCTCGAGAAGCTTGCGCACACGGTCGGTGTAGGCGCTGAGTCGGAAGAACCAGTTTTGTTCTGCCACCCATTCCAACGTGCGCGTCGGATGAATTATGCACTTGCCGTCTGCAATCTCATCATCCTGCTTGAACTCCTCACAACCGACGCAATACCAGCCCTCGTACGACTTCTCGTAAAAATCGTCCGGCGAGTTCTCGAAGATGCGCTCGATCAGCTCTCGCACTCCGGTCTTGTGCGCGGGATCAGTCGTGCGAATGAATTGATCGAAGGATATGCCGAGCAGCTTCCAGATCTTTTCAGAGCTCTCGGCGACGGCATCCACCAATTCCTGCGGCGAGACTTTTCGCTCGGCGGCCGTCTGCGACACTTTCTGGCCGTGCTCGTCCATCCCGATCAGAAAGTGCACGTCGTCGCCTTTCAGGCGATGATAGCGCGCAATGGCGTCGGCGCCGATCTTCTCGAACGCGTGACCCTGATGTGGATCAGCGGTCGCGTAATCGATCGCGGTGGTGAGGAAGTACTTGGCCAATTACTGGCCGCCTGACTGGTTTGGACCTTCTCCGCTTCTGCCCCTGCGACCACCGCGGCGGCCGCGACGGCGCTTGCCTGATGCGGGAGGCGGGAGGGGGGAGGAGGGAGGCGCATCGGTATGGGTGGATCCCGGCGCCGTTTCCCGCGTCTCGCTTCCCGCCTCCCGCCTCTCGCCTCCCGCCTCCCGCATCACAAAGACCGGATGTTCGGCGGTGTACTTCAACTCCGGTGAGATCTCCTCCGGCCGAATCTCGTCCGACACCAGATCTTCCTCCTCAGCGACGGCAACCGGCGCTGCGCCCCCTGCCTCAGTCTCATTCTTGAAATCCGCGAGGGGGATGGTGCGCATCTCACCCTCGACGCCGCGCAGGGTGATGCGCTCACGGAAGATATCGACGGTCATCACTTTCTCTTCGCCGACCTTGGTCGTGACGATCTTGCCTTCCTTCGGGAAGCGCTTGCGCGACAGAACGTAGAACTCGTGCTCGTAGCGCAAACAACACATCAGGCGACCGCACGCACCAGAGATCTGCGAAGGGTTGAGCGACAACCGCTGATCCTTGGCGACGCCGAGGTTCACTGGGCGCAGCTCGGGCAACCAGGATGCGGAGCAGTACTGTCTGCCACAGCGCCCGATGCCATCGAGACGCTTCGCTTCGTCGCGCACGCCTATCTGTTTGAGCTCGATACGCGTGCGGAAGAGCGATGCGAGATCGCGCACCAGATTGCGGAAATCCACACGCTTATCGGCAGTGAAATACAGCGTCAGCTTCTTCCGATCCCATTGCCATTCGGCGTCGGACAGCTTCATGCCCAGTCCGTTGGCTCGAACGCGCTCCATCGCTTTGCGACGGGCATCTTCGTTCAGTCGATCGAGGTCCTTCGACTGACTCTTGTCCTTGTCACTGGCAAGGCGCAGCGCCTTACGCTCGGGTAGCGATGTGCCGCAGCCGTGCGAGCAGCCGCCATTGCGCTTCTGCGCGAGGTCGCCGAGCGAGTGGACGTAGCCAAGATCTTCGCCGCGCTCGACGTCGACGATTACGGCGGCGTTGAGCGGCGGCGGATCAGGATAGTCCCAGAGAAAGAATTCCTTACGATTGCCTTTAAAGGCGACTTCTACGAGATGGGCCAAACGCTACTCCTGCCACGCGCCCATACGCAGGAATTTCTGGCGGCGGCGACGCACCAGTTTCTCCGGCCGCATTTTGCGCAGCTCCTCGAGGTGCTTGACCAGCACGCCCTGCAGTGACTTCGCCGCGGCTTCGTGGTCAGCATGCGCTCCGCCTTTCGGCTCGGGAATGACCTCGTCGATAACCTTGAGCTCGAGGAGCTCGGGCGCGGTGATCTTGAGCGCAGTCGCTGCCTTCTCGCGCATCTCGGGGCTCTTGGCGTCCTTCCAGAGAATCGCTGCGCAACCCTCGACGGAGATCACGGAGTACACCGCGTTCTCCATCATCAGGACGCGGTCGGCGACGCCGAGCGCCAGAGCGCCGCCTGATCCACCTTCGCCGATCACAGTCGCGATGATCGGGACCTGGAGCTGGCTCATCTCGTAGAGATTGCGCGCAATCGCTTCGGACTGGCCGCGCTCCTCGGCGCCGAGGCCCGCCCATGCGCCCTGAGTATCGATGAAGGTGAGTACTGGCACGTGGAACTTCTCGGCGAGCTTCATCAGGCGGAGCGCCTTACGATAGCCCTCTGGATGCGGCATGCCGAAGTTGCGTTTGAGCTGTTCCTTGGTGTCGCGGCCGCGCTGATGTCCGATGACCATTACCGTGTCGTCGTCCAGCCGCGCCCAGCCAGCCATGATCGCCGCGTCGTCGCGGAAGGCGCGATCACCATGGAGCTCAATGAAGTCGGTGAAGGCGAGCTTGATGTAGTCGGCGGTGAACGGACGCTTCGGATTGCGAGCGACCTGTACCCGCTGATACGGCGTGAGGTTCTTGTAAACCTCCTCGCGCAAATCATGGAGCTTCCGCTCGAGCGGCTCGATCGCCTCGGCGACACTTAGCTGGCTGTCACCGGCGGTCTTCTTGATCTCATCGATCTGCCGTTCCAACTCGGCGATCGGTTTTTCGAATTCGAGCTGTGTTGCAGATGCCACTGTCAGCTCCCCCGTTGGAGACTAACGGAAGAATCGCCCAGAATATTACGCAGCTCGGCCAGCGCCGCACCATCCGTCGCCAACTTCAGCGACCGCGAACGCAGCCTGACCTGCGCACCGTTGCCGTCGCTCCAGCGAAACTCGATCGGCGCTGATCCCGGATACGTCTCGACGATTGCCCGGACGTCCGACATCACATCCTTTGAGTATGAACCTTTCGCGATGTCTATCGCAACCGTCACCGTCCCTTCGGACCGGAGCTCGGCGAGCTTTTTGGCGTCCTCGACGACGAAGAGCGGGTTCTCCGCGGTCTCGTCGCGTTTGAGATAGGCGCCGGTGATCAGCATTGGTACGTCGGTGCGAATGCGATCGTTGATCGCCTGCCACTTCTCGTTGAAGACCACGACTTCGGCGGAGCCGGAGAAGTCTTCGATGGTGAGACGCGCGAATTCCTGACCGGTGCGTTTGCTCAGCTGCCGTTTGATGCTGGTGACGACGACGGCGAGCTTCATTTGCTCTGGACGCCACTGGCCAAGATCGGAGACGAGGTGCGTCGCGAAGATCTCGGCTTCGGTGCGATAATTCTCCAGCGGATGCCCAGAGATGTAGAAGCCGAGGATTTCCTTTTCCTTGGCGAGGCGCTCGGATTCTTTCCACGGCTCGACGTTGGGCAGAACGTGCTGGGTCTCAATGGCTTTTGTGTCGCCGTCAGCGGGAGCTCCGAATAGCGACACCTGTCCCGTGATTAAGTCTTCCTGACGTAGTGAAGCCTCGCGAATGGCGACATCGAGCGCGGCGTAGATCTGCGCGCGATGACCACCGAGCGAGTCGAGTGCGCCGGCCTGAGCGAGTGCTTCCAGTACGCGCTTGTTGCAGACGCGGAGATCGATTCGCTCGCAGAGATCGAAAATAGAGCGGAACGGACCGTCCTTCCTGCGCGCGGCCAGGATCGAATCGATCGCGGCGCCGCCGACGTTGCGAATGCCGCCGAGTCCAAAGCGGATCTTCGTCTCGCCGACGACGGTGAACTTGTAGCCCGATTCGTTGACGTCGGGCGCAAGGATCTCGAGACCCGGTTCCTTCACGCCGGGCACGTGCAGCTGACGCGCCTCGTTGATGTATTTGACGACGTTATCGGTGTCGCCGATCTGCGACGACAGCAGTGCCGCCACGAAGTCCGCCGGATAGCGCGTCTTCAGCCACGCAGTGTGGTACGATATGATCGAGTAAGCGACCGAGTGCGACTTGTTGAAGCCGTAGCGGCCGAAGGTCTCGATCTGGCTGGCGATCTCTTCGATGATGGCGGGATCGTAGCCACGCGCGATCGATTTCTCGATAAACTTGCCCAGCTCCTGCCTGATCAGCTCGGCGTCCTTCTTACCGACAGCTTTACGCAGCACGTCTGCTTCGGCGAGTGAGATTCCGGCGAGCATCTGCGCGATACGCATCACCTGCTCCTGATAGGTGATGACGCCATAGGTGCTCTCGAGAATCGGCTTGAGCTCGGGGAGGATGTAGGTGACCGGCTCCTCGCCGCGTTTGCGCTTCATGTAGACGCGGTGCATCCCGGCATCCAGCGGACCCGGCCGCATCAGCGCGTTCGACGCGACGAGGTCGTCGAAGCGATCGGCGCGAATGCTCTTCAGGATGTCGGTGGCGAGCGGCGATTCAAACTGGAACACGCCGACCGTGCGTCCAGCACGCAGCATCCGATACGTCTCTGGATCATCGAGCGGCAGGGAATCGAGATCCGGCGCCGAACCAGTGCGTTCCTTGATTGAGCGCAGGGTGTCGCTGATTACCGTGAGCGTGGTGAGGCCGAGGAAATCGATCTTGAGCATCCCCGCGCGCTCGAGCGCGTTCATGTCGTACTGGGTGACGACGACGGTGTCTTCGCCGTTGCCGCCCGCGCCTTTGGACGCCTGGGTGCAGATCGGAACGTATTCGTCGAGCGGGCCCGGTGCGATGACGATTCCTGCGGCGTGAACCCCGGCGTGGCGCGAAAGGCCTTCGAGCTTCTGCGCGTAATCGAGAAGCTGACGATAGCGTTCTTTGCGCTCTCTGACTTCGGGCGCGTCATCCTTACGGATCTGATAGAACTCGCGAATCTCCGGAATCCGCTCCTTTGCTTCGCCGACGGTGAGGGAGAAGTTGGGATGATTCGGAACCAGCTTCGCGAGGTAATCGGTCTCCGACGGGGTGAAGCCGAGGGTGCGGCCGACGTCCTTGATGGCCGCGCGTGACTTCAGGGTTCCGAAGGTGATGATCTGCCCGACTGAATCGCGTCCGTACTTCTGTCGAACGTACTCGATGACTTCACCGCGGCGCTCGAAGCAGAAGTCGATATCGATGTCCGGCATCGAGACGCGATCCGGATTCAGGAAGCGCTCGAACAGCAGATCGAACTCGAGCGGATCGATGTCGGTGATGCGCAGCGAGTACGCGACCAGTGATCCAGCGGCAGATCCACGACCGGGCCCGACCGGAATGCCTCTTTCTCGGGCGGCTTTGATGAAGTCGGCGACGATCAGGAAGTAGCCGGCGTAGCCGGTCTTGGTGATGACGCCGAGCTCGTAGTCGAGCCGCTCGCGCACACTGGTTGGCAGATCGTCACCGTAGCGTTCGCGTGCACCCGCCTCCGCGAGCTGAACCAGCAGGTCGTTCTCACTCGTGAACTCTGGCGGCAGAGGGAATGCCGGCACCCGGTACTGCTTGGAGAACTGAATCGAGCTTTCTTCCGCGATGCGCAGGGTGTTGTCGAGGACGTCACGGCGATCGGGGAAGGACTCGGAGATCTCTGGAGCGCTCTTGAAGTAGAGACCTTCGTCATAGCGCATCCGATTGTTGTCGGAGAAATCCTTGCCGAGTCCGATGCAGAGAAGCACGTCGTGCGCATCGTGGTCGTTGCGCGTGAGGAAGTGCGCATCGTTGGTGGCGACGACGGGCAGATTCAGATCGCCGGCGAGGCGAAAGATCTTCTTGTTGAGAGCCGCCTGTCCGTCGGAATCATGCGCCTGGACCTCGAGGAAGTAGCGGTCCTTGAAGACATCCGCATACCACTCGGCGACGGCTTTCGCCTGAGCGTATTCGTCGCACTGCAGGTGGTGGGCGATCTCGCCCGCCATGCAGGCAGAAGAGACGACGATTCCCTCGTTGTATTTAGCGAGTAGCTCGCGATCGACACGTGGCTTGGCGTAGAAGCCCTCCGTGTAGGCGAGGGATGACAGCTTTACTAGATTCTTGTACCCTGTCGAGTTTTGGGCGAGCAGAACCAGATGGAAATAGGGCTTACCGCGGTCGCCACCGACGCGATCGCGCGAGCGTCGATCTCCCGGCGCGACGTAGGCTTCCATGCCGATTATGGGCTTGATGCCCGCTTTCTTGGCTTTTTCCTGGAACTCCCACGCGGCGTGGAGGTTACCGTGGTCGGTAATGGCGAGGGCCGGCTGTTCGAACTCTAGCGCCCTTGCGATCAGGTCATCGATCCGGTTGGCGCCGTCGAGGAGGGAGTATTCGGAGTGACAGTGCAGGTGAACGAAGGACACGTGGTAAGATAATGCGACGCGGATTGGTGGCGATAGCGTTGGTGGTTGGCGCGCTGTGGCTAATCTCTGCTCCCACAGCCTGTTACCTCAGTCGGGGCGCCTGGGAGGAGGCGAAAATCCTCCATCGGCGGGAGCCGATTCCCGAGGTAATCAGGTCGCCGGGCACGCCGAGGGATGTCCGCGAGAAGTTAAAGGTGGTTTTGGCCGCCCGTGAGTACGCAAAAGACAGCCTTAAGCTCCGAACCAAAGACAGTTTTACAACATATTCACGCCTAGATCACGACACTCTCGTGCTTGTGGTGTCGGCGGCGTACCGTGATACGCTCAAAGCATACACCTGGTGGTTTCCGATCGTTGGAACGGTGCCTTATAAGGGGTACTTCGACTTCGCTGCGGCTCAGCGCGACGCCAGGGAACTGTTCGACGAAGGCTTCGACGTGTACGTCCGGCCTTCGGACGCTTTCAGCACACTTGGCTTTTTCAACGACCCGCTTCTGAATACGACGCTGCGCGCTGACTCGCTCACCCTCGCCAACACCGTCATCCACGAGGTCACGCACAACACCTTTTACGCGGCGGGGCAGGCGCCCTTCAACGAATCGTTCGCGATGTTCGTGGGGGCGAGAGGCGCTGCAGCATTCTTCCGGTCACGCGGCCAGGAAGCAGCTGCGCGTCGCGTGGAAGCTGAGTGGGAGGACGACAAGCTGCTCGCACGTTTCTGGTCGCAGGTGATTCGCTCGCTCGATTCGGCCTACGCTGCTCATCCGGAAAGCAAGTCTGCGCGAATCGCTGCGCGCGACAGCGTATATGCGCACACTCGTCAGGCGCTCGTCAACGAAATCGCGCCGCAGTTCAAGACGATAAATGCGATTTACGCGCAGCGAGTGACGCTCAACAACGCGGCGCTGTTGGCGCGCCGAGTTTACGCGACGGACCTGGATGTGTTCGATCGCGTTTACGAAAAAGAAGGGCGCGATTTGAAGCGGACGATCGGCAGGGTGATTGCCTTGGCCAAAGCAAACCCGCGTCATCCATTCGACGCGCTGAGACAGTGGGCCAGATGAGGCGAGCTTACCAGCACCTTACGATTTCTACCGTGTAGTTCCAGCCATGCGCGGATGAACAACTGTCCTCCGCCCGATTCATGACATAATCACTTGCATTACACAACTGTCTACCTACACTTGGTTCCTTCAAGGCGGGACTGCTACCTCTTCGTTGCATTGTAGACGAAGGTTGGGACCAGACGCCTGCATCTCGACTGTCTGAATTTGGCAGTCAATGCAGTGTGGAAGAGCGACATGGTTCGCTCCCCGCTAGCTGAGCAGTTCTACGAGCTAGAGGGTCCACGAATGCGAATGCGGCAACCCACCCGTGCGATTCGCCCCGCCAGCGCGCTGAGCTCGCGCAACACGACGCATCCGGCTTTCCACGACGCGTAGCGTCGTTGAAGTGCGGCGAGACATCCGTCCGCCGCGGGTTTCTGTCTGGGCTGGGAGGTTGTATGAACCAAGATGTACGAAGGTGGCTGCGAAGATCACTGAGTGTCGGGGCGATGCTCACCTGCATTGCGTCGTTGGCGCGGGCGCAAGAGGCGGGCACGATCACCGGACGAGTCATCGATGGGTCGACAAACGCGCCTGTTCCTTCGGCGCAAGTGACGCTCGTCGGCACCACGCGCGGAGTCGTAGCGGGTGATGACGGTCGTTTCAGGATTTCGGGCGTGCGCCCTGGGACGTATCAGATCCGCGCGCTTCGGCTTGGCTACCAGGCGTCGACGCAGAACATCGAAGTCACGTCCGGCGGAACTGCCGATGTGAGCTTTACGCTCGCTCCCACTGCGGTGAGCCTCGAGGAAGTCGTGACGACCGCCACCGGCGAGCGTGAGCGCAAGCGCGAGATCGGATCCGCTGTGTCCACGTTGCAGCCGGCGACGGAGCAAGTGGCTGCGGCACAGAACGTCAGTCAGCTGCTGGCCGGCAAAGTTCCCGGCGTCGACGTGCAGCAGGCAGGTGGAACTGTCGGCACAGCGTCGCGCGTGAGAATTCGCGGCGCCAACTCGATTTCGCTCACGAACGAGCCGCTGATCGTCGTCGACGGCATTCGCTTCAATAACAACGTCGGCAACAGCGGGACCACGGGCTCGACGACGATTGGCGTCGGCGGACAGGTGCCATCGCGTCTCAATGACCTGAATCCGGAAGACATCGAGACGTACGAAGTGCTAAAAGGACCCGCAGCTGCAGCTCAGTACGGAACGGCAGCCGCGAACGGAGTCATTCAGATTACGACGAAGCGTGGACGCTCCGGTCGCCCGCGGTGGACGACCTTCGTCGAAGGCGGCACGATCAGAGATGTCACTGACTATCCCGCCAACTATCTGCGCGTCGCCAATGAGCGAAACGCCAACGGCTCGCGCCGAGCGTGCACACTGGACAGTCAGACGCGCGGACTGTGCACCCCGAATCCGGATTCGCTACTGATCTTCAATCCACTGGTTGCGAACAGTCCGTTCATCGACGGACATCGCGGTGCCTACGGCGCGAGCGTCAGCGGTGGTACGGATCAAGTCACCTACTACCTCTCTGGCAACTACGATCGCGAGCAAGGCGTGTTCGAGGTGAGTCAGGATCAGCGCGCGTCGGGCAGAGCCAACTTGTCGATGCAGCTGCGCGACAACTGGAACGTGCAGGTCGGCTCGAGTTACCTCGCTGGGCACACCCGACTGCCACAGAACGACAACAACGTGCTCGGCGTTGTGTCGTCCGGCCTCCTGGGAAACGCTTTCGACGATCCGGTTGCACACGGATACCTGAGTGGGCAAATCCCGCAGGCGATTTACGCGATCAACACACGGCAGGATGTGAACAGGTTCGAGAACACCCTCAACACGTCGTATCAGCCGCTCTCGTGGCTGACCGCGACCGGGGTGGCCGGACTCGATTATCTCAACCGCTACGACAACGAAGTCGTGCCGCCGAATCAGGTGGCGTTCGGCTCGCTGCCGGATGGACAGCGGACATCAAACCCATATCAGATATACAACTACAGCGCGAACGCGACGCTGTCGGCGGCGTTCAGCCCCTTCTCGGGGATCAAGTCGACGACGAAAGTCAGCGGGTTGTTCAACAAGGAGCTGATTCGCGGCACGCAGGCGTTCGGGGCCAAGCTGCTCGCAGGAACAACGTCACTCAGCGGGACGACGGCGCGGTTCGCCGTCTCAGAGACCAACACCGATAACAAGACCGCCAGCAAGCTGATTCGCGAAGATCTTGCGTTCCGCGATCGAATCTTCGTGAGCGGCGCAATACGAAACGACAAGAACAGCGCGTTCGGTCAGAACTTCGGCAGCATCAACTACCCGTCGGCAACGGTGTCATGGGTGGTGAACGAAGAACCGTTCTTCCCGAAGCTCAATGCCTTGAGCTCGCTGCGGCTGAGAGCGGCTACTGGCAAATCGGGCCAGAAGCCGAATTTCCGTGATGCAATCACGTACTACAATTCGCAAACGGTGACTGTGAGCGGGACCGACGCCGCAGGTATCGTCGTTGGCGGCACTGGTAACCCCAATCTGCGACCGGAACGCTCACGCGAGACCGAGCTCGGATTCGACGCAGGGTTCTTTGGCGAGCGAATCGGATTCGAATTCACGCATTACAAGAAGAAGACGGACGACCTGTTAATCGCGGTGCCGCTGCCGCCTTCACTGGGTCTCACGACAACCCAGTTCCAGAACCTGGGTACGGTTCGGAATCAGGGCAACGAATTTGTGCTCAACGCCAAAGTCCTCGACATCAATCCAGTTGCCTTCGACCTCACAATCGCCGGTTCGAGCAACGACAACAAACTGATCTCGCTGGGCGAGCTGTCGCCGGGAGTGCCGGTGCCGGCAATCATCGTCAACACCCAGCAGCAGCATCGCGTGGGTTATCCGCTCGGTGGATACTGGCAGCGCGCGATTACGTTCACCGACGCGAATAACGACGGAATCATCGCGCGGTCCGAGATGACGCTTACGGACACCGCCGTCTACCTCGGCAATCCATTCCCGAAGCAACAGTACTCGATTTCACCAACCCTGACACTGCTGCGGTATTTCAGAGTCTCGGCGCTGTTCGATCACAAGGGTAAGTACAAGCTGTTCAACAACACACGGCGCTTCCGCTGCAGCTTTGGAAACTGCCAGGAAGCTTATGATCCAACGAGACCGCTGGCAGATCAGGCTGCTTCGATCGGAATCTCGCTTGGTACCGACGCCGGCTACATCGAGGATGCGACGTTCACCAAGCTGCGCGAGCTGGCTTTCACGCTGACTGCGCCGGACTCGTGGACGCAACGTTTCGGCGGCCGCAACATGTCTTTGACAGTCGCAGGAAACAATTTGCATACGTGGACGAACTACACCGGGTTCGATCCGGAGATCAACTCCACGCCGGGCCTGAATTTCAGCACGTCGGACTTCCTGACGCTGCCGCCGACAAGAAACTGGGTGGTTCGTCTGACGACGAGCTTCTGATGCCGACCTCAAAGAGCGAGATACGACAAATGCGAGACACAAACTCGAGCACGAGTCGCCGAGCGACTTTGATCAGGCACATCAGCCTTTTCGTCGCTGCGACAACCATTGCGTGTAACACTGAAAGTCTGCTGAAAGTGAACGACCCCGATGTTGCACGCCCTGAGGCTTTAAATGGAGTGGCAGCGCTGCCAACGCTGCGTAACGGCGCAATCGGGAATTTCGGGGTGGCGTTCGATGGGGGCGTATCGGACGTGGCTCAGGTGCACGCGTCCGCCTTGCTGACGGACGAGTTCATCAACACCGAAACTTTCCCCACGCGAATCGAGATCGATCAGCGTGCAATCAGTCTCACGAATACCAGTCTGGCAAACAACGGCACCACTGGCGGAGGAACCTATTTCGATATCAATCGCGCCCGTGCATCGGCGGATCAGGCTGTAGATGCGTACAAGCAATTCGCTGTAACTGCCGGTGATAGTACGGGATATCCGGAAGTTCTCGCGCTCAGCGGCTACACTTATATCCTCTTCGCCGAGAACTACTGTGGGGCGGTGCCAATCAGTAGACAGGAAGCCGACGGGTCGTTCACATTCGGCGCGCCGGAGACAACCAACACGCTACTCGACAGCGCCATTTCCAAGTTCAACCAGGCACTGGCGGTTCGGAGCACGGGAACTGGTGCTCCGCTGACCGCGACGTTTTTGAATCTTGCTTCAGTTGGTAAAGGCAGAGCGCTGCTCGACAAGGGCGACTACGCCGGCGCTGCGGCCGCGGTTGCCAATGTGCCGACGACGTTCCAGTACAATTATCTACACTCCGAAACGAGCACGCGTCAGAACAACGGCACGTGGGCGCTAACGCAGAGTGTAGGTCGGTTTGGCGAAGCCGATGCAGAGGCGGGTATCGGACTTCGGTTTGCGTCCGACGGAGATCTGAAGAGCGCAACCGGCCCGCATGATCCGCGCGTCGCTGACAGTCTGGCGCGCCGTGGATCCGGGGGAAGCGCGAAGGGCTTCGACGGTGCAACGAATCAGATGGTTCAGGCGAAGTATCCACTGCGCTCTTCGGCGACAACTATCGCTGATGGCGTCGAAGCAAGATTGATTCAGGCCGAGGCTGCTCTCAGCACCGGTGACGCAGCGGGTGCCCTTACGATCCTGAATGCGCTGCGCAGCAGCGGGGTGCGTGGATATTCGGCGGCCTCTCTCCCACCGCTGGCGCTACAGGCGACGACGGCAGCGCAGGTGGATCAGCTGTTCAAGGAACGGGCATACTGGCTGTATCTGACGTCGCATCGCCTTGGCGACATGCGAAGGCTGATCAAGCAGTATGGCAGAGCGGTTAACTCCGTCTTCCCGAACGGGGCCTACTTCAAGGGCGGCACCTACGGGACGGATGTTAACCTGCCGGTTCCACAACAGGAGCAGAACAACCCGAACTACGTGGCAGGCTCCTGCAAGCAGAACGAAGCGTAGTGGCTCAATGAAGAAAAAAAACCGCCGCAAAGGATCGCGGCGGTTTTTCTTTTTTACGTTGATACGTTCTCATCCGCCCGACGCTTCCCAGGTGTGGATCACAATCACGCCCGCCGCTGCATTGGTGCCCTGTGCGACGGTTCCAGTAATGCCATTCAGGATCTCAATGCTGGAGATCGCATCAGTAGGCAAATCGCGCAGTGCGGTGTAATCGGTCAGGCGAGCGCCGTCGATCACGATCACAGGTGAATCGGAATCAGCGATGTTGATGGTGCTACGCCCGCGGCGAGTCTTGATCCCGCGCGGGCGCCCATAGCGATCCTGATAAAAATCGTAACGGCGGGCTTTCGCGCGGAGAAAATCCCACGCGTTGGTGAACCCCGATTTCGCGATCTCGTCAGCGCTGAAAGTCTGCGATTGCGATCCCGCGATCTCAGATGATGGGCGCGGAGAGTTGACGCAGTCGACAAGTGGCGCTGCGCAAATGACGAGTGCGAACAGGTAATGCGCTCGGCGCATCCGACCCCCCTGGAGGCGACCGTTGTACTGCAAGCTACGATGGGGGCCTTCAGCTAGCCAGTGTTACGGCGGTTAGCGGCGCGCGGTTAGCGGTGGGCGTTGGCGTGAAGCAAACTGCTATCCGCTGAAGCGCGAACGGAGTAACGCGCGGAGATCGAGCACTGGCTGTTTCCTGATTTCTTCCTGAGGAACAGGCGTGTTGTCGGTTGCAATCGAAACGCGCTGCATGTGATCACGCACGCCTCGATCGATGAAGCGGCACAGCTGATCGATCGAGTAGTCGGCGCCTCGACGCGAAGAATATGCGTTTAGCGGATACGCCACACTCAGATAATTGCGCGCTCTCGTGAGTGCGACGTACATGAGCCGCCGTTCTTCTTCGGTCTCTTCGTCGCTGTTCAGGCAACGCGCGGATGGAAACCAGCCGTCGACTGCCCAGATGACGAACACTGCATCCCACTCCTTGCCCTTCGCCGAGTGAGCGGTGCTGAGGACGAGTGCATCTTCGTCCTCCTTGGTGCCGCCGGGCAGATCCTGAGTCGCCTGTGGCGGCTCGAGTGCCAGCGCTGAAAGGAATGATGCGCGATCGGGATAGCCCGCGGCGATTATCTGGAGCTGATCGAGATCGGCCATTCGCGGCTCAACCCGATCGTAGCGCTCGCGCAGAATGCTGTCGTAGAGCAGGCGAACGCGCGCGATGTCGGCGGCAACCTGAGCGCGATCGAGTTCCGGCGCCGAGCGCAGCGCGTCGAGCAGCTCGACGAGTGCAGTGTGCGCGGCGCGCGCACGCGCCGGTGGATTGTATCGCCCGAACGCGGCGGACTCCCAGGCTGCGGCAGCCATCGTATCGATCGCCGCTCTCGCGGTCGCATCGCCAATTCCAGGCAAAAGCAACAGGATACGGTACCAGCTGACCTCGTCGCGCGGATTTTCGAGGATGCGCAGAAACGCCAGCACGTCTTTGACGTGCGCTGCTTCGAGGAATTTGAGTCCGCCCCATTTTTCGAACGGGATCTTGCGATTGGTCAGCTCGATCTCGAGGTCGGCCGACATGTATCCGGCGCGAAACAGCACCGCGATCTTGTTGAGCGGCGTTCCTTCCTCGTGCAGCTCGAGGATGCGATCGACGACGAACTGGGTCTGCTGCTGCTCATCGCGCGCGGCAACGAGCCAGGGCAGCTCACCGCCCGTGCGCTGGGTGAAGAGATTCTTGGTGAACCGCTCCGCCGCGCGCGAGATCAGAGTGTTGGTGACGTTGAGAATCGGCTGCGTCGAGCGATAGTTCTGCTCGAGCGCGACGACGGTCGCTCCCGGAAACTGCTTCGGGAAATCGAGAATGTTTCGGAAGTTCGCGCCACGGAACGAGTAGATGCTCTGCGCGTCATCACCGACGACGGTGATGTTGCTGTGGGTCTTGCACATCCCGCGCAGAATTCTCGCCTGGAGAACGTTCGTATCCTGATACTCATCGACCAGAACGTGGTCGTAGAGCCCGGCGATTTTCTTTCCGAGCTCCGGCGATGCCTCTAGCATGAGCGCCCAGAACAGCAGCAGGTCATCGTAGTCGACGAGGTTGCGCTCGGTTTTACGCCTCGTGTAGTCCGCGTAGATCTTCCCGAAATCCTCGAGGTAATCGACGAACTGCGGGTACGAATCGCGAAGAATGTCATCGACCGAGATGCCGGTGTTGATGTGTCGCGAATAGACGTACTGCAGCGTCTCTTTCTTCGGGAAGCGCTTGCCCTTGGAAGCGTATCCGAGCTGAGCGCGTGAAAGCTGCATCAGATCTTCGGAGTCGCCCTGGTCCATGATGGTGAAATCCTTGGGCAATCCCGCAGCCTGGCCATAGCGTCGCAACAGTCGATGCGAGGTCGCGTGAAACGTCCCACCGTGCACGCGCTTGCTGTTGCCGCCAACGAGGCGCTCGGCGCGAGACAACATTTCCTGTGCAGCGCGACGCGTAAAGGTGAGCAGCAAAATCCGCTCGGCGGGGACTCCGCGCTCGATCAGGTGCGCAACTCGATAGACGAGCGTGCGCGTCTTGCCAGTGCCGGCGCCGGCAATGATCAGTAGCGGTCCGTCGCCGTGGGTCGCTGCCGCAGCCTGTTGCGGATTGAGCTCAGCGGCGAAGTCGCGACGCGTTTCCTCCCCCGTCGAATCGGCGATTGGACGGGGCGGATAGACCTTAAGGGTGTCCATCAAACCGCGGTTTCGAGCAGCGCTGAGCGCGAGGTGACGACAGCGGTGAGGTCAAACGCCTGGGCGAATTTCGCGGTTGCACGATCGCGGACGTCCTGGGCCGAGACGTCCTCGAGGCCGAGCTCGCGGGCGATCGACGTCATGACGACGCCATCGATTCCGCAGGGCACGATGAGATCGAAGAAGGACAGGTCGGTGGTGACGTTGAGAGCGAAGCCGTGCCAGGTCACCCAATCACGCGCGTGCACGCCGATCGACGCGATTTTACGCCCGCGCGTCCAGACGCCCGTGAACGCGCTATTCCGCTCACCCGTAATTCCATAGTCGGCGAGCGTGTTGATGAGAGCTTCCTCGATCTTGCGCAGATACCAGTGCAGATCCTGACGGTGGCGCTTGAGGTCGATGATCGGATATCCGACCAATTGGCCGGGTCCGTGGAACGTCACGTCGCCCCCGCGCTCGACCTCGAACACCTCGACACCTTTGCTCTGCAGGAAGTCGGGCGAGGAAATGAGATTCTTCTCTTTGGTCCCCCGACCCAACGTTACTACAGGCGGATGTTCCACGAGGAGCAGCACATCCTGCGGTATTGCACCCGAAATTCGGTCGCGAGCGATGCTGCGCTGCAGCTCCAGCGCCTCAGCGTAGGGAAGGCGGCCGAGCGTGACAGTCCATAACTCTCGCTCAGCCAAGGCGCGTCACCACAATCACGCGTCGAGCACCATTCCCATCGAGTCTAGCACTGCCTGGTCCACTGCTTCCGAGAGAGTTGGATGAGCGTGGATGGCGAGTGCGACCTCCTCGACGGTGAATTCGTTCTCGCGGGCGACAGCGAGCTCGTGGATCAGCTCGGTGGCGTGCGATCCGATGATGTGCGCGCCGAGTATCTCACCGTACTTGGAATCCCGAATGATCTTGACGAAACCCTCGGTCTCACCGGAGGTACGCGCGCGGCCGCTCGCCATGAACGGGAACTTGCCGACCTTGTAGTCGATTTTCTTTTCCTTGACCTGTGCTTCGGTCATGCCGATCGATGCGACTTCGGGATGACAGTAAGTCGCGCTGGGGATGTTGCCGTAGTTCACTGTGTGCGGGTGTGGCAGACCAGCGAGGAACTCGGCGAAGACGACGCCTTCGCGCATGCCCTTGTGTGCGAGCATCGGCGGACCGGCGACGTCGCCGATGGCGTAGACGCCTTTGACGGAGGTTTCCATGCGCTCGTTGATCTTGATGAACCCGCGCTCGGTCATCTGAATGCCGGCTTCCTTGATTCCGATGTCTTCAATGTTTGGTGCGCGACCGGCGGCGACAAGGACTTTTTCAACCTCGAGTGGCTGTTTCTTGCCACCGACCTCGACGTTCATGGTGACGGAGTTCTTGCCGACCTTTACGTCGCTGATCCTGGCGCCCGAGAGAACGTCGATCTTGCGCTTCTTGAAGCTGCGGGTGAGCTCGCTGCTGCAGTCGGCGTCTTCGAGCGGAAGAATGCCTGGCAGCACTTCGATGAGGCTGACCTGGGTACCGAAGGCGGTGAAGACGTCGGCGAACTCGCAGCCAACAGCGCCGGCGCCGACAATCGCCATCGTCTTGGGTGCCGACTCGAGGATCAGCGCTTCGTCGGACGAGATGACGGTGTTCTTGTTGAGCTCGAGTCCAATCTGCGGCAAGCCTTTCACGCGCGAGCCGGTCGAGATGACGACGGCTTTCTTTGCCTCGTGCTTTTCCTCTTTACCGTCCGCTTTGACGGTGACGGCGTTCTTACCCGCGAGACGGCCGGTGCCTTTGATCCAGGTGATCTTGTTCTTCTTGAACAGGTACTCCACGCCCTTGGAGTTCTGGGTGCTGACGGCCCGCGAGCGCTTCATGGCGACGCCATAATCGAGCTTCACGTCGCCGACGGTGATCCCAAATTCCTGGGCTTTGCCGACCTTTGTCGCCAGCGAAGCCGACTCGAGGAGGGCCTTCGCCGGAATGCATCCCCAGAGGACGCAGGTGCCGCCGAGCCCTTCGCGCTCGACCACTGCCACGGACATTCCGAGCTGAGCAGCGCGAATGGCGCCGATGTATCCGGCGGGTCCCCCGCCGATAAAAATCACGTCAAAACTTGCCATGGAATTCCGTGAAAAAGTACGATGGAAATCTAGCAGCGAGACTGCGAACTAACTGCAACAAAGGTAGGCGGTCAGCAGAGAGGCGCAGCAATTGGGTTTGCAGCTACGTTCTCGGCATTCGCAGAGACTGAATCTCGGATGTCACGAACGTAGCTGCCACCTCTGACCAGTGCTTCTGCAGCCCGTCTACCTTTGGTTGCAGTTGACGGAATCGACTAGATGATCAGCGACAGCGGATTCTCGATGTACTGCCTGACCGTCTGCAGGAACTTGGCGCCGGTAGCGCCGTCGATCACGCGGTGATCGCAGCTCATCGTGACACGCATCCGTGATCGCACCTCGAGCTGGCCGTCGACCACGACTGGTTTCTCCTCAACGCCGCCGATAGCGAGGATGCCGGCTTCAGGCGGGTTGATGATCGCGGTGAACTGATCGATGCCGAACATCCCGAGGTTGGAGACAGAGAACGTCGAGCCGGTGTATTCCTCCGGCAGCAGCTTCCGCTCACGCGCACGCTTGGCGAGATCGCGCGCCTTTTCAGAGATGTCCCACAAGCTCATACGGTCGGCGTCGAACAGCACTGGAGTGATGAGGCCGTCTTCGACGGCGACCGCCATCGCGACGTGGACGCGATTGAACTGGCGAATCGCATCGTTGAGCCAGTGCGCATTGACCTCGGGGTGTTCGGTCAACGCCAGTGCCACTGCTTTGATGACAATGTCGTTGAAGGACGCTTTGTAATGGTCACCCATCTCCGCGAGTTGGGTGCGCATTTCCGCCGCGCGCGTCACATCGAACTCGGCGGTGAGGAAGAAAGTGGGAATCGGGCCATTCGATTCGGACAGACGACGGGCGATTGTCTTCCGGATTTGAGTGAGCGGGACGTCCTTGTAATCGCCTTCGCGCTCCAATCTTTCAGCCGCAGCCGATCGACCGGCGCCAACGCCAGCCGTGGTGGCGGCGGCGCGAGCATTCTCGATGTCGCGTTTGACGATCCGTCCGCCGGGGCCAGAGCCCTGGATCGAGCCGAGCTGAATGCCGCGTTCGCTGGCAAGCCTGCGGGCGAGCGGTGAGGTGCGCTGACGGCCGGCGGCGTCGGGCTTTGCAGCGCCGTTTCCGCGCGGCGCTGACGGCGCGGCAGGAGGACGCGGCGGAGCGGGACGAGCTGCAGGTGGTGCGGGTGGCGCTGGAGCGCGCGGGGCGGCGGTCTTCTGCTGCGGAGGTGTCGATGCTTCGCCCTGCGACTGCGCTGGATTCTGCGGGACCGGGCTTCTTCCTGCCGTTTCGCGCGTGTCAGCGACCGTCTTGTTCGCCGCGGCGGTCTGACCACCTTGCGCCTGCTGAGCGGGAGCGCTCGCGCCACCCCCTGCAGATCCGACGATGGAATCGATGTTCTCGTCGCGACCGGCAATAACGGCGATCAGAGTGCCGACTGGAGACGCATCGCCTTCGTTCGCGAGTCGCTTGCGCAGCACGCCATCACCGCGCGCGACCAGCTCCATCACCGCTTTGTCAGTCTCGACTTCGGCGAGCACGTCACCGGACTTCACCTCATCGCCTTCGTTCTTGTTCCATTTGACGAGGCGGCCTTCTTCCATGGTCGGCGACAGCGCCTCCATCACTACTTTCGTTGCCATGTCAGATCAGTCGAGGTACATGACTTTCTTGATTGCCGCGACGGTCTTCCCGGCGTCCGGCTTTGCGGCTCTCTCGAGGTTCTTCGCGTACGGCATCGGCACTTCTTCCTGGTGCACGCGCAGCACCGGCGCGTCGAGATCGTCGAAGCACTCACGCTGGATGAAATCGACTACCTGGGATCCCATGCCGCAGATCTCCCAGCCTTCTTCGAGCACCACGGCGCGGTTCGTCTTCTGCACCGATTTGGAGATCGCTTCGACGTCGATCGGCCGCACCGTGCGCAGATCGACGACGTCGATGTTGATGCCTTCCTTAGCCAGATCATCAGCCACGCGCATGGCGACCAGTACCATCTTGCCGTGCGTGATCAGGGAGCAGTGGTCGCCTTGGCGCTTCAGCTCGGCTACACCGATCGGCGTGAGATAATCTTCCTCCGGCACTTCGCCCTTGGTGTTGTAGAGCATCTCGCCTTCGAGGAAGACAACCGGGTTGTCGTCGCGAATCGCCGACTTCAACAATCCTTTCGCATCCGCCGGCGTTCCCGGAGTCAGGACTTTCAGACCGGGGATATGTGCGAGCCAGCTCTCCCACGCCTGTGAATGCTGGGCAGCGAGCTGCAGCGCGGCACCGTTTGGTCCTCGAAAAACCATTGGCATCTTGTACTGCCCGCCGGACATGTAGAGCATCTTCGCCGCTGCATTCACCACTTCGTCGAGCGCCAGCAGTGCAAAATTCCAGGTCATGAACTCGACGATGGGACGCAGTCCAACCATCGCCGCGCCGACTCCAACGCCGGCGAATCCGAGCTCCGTGATCGGAGTATCCACGATGCGCATCGGGCCGAACTCGTCGAGTAGACCCTTCGAGACTTTGTAGGCACCGTTGTACTGGGCGACTTCCTCGCCCATCAGGAAGACGCGATCGTCGCGCTGCAGCTCTTCGCGCAGCGCCTGCGTCAATGCATCACGATAAGTCAGTACAGCCATTATGAGGTGGTATCCGAGTAGACGTCGGTGTACAGCTGATCGAGCGGCGGCTCGGGACTGGCGTCGGCGAAATCCCAGGCGTCCTGCGCGATCGCCTTTGCCTCGTCGTCCATCTTGTGCATCTCGCCTTCGGTGAGCTCGCCCGCTTCATACATCCGATTGTGCAGCACGAGGATCGGATCCCGCTTCATGTTCTCCTCGAGCTCTTCCTTGCTGCGGTACGTCCCGCTCACGGCGTCCGACATCGAGTGGCCCATGAAGCGATAGGTCCGCATCTCGATCAGAGTCGGGCGCTTCTCCTTGCGGGCGCGCTCGACCGCCCGCTCGATGCAGTCGCGCACCGCGAAGACATCCTGGCCGTCGACGGACTCACCGTCCATGCGATAGCCTTGGGCGCGCACGACGACATCTTCGTTGGCAGTCGAGCGCGAGATTGCGGTGCCCATGCCGTAGCGATTGTTCTCGATGATGAAAATCACGGGCAGATTCCACAACGACGCGAGGTTGAGCGCCTCATGGAACGCGCCGATGTTCACCGCCGCTTCACCGAAGAAGCAGACGCAAACCTGATTGCCACGGCGGTACTTGATGGCGAAGCCGACGCCGGCTGCAATCGGAACGTGGCCGCCGACGATACCGTGTCCACCGAGAAAGTTGGTGTTGGCGTCGAACAAGTGCATCGAGCCGCCCTTGCCGTGCGAGCACCCTGCTTCGCGCCCAAACAACTCCGCCATGATCGCGCGCGGGCTGATGCCACGCGCGAGTGCCTGACCGTGATCGCGATAGGCGGTGATGATGTAATCGTCGGGACGAATCATCGACATCACGCCGGTGGAGATCGCCTCCTGGCCGATGTACAGGTGGCAGAAGCCGCCGATCTTGCCCAACGCGTACGCTTCGGCGCACTTCTCCTCGAAGCGGCGCTGGACGAGCATCGAGTGCAGCAGCTCGCGTCTCAGCTCCGGCGTCGTGCCGTGAAAATCGTCGTGCTTGGCGTCAGCGCCGTTGTTGCTCGCCTTACCTTTTTCCTTGGCCGCCGCCTTCGGCGCAGCGCGCTTGGTCTCAGTGCTCATACGCCGGCCGCCTGCACCTGCTCCCAGGCGTGGTAGCTCGAGCGAACGAGCGGTCCTGATTCAACGTGTCGGAATCCCATCTCCATGCCAATCTCGTACAGCTCTCTGAATTCCTGGGGTGTGTAGTAGCGATCGAGTGCGATGTGGTTATCTGAAGGCCGGAGGTACTGGCCGAGGGTGAGAATGTCGACGTCTACTTCCCGCAAATCGCGCATGACGGCGACGACTTCTTCCTTGGTCTCACCCATGCCGAGTATCAATCCGGTTTTGGTCGGAATCTCGGGCGCAGTGCGCTTCGCGAATCGGAAGATTTCCATCACTCTCGGATAGCGACCGCCGGGTCTCGCTTTCTTATAAAGCCGCGGCACGGTCTCGGTGTTGTGATTGTAGATCTCCGGTCCAGCTTCAAGAACAGTGCGAATGCTGTCTTCGTTGCCCTGAAAGTCAGGAACGAGCACTTCGACCGAGCAGCCGGGCACCTTCTCGTGAATCTGTCGGATGGTTTCCGCGAAAACCCAGGCTCCGAAATCAGGCAGGTCGTCACGGTCGACCGACGTGATCACGGCGTGCTGCAGGTTCATGTCAGCGATCGCCTTGGCGACTCGGTAAGGCTCGGCGATGTCGTACTTCGGCGGTCGGCCGTGCGAGACCGCGCAGTAGGCGCAGTTTCTGGTGCAGACGTCGCCGAGGATCATGAAGGTGGCGGTGCCGTGTTCCCAGCACTCGCCAACGTTGGGGCAATGCGCTTCCTCGCACACTGAGTGGAGGTCCAGCTCGCGCATCATCTGCTTGAGGCGGAGGTAGTTCGGTCCGCCGGGGGCTTTGACCTTGAGCCACGACGGTTTCCGCTCGGGGAGCGGCTCCACGCGGTGACGCCCCATTATCTGATAAAGAGTATCTGCCATTCTTATGGATCGACGGGAGGGAATCGTCGAGCTTACGGGAATCTACATTAAAAGCGGTCGGGGCGAAATTGAGCCAGGTCGTGGCTAAGTGGTGATCCTGTCACAAGATCGGCGATTATATCCCCCGTCAGGGGGGCCATCAGTACGCCGTTGCGCGAGTGGCCACACGCGTAAAGTAGCGAAGCGTACTCGGGATCGGCGCCGATGATGGGAAGCATGTCGGGTGTCACCGGTCGTAAACCCGCCCACGCCGTCACGTTCTGTGTGGATTCCAAAACGGGACAAATCTCTTCGGCTGCCGCGCGCACTTTCTTGATTCCGGCGGGAGTCGTCTTCGAGTCGAAGCCGACGTCTTCCATCGTGCTGCCGCCAATCAGCGAGTCTGCTCGTGGCACGACGTAACCGCGCGGGCCGTAGGCAACGTGTCGCAACGGCGTCGAAGAGTACGAGACCAGCTGGCCACGCGCCGGTTTGACGGCGCCCGCGAAACGGGCGCCGGTGATTTTGCCGACCCACGCGCCAGCGGCGAGCACGACCCGCTCCGCCGTGCGCTGTGATTTGTCTTGCAGAATCACATCGCATGATCCGGCACGAAGCACGATCTTGGTGACGGTCGATGCGACGCGACTTATGTGCTGATTCTTCGCGATCAGTTTTTGTAGTGCACCGAGCAGAATCGTATTGTCGACCGCGCCGTCGCCGACGTTGAACATCGCGCCGAGCGCGTGCCCAAGTGATGGCTCGAGCTTGCGCAGCTCGTCGGCCTCCATCCACTGCGCGGAACTCGGCGCCGTTTTCTTGAGGCCTTTCACGCCTTTCTCGGTGATAGCGACTTGAAGGATGCCGCGACGATTGAGCGGCACATGAACGCCGGTTCGTTCGGCGAGGTATTCGACGTACGATGGGTATCGATCGCGCGCGGCAATGGCGAAGTCGTGGGCCGAGCCGGTCGCCTGCTCGACGGACGGCGCAAGCATGCCGGCGGCTGCCGGTGACGCCTCACCGGGCCTGGAAGTACCTATGATCGTGCAGCTTACGCCGCGCTCAGCCAACGCGGCGGCGGCACAGAGGCCGATCAGGCCGCCGCCAACGACAATGACCTCGTCGTTCAGCGTGCCACCTCGTTTGTTTTCCTCTCGTGAAACAACCGGTGAAGCAGTAACGTAGTGGGATCAGTCACTGTATCGGAGAACATCATGTTGCGCGCCATTTTCATGATCGGCCTAATCGCTTTGCTCGGCCTATTTGCCGTAGGCATGGTGTTCAAGCTATTCGGCGGTCTGGTTGGACTCACCTTCTGGCTGGTTGCCCTTGCGATCAAGGTAGTGATCGTTGGCGGGTTGCTGTACTTCGGAATTCGGGTTCTTTCGCCGGGTACTGCGGCGAGGCTGCGCGAGAAATTCGCGGGTACGCGCTTGACGCGGTACTAAGTCTTTGGGATAAGGAAAGGGCCGAGCTTTGCTCGGCCCTTTTGTTTTGCTAACTGCACGCGCTGGTAGCTGATGGCAGCCTGCTAATAGCTGTTGGCTGCAGGCGACGGGACAGATCTCGGTCGCATTCAGATTCACAACACGGTTTTCCTCTGCTTGGTCGTGATCTGTCTGATTGCGGGCAGCCACCAGCCACCAGCCCGCTGCCATCAGCTACCAGCGCGTGCTGCTCGTTCTAAACTCCGTAATCACCCGTCGAGCGCTTCAACAACCCCCCACGCCAGCAAAGGCACCATTATCTCATGGTGCCCTGTGATTTCGTAGCCCTTACCGCTGAACTGAGTCGGACGCTGGACGACGTTTACGCGCGGCCGGTAGTGGCGCTGCATGTCGAGGTCGCAGGTGACGAAGTTGGTCGGTTTGCCGCCATTCAGGTTGCGGGCAATCGTCAGTGCCTTCAGGAAAACCTCAGGCATTATCACCGCGCTCCCGAGGTTGAGCACGACTCCGCCATCGTGAAGCTTGGGCAGAGACGCAGCGAGTCGGCGAAAGTCGCGATGACTGGTGTCACCAATCGCGGCGCCGTTAGTCGCCGGGTGCTGGTGAATTATCTCGGCGCCGAGCGCAGCGTGGACGGTGCAGGGAATGCCTAGGTCGTGGGCGGCGAGGAGGACGGAGAGCTCACGATTCGAGAGCTCTGATTCACCGAGAGCGCGCGCGAGCGACTCGCCCATCCCCCACTCGTTTTTCATGCCGGCGATGAACGCCTCGTTCATGCCGCGACCGGTCTCGTCGGCCATGCCGAAGGTGCCATCGACCAGTCCACGTGCGACATCCTCCGACGTGGCGCCAAAGCGAGCGATCTCGTAATCGTGAATCGCCGCCGATCCATTCATGGCGAGATGGGTGATGACGCCGCGCTTCATGAGGTCGATCAGCAGCGGGGCGAGGCCAGTCTTAACGACGTGGCCACCGAGCATTACGACGACAGCGCGCCTGCTTTGCGCCGCGTTGGCGATTGCATCAATGACCTTGAGGAAGTCGCGCGCGACGAGCACGTCGGGCAGCGACTTCAGGAACGCCGCGAAGCTGCGGTCCTTTCCCGGAGGTGACGCAAACTCGCCGGCGGCGACCTTGTTTGGCCGCCGTTCGATAGGAATCGTCCTGACCTTGGAGAGATCTGCTTCCTCGGTCTTGCCGCGGCCGCCACTCGAGGGGGCCGGGGACCGGGAGCCGCGAGACTTTCGCTTACCGCCTAGGGAGTCGGCGATGGGACGTAAGACTTGAGATAGAGATTCAATGAGCCGAAAGACAGCTTCGACTTGAGCTGCAGCATGATATGACGATCGTCGTCGCTGAGCCAGACTTCGGCGTGCCCGTTTTCAGAGAAGATGCCTTTCGTTTTGATGACGGGCTGCACCACGATCGCGTTGAAGGTGCCGGCGGGAACGCTCACGCGCTCCTTGCGCAGCACTCTGATCCGCACCGGGTTGCGATCGGGACGGAAGTAGCGATTGAAGTCGTAGGTCTTTCCGACTTCCAGCGGAATGGTGCGGATGAAATAAAGGAACGAGCCGTCGTCGAGTGGTTGGCTGACTGACTGCTCTTCCTTCTCCGGCTTCTTGGAAGTCTGAATGAAGATCGACCGCTCGGGATAGATCTCGAAGTGCCGCTCAGTTTGCTTGCCGCCTTCCTCCAGCTCCTGCACGAAACGCAGCGACGAAAGCGTCTCGGCGTCCATCCAGCTCTCGTAGACGTCGTTGACGCGATACATGAAGTTGCCGCCGCGAACGTAGAAGGCCGTATGCCAGACGGGGCGGCCGCGCAGGTTGTCGAGTCCAACAACCTCCATGTGCGCGTTTCCGACTCTGACGAATCCGAATTTCACGTCGTACTCGAGGCGCTCGCCTACGCCAAATGGAACGGGGGCATGCTTGACCGTCGCGCTCGAGGCGGTTTGAGCCTGACCGAATACAGTGGTGGCGGATGCCAGGAGAATAAGAGTTGAACGCATCAAAAGATTGGCAGGATTGAAAACTGATTTCACAGAATGAATCACGCCGCCCCTCCCGTCGCGGCGGCCAGGGAGCGAGCGCGGCGGCTAAAACGGAAGAGCAACAACGCATCGGCGACCGGGCGAATCCGGGTTGGGCGCTGACGAACGTCGTAGCGCGGCGCGAGATCGACATTCTCGACCCGGCGCGCGAAGCGTCGAGCTTTGAGAAGCAGCTCCATGTTTGCGGCCCAGCCGGTGGTCGTAATAACGGGCTGGTCGCCGATCGCTTTAAGCATCTCACGGAGCACTGAGATTCGATACAAGCGATAGGTGGTGAACGGATCCTCGGCGTCCGTGCGCGGCACGGTGCGCTGGATCCAGTCGGCAAAGCGGCGCAGGCGGCGCACCGGCAGCGGCGCGTCGTTCAGCTCCTGCTTGGCAGCGACAATGTCCGCACCGCCCTCGAACCTTTTCACCAGCTCCGGAATGTGCTCCGGCTGATCCGTGAAATCCGCTTGCATCACGATCAGTGCATCGCGGCGTGCGTAGCGCGTCTTCCGCGAGACTTCGCGGGCCAGTTTCTCGAGCGCTGCTCCGTAGCCGAGGCGTCTCTCGCCGCCCAGAATCGTGAGCGGAATGACTTCCGAGTAGGGTTCGAGGGTCTCGCGCGTACCGTCAGTACTTGCATCGTCGTAAACGACGATCTCGTACTCGCGCGAGTAGTCCTGAAACACCCGCCGGATGCGCCAAAGGAGCACACCAACGGTCTGACCTTCGTTGTAGGTCGGGATGCAGATATAGAGCAAAAGACTTCCGTTGCTTTGGTTACGACGGGCGGGACAGTTCTTACACAGGCCTGACAGGCAAAATAGGAGCCTTTCCCGAGAAGTCGCTACCCCGCAAGCACTCTATTGTACACCTCAGCTGTCCGTTCGATCATGCGCTTGGCGTCGAATTCGCGCGCCCGCTGCCGCGCGCCGTCGGCCAACATCGCGCGGAGGCCATCGTCGCTGACGAGCGCGCCAGCAGCGCGCACGAAAGCCGTAACGTCTCCTGGCTCGATGAGGAGCCCGCTCTTTCCGTCCTCTATCACTTCGGGAAGTCCGCCCACGGCAAAGGCGATCGGCGGGATACCGAGCGCCATCGCGTCGATGACGGCTGTGCCGAGGCCTTCGGACCGCGCGGGATGCCAAAGCACGTCGAGGCCGGACATCGCGTCGTGGATCTCTTCAACGAATCCGGCGTCGAAGCTCTCCACGCCGGAAATCGTCGTCCCGCCTTTGCCTTTGCCACCGAGTAGCACGATACGGGTGCGACGGAAAAGCTCACCCGGAAGCTTGCGCGCGATGGTGGAAACGAGATCGAGCCCTTTTTCCTGGGTCATCGCGCCGACGATGCCGCAAATCACCGAGCTCGCCGGCCAGCCGCGCTCGCGTCGCCAGTTGCGCGGGCGTTTGACGACCGGAACTGGCACACCCGAATACACGAGCTCGATGCGATTAGCCGGCACTCCGGCTTTAACCATCGCCGATTTCACTGCGTTTGAGATGGCGATGAAAGCGTCGATTCCGTGTCGATACTTGAGCCACACCTGCTTCGGTGGAAACGCAACGCGTCGGGTGACGACGAGCCTGGTTTTGCGTTTGCCGAGCAGTGCAAGTCGGGCGATCGAATGAGAGCGCGCGTCGTGTGCGTGCATGATGTCGGCGTCCCATTCACGAGCGACCGCCCGCAGCTCTCGCGCAGCTCTAATATCCCATTCGCCGCGAATGGTCAGGCGATACGTCGGGATGCCAGCCTGGTCCGCACGTCGAATGAGTGGGGATCCAGTTGGTGCGACGATGAGAGTACGATAGCCGAGATCGCGCAGGCCGGTGGCGAGCAGAAATACCTGACGTTGGCCGCCCCGCCAGCTGCGCCCGGAATCGACGTGAAGAATCCGGGGGAGCGCCACTACGCCTGAAGCTGTTTCGCGAATGCCTTGAACAGACCGCGATCCCACGGCTCAGGAGAGTCCGTCATCTCCTCGGGATGCCATTGGACGCCCATCACCCACCAATCCTCGTCAGTGGATTCGATCCCTTCGATTACCCCATCAGGCGAGCGCGCGGTCACCTTCATTCCATCGGCGACCTGTTTGACTGACTGGTGATGGAACGAGTTCACGGTGACATGCTCCGCGCCGACGGCCTTTGCGATCAGTGAGCCGGGCTCGATCTCGACCTCGTGCGAGCGCGAGGTGCGCGCGCTGTCTTCATCGTGATCGATATTGGTTTCGCATTCTGTAGGGATGTCCTGCACGAGCGTTCCACCCAGTGCGACGTTCAGAATCTGAATGCCGCGGCAAATTGCAAGGACAGGTGTTCCGCGCGCGCGCGCTTCCTCGATCAACGCTGCTTCGGTTGCATCGCGCGCAGGGTTCACCGAGCGTACTTTTTCGTGGCGTTCTTCGCCGTATCGTGCTGGATCAACATCTTCGCCGCCGGTGAGCACCAATCCAGCGACGGAGTCGAGCACCGACGATGCAGCGTCAGCGTCCGAAAGTGGGGGCACGATGAGTGGTATGAGCCCTGCATTTTCCAGTGCTTTCACGTAAGCGGCAGTTAGCCGGACACGACTAGTATCGCCATCGGGGCGAATGCTAGCGGTAACAGCAACTGTGCAGGCTGGAACCGGCTTGCGCGCGGACAACACGAGTGATCTCTCTTAGACAGGGTACGTTGGCACTGCTCTTCGCCGCCGCGTCGGCGACAGTGGCTGAGCCTCAAAACCTGAATAGCCTGCCCGTCACCTGCAAGGGGGAGCGCATCAGTCGGATCGATATCGATCCGAACCCGCCGTTCAGAGTTACCGGCGACAACATCCTGCAGCGAGCAGGGCGATTCGCCGCCAAGCAGCATGTGACGACTCGTGAGTCCGTCATCCGGCGCTATCTGGCGCTGCAGCTCGGCGATCGTTGCACCGAGCTGAGGCGCACCGAGACCGAGCGCATATTGCGATCGCAACCGTTCATCGCCGACGCGAGCGTGCTGGCGTATCCCGATGGCAACGGCGGCGTCACCCTGCTGGTGACGACGGTGGACGAAGTTTCGCTGATCGTCGGCGCCGGCCTCGGCGGCAGCGCCGGCGCGATTCACGCGCTTCAGCTTGGTGAAGACAACCTGATGGGCGCAGCCGTTCACGTCGACGGGCTGTGGAGAAAGGGGCGCGAGCCTTTCCGCGATGAATTCGCCGGAAGGTTCACCGACTATCAGTTCCTCGGTCGGCCGTATCAGCTGTCAGCGGAAGGCGGCCGTCGTGATCTCGGAAGTGACTGGAGAACCGAGCTAAGTCATCCATTCCTGACCGATCTGCAGCGTTTGTCCTGGCGCACGACGGCGGGAAATCAAAACGGATACTTCTATTTTCGGCGCCCGGGTGCGGATCCGTCGGCGCTCAAGATCATTCGATCGTACAGCGACGTCGGTGGTGTAATTCGCATCGGACCCCCGCAAGGTCGACTCGCGCTGCTCGGTGGATCGATGTCGTTCGAGGATGAAAGCCCTTCATCGACTCCAGTGACGGTGACCGAGCTGGGCGTGCTGCCGGACACCAGCACGGCATTGATCGATCGTTACACCAAGCATCAGACGGCGCGCATCAATGGACTTTGGGGTCTGCGAGATGTGCACTTCCTGCGTGTCACCGGATTCGACGCGCTCGAGGGGACCGAAGATTTGCGCACGGGCATCCAGGTCGCGACACTGCTGGGAAAGGGGGTGACGTTCCTGCGCGGGAAGGAGCGCGACTGGTTCGGATCGACGAACATCTACGGTGGTATGGCGTCGCCGATCTCCTACCTGGCGATGGAGCTCGCCGGCGAAGGTCGGCGCGACGAGGGTGGTAACTACGACGGCCTACTCGCTCACGGACGCGGCGCGCTTTATCTCAAGCCGTTCAATCGACAGACGGTGATGACGGATCTCACCTTCAGCGGTGGCTGGAAGCAGAGAATTCCATTCCAGCTCTCGTTCGCCGATCGCGATGGTGGATTGCGCGGATTCCGCAATTCGGACGTTGGTGGCGGACGCCGCCTCGTGGCGAGAGCGGAGGATCGATATCTGATCGGGCGCTACAAGAATTTCGCGACGATCGCCGTTGCCGGCTGGACGGACGTCGGCAAACTCTGGGCGGGTGATTCGCCGTTCGGTCAGACGACTCCGTGGTCGGGCTCGGTGGGGTTCAGCGTGCTTGCCGCCTCTCCACCGCAATCGCGGCGCACCGGCCGCCTGGACTTCGCATTCCCTGTGCGCGGCCCGCACGGTCACGGCTGGGAAGTTCGTTTCGTGGCGAATGACTTCACGCGAATCTTCCGCGTCGAGCCGAGGGACATCTTCTACAATCGGGAGAGGTCGGTACCGTCGTCGGTGTTCAATTGGCCATAATCTCGGCGTTTCTCGGCGTTCAGATCTCGGCTGGCAACTGGCATCCACAAAACTAAAGCGGCGAGCTCCAAGCTTAGTGAGCAGCTACGCTGTGAGCGGCTCTACTCTGTCCAGACACAGCAATGAGCTTAGCTCAGAGCTGCCCGTGAGAATGGTAGCACAGCTCGTAGCGTAGCTGCTCACTAAGCTGAAGCCCTCGCAGCTTCTGTTTTGTGATTGCCAGCTACGGATTAAGGACTGTACGCCGAGATGCACCCAGCCTCAGCGTTGACCAGCCGGTACTCCTTTCATCATTCTCCGCACAGCGAATACCAGGAGCGCGCAGACGATGGCGGCGATGAAGAGCGAGAACGACGTCTGACGGAATAGCGCCGGCATCTGATCCAGTTTTTCGGGATCTACCTTGCCGCCGACGAGGCCGGCGATGAGGTTGCCGATCGCCGACGCCATGAACCAGACGCCCATCATCTGGCCCTTGAACTTGGTCGGCGCGAGTTTGGTCATGGAGCTCAGTCCGACTGGGCTGAGTGAGAGCTCGCCCACGCTCTGGAAGAAGTAGCTCCACACCAGCCACCACGGCGACACTCGGATGTTGCCGCCGTTGTTGATGATGATGTTTGCAGCTTCCCACATCACGACGAAGCCGAGGCCGGCGAAGAAAAGTCCCCACGCGAACTTGGCGACGCTCGATGGATCCTTGCCGCGTCTGCCGAGCGCGATCCAGAGCCAGGCGAAGACCGGCGCGAGCGCGATGACGAAGACCGAGTTCGCGGCTTGCAGCCAGAGCGTCGGCATCTCCCAACCGAAGATCATTCGGTCGGTGTAATCGCGCGCGAACAGGTTCAGCGATGTCGGCGCCTGCTCGAATGCGGCCCAGAAAATCGTCGCGAAGAAGAAAAGCAGGATGATGACCGCGACTCTTTTCTTCTCTTCTGTGGTGAGCCCGCCGGCGACGAAGAGATAAACGAAATACACGAGCGCCAGGCCGAGCATGATCAGGCTCATCTTCTCGGCGAGCGAGACCGGGTTGATGTGAAGCACGCCGGCCATCGTCAGTACAACCAGCAGCGCAATCACCGCGACGCCGATCAGCGCCGACAGCTTCACGCGCCGGTGCTCCGCTGGATCTGACGATGCGGGCGCGACGCCGATGGTGCCCAAAGTCTTGTCGGCGCGCAGGCGGTAGGTGATGAGTCCGATCAACATACCGACGCCGGCGGCGCCGAAGCCGAGGTGCCAGCCTACTTTCTCGCCGAGCACGCCGGTGATGAGTGGAGCGACGAGCGCGCCGGTGTTGATGCCCATGTAGAAGATCGAGAAGCCTGCGTCACGTCTGGATCCGCCTTCGGGATAGAGGTCGCCGACGATCGCTGAAACGTTGGGCTTGAGCAGACCGGTGCCGATGACGATGAGGATCAGTCCGATGAAGAACGCGGGCTTGGCGAAGACAATCGACAGCGCGATCGAGAGGTGTCCGAGGGCAATGAAAATTCCGCCGTACCAGATCGACCGGCGAAGACCGAGCCAGCGGTCGGCGATCCATCCGCCAGGTAGAGAGGCGAGGTAAACACAGGCGGCGTAGATGCCGACGATCGACGAAGCGGTGTCACGCTCGAGCCCAAATCCGCCGGAGGTGAGCGCCGCTGTCATGAACAACACCAGGAGCGGGCGGATGCCGTAATACGAGAACCGCTCCCACATCTCGGTGAAGAAGAGAGTGGAGAGTCCGACTGGATGTCCGAAGAAGGTCCGGGTGCTTACCCCGCGGCCAATCGCCGGCGGTGGCTCGTCGTGGGTGACGGTGCCTGCCGAAGGCTGCTCGAAAACGTCTCTGTCGCGTTTCGCCATGGTGCGGTTAGCGGTTAGAGGTAAGCGGTTAGCGGTTATGCGTGGACAGCGGCAATTGGCAAATACCGCTCTGGAGGATGTACGCCGCCAGCATCTTTTTGTTGCTCCCAGCTGACGGTCGTCGGCGGCTGCTTGATGCACGCGGCAAAATGTCCCGGCGTTTTTTCCTCGAGCGGTGGTACGATCTTCATGCAGGCGACGTCCTTTGCTGGATGATGGCAGCGCGGATGGAAAACGCATCCCGGTGGCGGACTCGCCGGAGAAGGTACATCGCCCTCGAGAATGATTCGCTGCTTGCGCGCCTTCGGATCCGCAACGGGGACGGCGGAGAGCAACGCCTGGGTGTAGGGCATCAGCGGCTCGCGATAGAGATCGTCCGATGACGCGAGCTCGACGACTTTGCCGAGGTACATCACGGCGACGCGATCGGCGATGTGCTCGACCACCGACAGATCGTGCGCGATGAACATGTAGGTGAGATCGTGCTGTCGTTGCAAATCCTCCAGCAGATTGATCACCTGCGCCTGAACCGATACGTCGAGCGCTGAGACTGGCTCGTCGCAGACGATGAACTTGGGCTCGACGGAGAGCGCGCGCGCAATACCAATGCGCTGGCGCTGGCCGCCGGAGAATTCGTGCGGGTATCGATTCGCGTACTCAGGTCGCAGCCCGACCTCCTGCAAGAGCTGATTGACGCGCGCGTCGGCTGCCGCGCCCTCGGCGAGCTTATGGATCGTGAGGCCTTCGCGAATGATCGCGCCAACTGTCATGCGCGGATTGAGCGACGACACCGGATCCTGGAAGATGATCTGCATCTCGCGTCGCAGCGCACGGAGCTCGCTGCGATTCAACGCGCGAACGTCTTTGCCGTCGAATTTTATTTCGCCACCGGTTGGCTCGAGCAAACGGAGAATCGTGCGGCCGGTGGTCGTCTTTCCGCAGCCGGATTCGCCGACGACACCCAGAGTTTCACCGCGCTGGATGTCGAGCGAGACGTCGTTGACGGCTTTCACCGCGCCGACCTGACGCGAGAAAACGCCTTTCTTGATGGGAAACTCTTTGCGGAGATTCCGCACCGAGAGTAGCTGGCTGCTGGCAGCCATCGGCTTGCCGCTGGCGGCGGTCATGCGGCGCCCGCTCCTTGTCGTGCGACGAGCGGCTCGTGCGGCTGATTGCGATGCTGGGGCTCTACGGCGAGATGGCAGCGAGATGTGTGGTTCGGCCCAACGTCATACAATCGTGGATGCTCGTGCTCGGGGCGAGCCCACGAGTACCGACAACGCTCGAAGAAACGACAGCCCTTCGGCCAATTGGTCGGCGCGGGGACCGTGCCAGGAATGACATTCAGCCGTTCCAAATCGTGGCCGATGTGCGGCATCG